>SXMN01000218.1 GCA_005777315.1 Verrucomicrobiales bacterium
ATAGGCTACAAATCTTGACGGCGGCACAGACGCACCTGCTTCGTTGCTCACTTGGTCGGAGGCCGCTGCGGGCATCCTCCCGCGTTCGCGCCTCGCATCTGCATCTGTGGCGCTCGCCATCATTCGTAGCCTATCCCACGGCCTCCTCAGTAAGCGTCTGGATCTTGTAAGCAATTCCGGATCGCAGGACAACCAGTGAATCGCATGGGTTTGAGCGCGGCCACGGTTATTTTGTTTGTGTCAGCCATCAAAACTTGACCTTGAAGTCAGCAGCTTTTGCGAGTCCGGCCTGGCGCGAGTCTTGGGTCAAGAACTCTTACATTCCGAGAGCCTATCCCACGGTCTCCTCAGTAAATTCCTCATTCGACAGGTGAAATTTTATCCACGGTTGGTTTGCCCGGCTGAATGCATTTGATGCGGATTTGGGCAGTGGTTCCAGGTCGGAGATCGATGATCTCTGTCATGCCGTTTTCGAAATCGCCGGCTTCAGCCGCGGGCGCGGGTTCACCGGATTCCTTCCACTCCCGCATTCCTTCGTAAGAGTTGAGATCGTGTTGAAACGGCTGGTTGCGGTCCCAGACCGTCTTCACCCAATAGCGGCCAGGGGGAAGATGAATCGTTTTCACGGGAACTTCAGAAGCCTTTGCCACGCTCGTTGATCTGAAACTCACGCCCGTGCGGAAGGCGGCAGACGCAAGCTGCCAGGAGGATTCTTTCACGATTTCAGAAAATACCGAAACGTAGAGCTGCCCACCGTCGTTCTCTGGAGCCGAGGGTAACTCAACCGTGAGATCCAGCTTCCCGAGCCGAAAGTAGGGAGTCTGCCCGGTCTCTGGGTGAAAAGGAAAGTTCGTCGCGGCCCCGGCACTTATCGCCAGAGCACGATCCGCGTTCATGCGCAACTCCAGTTCAGAATTCTGATCCCCCTCTGTTTGGTGAAGCAATCGCTAAAGCAATTCGAGATCGCCTGGATCCTTGCTGTAAGCGAGGTAGCGGCAGGCTGTGATTTGGTTGTGGAATCGCGCTCTCACACGGCGGGACCATTCCATGGCAGTCACAGTCCATTGTCTGAACTCCTCTCTTGCCGGACGTCCGGGCACTTCGGGTTCAGCCAAGGCCGCCCGTGCCCAGGAGAGTCCTCGACTCTTCCAAATTCTGGATTCCTGCGGACTGAGTTTGACGGCGGACCCGTCGGATAGCCTCCACACCAACCACTGCGCCGTCCAATCGAGCCAGATGCCAAAGCGGATGTTTGCACCGATTCCATCAAAAAGCATTACCCCGCGTTCCCGCCAATGCCGGGAGGATACCGAGTGTGTAAACAGGTTTCTGTAATCACTTTCGCGCACTTGAGGTTGAACTTCAGCCAGGACTTCTTCGAGCGAACGCTTCTTGATCAGGCCCTGTTTGGCGTAGAATGCCAGCACCGTATCTCCACAACCGACGGAGCTATGATCATCGAGCGTGACCACATATTGACCATCGTCGGAGATCAGCACGGTGACGGGCGAAAACAAATTGGCAAGTTCCACCTTCCACTGCTCAACCTGGACGCCGGCCGCTACCGTGAACACCGTCAGGACCGGCTTTTGTTTCGTTGGTGCGAACGAGCCCGGTTCCACGCGTGCAACAAAGTTGCTCTTGCTGGAATGCACGCTGAAGGGCTTTGGCGATTCCCATGTATCCGCTTTGGCTGTCTGCAACCCCAACGCAAACGAGATGAAAACGAGGCAAATGAGTTTCATGGTGAACGGATACGGTAGAATCGAGCGGGATAATTCGTCCACTGCGGATCGGTGAATTGGAATGAATCGTCGTTGAGAGTGATGGTTTGTATCGGAGTCCAGACCGGATCGACCAGATCCATGCAGGTTTTGATCACCACAGTCATTCCGCTGTTCCAATCGATTTTGAACCCGAATTGATCCTGCCGCACGCCGAAGCTGACATCGTTGGTCCGCATCTGCGGGAGGCACAGGGCGGTCGGACGACCCAAACGCTCAGCTTCCCAGCTCAAACTTCCCGGCAAGTAAAAACCGGACACGCTGTCAGTGCCCTCTAAGGTATAGCAATGAATGGTTGGAGGGCTTCCTCGGAAAAAGTCACCTCTCAGGTTACTGGTCGAGCAAGTGAAATCTAGCGCCTGCACTGTGACTGGAAGCAACAACAGCAGCCAAGTGATGCAAAAAGTTCTCGAACGCGCAGCCATTGCCATTGCGTGGGTCGATCTGGTGTGAATCGATTTTGATTCTGACGCGGTGCAACTTCGGGAGAAATGCTTTTCATCTGAGTTCACGCTCGCACCTTCCGCTCACCCATTTCCGCTGTCGAGCACCCTTTTTCGCCGAGACATGCCGAGCGGGCGGCCCCGGTCCGAAGCAGGCTGGTTCTTGATCTTGGTCATGGAAGCGTTGTTTTTGCCCGCCCTCTGCCAACCATTCCGCCGCGTCATCACGAATTCAGACCGAAGGCGCGAGAAGATCCGGTCCGCACAATTCCAAGAGGGCGAGCCACTTTCAAAACTCCGTGGCAGCCGACGTGAGTCGGCTCAAACATTCCGGAAGTCAGAGCGAACTGACGTTCGGTGCTACAGTTTTGAAAGAACCTCGGGCGTATGGGAATTCACCGCTGGGCCCGTCTCTTGGAAGGACGAACTCAGCGAGTCCATGGGATCCTGGAGAAATCCAAGTCAGCCGAGTGACTGAGGAGACCTCAGGATAGCTGACAAACAGGGCCGAGGTTGAATCCTACTTTTCAATGCGGCCAGCGGCCCAAAGCAGCCCACGCGACACATAATCGAGAAATACCGGATCTTGAAAGGTCGCATCAGAATGCCCGTACGTCGTGCCAAACACACGCGCCTTGCCATACTGGTTGATCCAAACAACAGGGTGATCCACTCCGTCTCGCTCGCTCCTGGAGGTCGCGAGAGCCCTGGCATTCGGCCATAGCTTTTCGATGACGTAGAGTTCGTCCTTCGGAGTTAGCCAGTTGTCGGGAACGCCTTTAAGGATCGTTGAATCCGTGACCAGTTTCTTCACCGGGTAATGGCTCATGTGGTCATGACGCCGGCTGGTGACACCCAGAAACTCGCGCCAGTCATCGATGTCCGTTCCCCGGTAAGTGTGCATCGCGCAGTGAATCACCGCGGCAGGCACTCCCGCTTTGTGAGGAACCGTGATTTTGCGGATGTAATCGTGATCTGTCGTGTCCGCAAAGCATTCGTTGTGCACGACAACATCAAAGCCCTTCGCCCAATCAGGCCTGTCGTAGAGACCGATCATCGCCTTTGTGCCGCTTCCTCCTTCATTGACAATCGTCCATTCGGCTTTCGCCAGTTTCGACAACGCGTTTGTGAGTGCGACCCTTTGCAATGGGTAATTGTGGCAACAGCCTCCGGTGACGAGAAGAACGCGCAATGGTTTTCCATTCGTGGCATCGGCGGCGTGAAGGGCTGCGGCAGCCGTGAGGAATGCAAAAAACAGAACGAGAGGTCGAAGGAGTTGATTCATGGATTCATGCTAGCACCGGCCTGGAAGTGCGGTCAACGCCGGCAGACACCGCCTGTTTCGCCGTCACCTCAGAACCGCCATATAATTCCCAAGCCCGTGCTTGCACATCGGCGGAACCCTTTCTAAACCCTGACAGGCCCAACACATGCATGTGATTCTCAGCGCACCGGAAAGCGAGTTGTTCCTCCTTGAGGAGCTGCGGCGCGGTTTTCCACATGCAGTGCATGGCACTCGCGCTCCTGGCCTGATCGTGAGCAATCTCGGACTCCAACCCGAAGCTCCACCCACTCTCGCATTCGCGCGTCAGCTTCTGCCTGATGTGACAGAGCACGCGGCGTCATCCGTCAGCGCCTGGGCTCTGACGCTGCTGGAGTCGATCGGTCGTCGCATGCCAGAGGGCCAACCCTGGCTTCTCCACATCGAACCCTTCTACAAACGCGGCTCCGCCGGACTCCACCGTTGCAAACTCATTCGTGAGGCGTTTCGAGAGCTGCTTCAACAAAAGCGCCGACAGCTCTTGCGTTCGTTGCAACCGGAAACCCCACGATTCACGCTGGCCCAGTCATTCGTCCAGCTCCTGCTCACCGCTCCGGATCGTGGGTTGATTTCCCTTGCCGCTGCGCCTGCGCCAAATCTTCTGCGCCGGGTCATGTCGCCATTCCCTCTTGGCGAAGTGCCCGTGCCTTCGGACAAGGAAGCCCCTTCGCGTGCTTTTGCGAAACTGGTCGAAGCGGAAATCCGGCTCGGCTGCAAAATCGCACGAGGCCACAGATGCGTGGATCTCGGAGCCGCGCCGGGCGGTTGGAGTTACGTGGCATTGCAACGTGGCGCGCGCGTTGTGGCCGTGGACCATGCTCCATTGCGGGCCGACTTGATTAAGAACCGGCATTTGAAATTTCTCAAGGCCGACCCCTGCTCGTATGTGCCGGAGTCGCCCGTGGATTGGTTGCTGTGTGACGGCATCGCCTCGCCAGAGCGCAGCGTCAGCCTTCTGATCGACTGGGTCCGACACCATCGCGCCCGCCGGTTTGTCCTGACAATCAAGTTCAAAGATCACGAGGATTACCTGCTGCTCGATCACCTCAAACACGCACTTCCACCCATGTGCGACGAGTTCTTCCTGACCCATCTCTGCGCGAACAAGAATGAAGCATGCGCCTTTGGAATTGTGCGGGAATCGTAGCCAGCATCGGCAGGCGGTGTCCTGATCTTACTGATCAGGCTCTTCCCCTCGGTGCAGTTCCTTGACGGGAGTCGTCACAAGCCGGCTATGGATGCCAGCACTGGTTCGGGGAACTGGCCCTCATTCATCCAGCACCGCACGATAGATGGCGCGTGAATGCCCCGAAACAGCCGGTTCAGTGAACAGGAATGGAATCGTATTCGTGGCAAGGTTGACCCAGGCAGACTCGTCGCGGGAAACCTGGACCTTGAATCGCAAACCAGCCGGGCCGTCCAGGAGTGTTTCAAAAGCTCCCATCGCAGTGGAACGAATTTCAATGAAACGTGGCCGAGGCGCCTGCCACAATTCCTGGATGACGGTGTAGGCAGCGCGGGGCTGCAAACGCAGAGAACCAGGTGCGGCCGCGCGGCATATCCCCCACCACTCGTGTTCTGCTGAACGATCGGGAAAACCTGCCGCCGTCCAGGCGCCGTTGTCCTGTCTGAAAGTCGAAGTGTTCGCGCTCTGATCCTTCCACCATTCGTCCACCCATTCGAAAATGACGCCTCCGGAAACAATGTTGGTCCGCCGGGCAATCTCGAGCCACAACGACTTGAGGTAATCGGCGGGCAACGCGGCGTCTCCGGCATACTCTGCATTTGCTCGCCGGTCGTATGCGTCGATGCCGAATTCAGTCACCAGGAGCGGCTTGCCGCTGACCGTGGCATAATCGGTGAAGAGCGTTCCGAAGCTCCGTCCGCGGTAGGCTTGAATGGCCCAGCAGTTGAACCCTGCCATCGGGGCGTCATAGGTTGGAACGACCGATAGAAGGTTCTTGTCTGCGAGTGGAGTGGTGACCAGCCGGTTCGGGGCCAGCGCTCGAATGTCGATCGCGATTTCATTGACCCTGGACCAGAACACGGGATTCGCATCGTTGACGACGTTGAGTTCATTGCCGATGAGAAACCCGAGGGTTGCCGGATGCGACGCAGTGTTTTCAACCAGCGTGCGCCATCGCGCTTTGAGTTGAGTGAAAACGGATGTGCTGGACCAGTCGGTTTGGGGATCGATGTACGCGTTGACCAGAACATGAATGGGCTGGTGGCCATTGTTCCAGGCAAGATCGAGGAAGTGAGAATGATTGGCTGCAGGATCCCAGTTATAGACGCGGACTGTGTTGGCACCCATCGCCCTCAGCATGGGCAGATCACGCTCATACAAGGACCGGTAGGTGGATGTGAAATAATCTCCGAAAGGTGGCTTCGTCGCAGTCTGACCTACCGGAGTCGGCTGATAACACACTCCCTTCATGACGAAGAAGGCGCCGTTTACGAAGATTGCCCGGTCTTGAATCGTCACATCCGCCGCGTGGCTGGAACCACCTGCCAGAATCGCCCAACAGGCGATCGCTCGAACCATGACGAACCGAATCACGAACCTATTCTGGATGTGAAGAGGGATTCTTGGCAATCCCCACCACGCACGGTCTTGAGGTCTGATCGTTACCGACGGCTTCGGGAGGCACCATTGAACCTCTGATCGAGAAATAATTCCTCGCCGTGTTTCGCGGCGGGCGATAGGTTGCGGGACCATAATTCGCTAACACAATGAGAGGATCGAGTTACATCATTCCGCTGGTAAGTTGCGCCGTGTCTCTCATCTTCGTGCGTTCTTCAGGAGCAGAATGGGAGAATGGCGTTGGCAGCCGGAGTCTGGCGCTCACAGTTCCCACTGACGGACGGACCGGATTTCAACGGGTGCCCGGCAGTTCGAGTGGCATCCGGTTCACGAACGTTCTGGCGGAAACGCGCTCGGTTGCGAATCGGAATCTTCTCAGCGGCTCGGGTGTCGCCGCCGGGGATGTCGATGGCGATGGTTTGTGCGATCTCTACTTCTGCGCTCTGGATGGCGACAATGTTCTCTACCGGAATCTGGGAAATTGGAAGTTCGAGGACGCCACCGCACGAGCGGGAATTGCGTGTCCCAACCTGGATTCGATGGGAGCAGCTTTCGCCGACATCGACGGGGATCGCGATCTGGATCTGATCGTAAACACGCTCGGTGGCGGCCCAAAGATCTTCCAAAATGACGGAAGGCGTGTCTTCAAGGACATCACGGAACAGTCTGGGGTGTCCGCGAAGACAGGTGGAATGTCACTCGCTCTGGGGGATCTTGATGGCAACGGCACTCTCGATTTGTACGTCGCGAACTATCGTCCGACGACGATCATGGACAGGCCCTCGACGCGGTTTCGTGTACAGATGGTGGAGGAGGTTCCGATGATCGCCCTCGTGGACGGTCAGCCCGCCACTCTGCCCGAGTACACGAATCGTTTCGTCGTTACTCAGTCGGGCAAGATCCTCGAACTCGGCGAAGGTGACGCCATTTTTCTCAATGACGGCAAAGGGAACTTCAAGCCCTTGTCCTTCACGGGCGGCGCCTTCCTGGACGAATCGGGCCAACCGTTGAAAAGGCGCCCACAGGATTGGAGTCTCGCGGTGCAGATTCGTGACATCGATGGCGATGGCGCGCCGGACATTTATCTCTGCAGCGATCTTTTCACGCCGGACCGCATCTGGATGAACGATGGCCTTGGAAAGTTTCGAGCGCTGCCGCCGCTTGCGTTGCGGCACACCAGCACCTTCTCAATGGGAGTGGATTTTTCCGATATTGATCGCGATGGGAACACGGACTTCTTTGTGGTGGACATGTTGAGCCGCGACCACACAAAGCGCCATGTTCAGGTCGCCGAATCAACCCCTGTACGCTGGCCCATCGGGGTGATTGAAGACCGGCCTCAGATGAGCCGGAACACCCTCCAATTGAGCCGGGGCGACGGAACCTTTGCCGACATCGCGTTTTATGCCGGTGTCGAGGCCTCGGAATGGTCATGGGGGCCCATCTTTCTGGATGTCGATCTGGATGGTTACGAGGACATCCTGGTGACGAACGGGCAGTGGGGGGATTTTCAGAACGCGGACGTGGCGCGACGAATCGAACAGATGCGTGCCGCGCGGCGCTTGAGCCCCCAGGAACTGGCCAGCGCGGTGAAAATGTATCCACGCCTCGATTCGGCAAAACTCCTCTTCAGAAACCGGAGGGACTGCACGTTTGAGGAGGTTGGCGCGGAGTGGGGATTCAGTGACGTGGCGATCTCTCAAGGAACCTGCCTTGCCGATCTCGATGGTGATGGGGATCTCGATGTGGCCGTCAACAACCTGAAGAGCGAGGCGGGTGTTTACCGGAACGAAAGCGTCGGACCTCGTGTTGCAGTCAGGCTGAAAGGCTTGGCCGGAAACACCCAGGGCGTCGGCTCGAGGATCACTTTGGTTGGCGGACCTGTGGCGCGTCAGGCGCAGGAAGTCATTTGTGGCGGGCGATATCTCTCAGGTGACGATCCCGTGCGCGTTTTCGCGGCGGGAAATCAGAGCCAGCAACTGAGCATCGAAGTTCAATGGAGGAGCGGGAAACGCAGCGTCGTGGCGGGTGTAAAGGCAAACAGACTTTATGAAATCCACGAGGCGGAAGCGGAATCGTCAAAGCCTGCCGCTCCACCAACGAACAGTCCTAGGCCTCTCTTCGAAGACGTGAGCCCCGTGCTCGGCCATATTCATTCCGAGGAGCCTTTCGAAGATTTCGCAAGGCAACCATTGCTGCCCCATCGACTCAGTCAGCCCGGCCCAGGCGTGAGTTGGACAGATCTCGACGGCGACGGGCGCGAGGATCTTCTGATCGGCAGCGGCAGGGGCGGAGCGATGGGTGTGTTTCTTAATGATGGCAAGGGTGGCTTCAAACGGTTGGAGAAGGGTATTTGGACGCAAACTGTGACGCGGGATTTGACATCAATCCTCGGCCTTGCGTCGGGTCAGATTTTGGCTGGCTCTGCCAATTATGAGGATGGTCTTGCTCTGGGCGGCGCTGTGAAACTTTACGGTCTGAATTCACCGGCGATCACTGATGCCGTCGGCGGTCAGGAATCAAGTGTTGGGCCAATGGCTCTGGCAGACGTCGATGGGGACGGAGATCTTGATCTTTTCGTCGGAGGGAGGGTGATTCCCGGGCGGTATCCCGAGGCGGCAACGTCGGCCCTCTTCAAGAACGAGGGGGGAAAGTTCATCGAGATGCAGAGGCTCGACAAAGTGGGACTCGTCAGCGGCGCGGTATTCAGCGACATCGATGGCGACGGCAGACCGGACCTCGCACTCGCCTGTGAATGGGGACCGGTGCGCGTCTTCCGCAACGAAGGAGGCAAACTCAAAGAAGTGACGACCTCAATGGGATTAGGTGAGCAAACCGGCTGGTGGAATGGTGTCAGTGCCGTGGATCTGGATGGCGACGGACGGATGGATCTGGTCGCATCCAACTGGGGTTTGAATACGAAATATCGCACAAGCCGGGAACATCCGCGCAAAGTGTATTTCGGCGATCTCGATGGAAACGGAACGGTCGAAGTTGTCGAGGCCTACTATCACGAGGGTTTCAGAAAGGAAGTGGCGGACCGGGGATTGAGGGCTGTGGGCGCGGCAATCCCCTCGGTGGCGGAGAAATGGACAAGCTTCGAGGCTTACGGCATGGCGGGTGTTTCTGAAATATACGGCGATGCATTCAAGGCGATGAAGTCACTTGAAGTTAAAACTCTCATGACGACGGCCTTCCTGAACCGGGGAGACCATTTCGAGGCACGATCACTGCCGCGCGAAGCGCAGTCCGCTCCGGCATTTGGGGTAAGTGTGGCGGATTTCAACGGAGACGGGGCCGAAGATGTGTTCCTGAGCCAGAATTTCTTCGCCGTGAACCCTGATAGCGGACGTTGCGATGCCGGTCGGGGCCTGCTCCTGCGCGGGGATGGCAAAGGGAATCTGGCGGCGGTTCCGGGGCAGGAGAGCGGGCTGGTGATCTACGGGGAACAACGGGCCAGCGCTGTGAGTGATTACGATGCCGATGGCCGGCCTGATTTGGTGGTCACGCAGAATGGCAATGCGACGAAGCTGTATCACAATGTCGGCGGCAAACCAGGACTGCGCGTGCGCCTGAAGGGAGCAGCGGGCAACCCACTGGGGATCGGCGCGAGGCTTCGAGTGATGAACGGGAACGCAGCGGGACCGGTGCGTGAGATCCACGCGGGCAGTGGCTACTGGAGCCAGGACGGCGCCGTGACCGTGCTCGTCACTCCGTCAGATGTCACTCAAGTCTGGGTGCAATGGTCTGGAGGCAGGACGATGATTGTTCCGGTGGAGCCAGGTGCCAAAGAGCTCGAAATCGTGCAGTAACCGCCGGCCACCCTTTGGATACTGCCAGGCCCGAGCCCGCCTGCCTCAGCCCGTCCTGGAAAAAGCGTTGGCGGCCAAAGGAGCACCGTGCCATCACGCCATGGCCCACTTGGAGTCTGGCTCTGGCGACGCCAAACTCCGCTCACACGCTTCCGCCTCGCTGGATCCAACCCCACCGCCCTCCGGCCGACTCCTCGCCGCCTTGATCCTCCCGTCAACTCTCAATCGGAAAGACCAGGAAAATTAAAATTAGAACTGCTGGTGGTGAACCAAGAAATGGTAATTACTCCTTGTCCGAGGCAAGACCCGTGTCAGCACATACACCCCGCTTCGCATCGCAGACAAAATCGATGACCAGCCTGGATGTCGCACTGGTGAACTTGAGCCTTGCTTCGGTGATCGCGCTGCTCAATTTACCCTGGTTCCGGAACAGCAGGTGGTATAGCTGCTTCAGTTCGAGCCTGTCCGCGGCTCCGACACCCGCGCGGCGCAAGCCGATGATGTTGAGTCCACAGATGCCGTTGTCGCCACGGGCAATGGTGAAGGGCGGAAGATCCTTGCTGATGGCAGCGCCACCTTGCATGAGGGCAAGCGTTCCCACGCGTGCGAACTGATGAATCAAGCAATTCCCGGAGATGAAAGCACGGTCGCCGATCTCGACATGGCCAGCGATCAACGCGCCGTTCGCAATGACGATCGAGCTGCCGAGGTGTGAATTATGGCCCACATGGCAGTTCGCCATCAGGAAGCAATTCGAGCCGATGGTGGTGTCTTCATCAACCTTGTTGGATCGATGGACGGTGGTGTGTTCGCGAAACACGTTGTTCGACCCCATCACAAGCCGGGTTGGCTCGTTCCGATACTTCAAATCCTGTGGCGCGTCTCCGATTACACAGCCCGCGTGAAAGTGGTTGTCGGGGCCGATCCTCGTCTGGCCGGTGATATAGACGTGCGGTCCAATGCAGCAATCAGCACCGAGTGTGACATGCTCATCAATCACCGCGTAAGGTCCGACTCTCACGGAGGAATCAAGCTGCGCTTTGGGATGAATGATGGCTGTCGGATGAATCATCGTGCTGTTCAGGTGTAGAAATAGCCCAGCTCACGAAGCGAAGCAAAGTCCTTCGGGCGCCCGGCGGTGCGTTGACCAAGGATCACGTGGTCGATCACTTCGATCTTGAGCAACTGCCCGGCGCGAATGAGATCGCGTGTGACTTTGATGTCCGCCTCGGAGGGCGAGGGATCGCCGCTGGGATG
>SXMN01000219.1 GCA_005777315.1 Verrucomicrobiales bacterium
CGCCAAGAGATCGCCGCCTGGACCCGGCGTCGCAATCAGCCCTCTTCCAAAATCAACTGGCGTTTCACCACCGACGATGCCCGCGTCAAACTCAAGAAACTTTACCCCTCATTTGATGACTGACGGAGTACTAGCTTTGCTTGCAGCCAGATATGACAGCTCGGGGAGCCACTTCGAAGGATTCGACCTGGCATCCGCGGGATCTGTGAGCTGTGGCACGATTCCGTAGGTGTGTTGAAAGAGTCGCGCGGAGGCTTCACCGGCACCGTCGAGGGCCAGTGTTCCCGCTAGTCCGATGCATGGAACATCCTCTTCACGACACATCGCCGCCACTTCGCCGACGCCTTTCCCCATCAGTGTGGAGGCGTCAATTGCTCCTTCCGCGGTCAATACCAGGTCGGACTGGCGGATTTGCCCGCGCAACTTCGCAATTCTTGAAAAGATTTCAAAACCGGACTCGAGCTTTGCATGGAGGAAACATCGCAGGCCGAACCCTAGTCCTCCGGCAGCGCCGGTGCCCGGTTCCTGCGCGGCTCCCGGCATTCCCAAGTCACGCTCTGTAATTGCAGCCAGCCGCTCCAACGCCGCTTCCGCCGTTGGGAAATCCTCCGGACGCAGTCCTTTCTGCGGTCCGTAAATGCGGCTGGCCCCTGTCGGACCGAGCAAGGGATTTTGCACATCCACGGCAACGACAAACTTGCCATCGGGCTGTGAGGACTCAGGAGGCATGACCCGCGACAAACTGTGAAGCCCGGTCCAGTCAACAATCTGACCTCCGTCTTCCTTCAGAAAGCGCCAGCCCAGGAATCGCGCGACTCCAAACCCGCCGTCGTTGGTCGCACTGCCTCCGATGCCAATCAGGAATCGCCGCGCACCGCGGGCAGCGGCTTCGCGGAGAACGATCCCAAGTCCAGAGGTATCCAGGTTGAAAGGGTGGAATTTCCCGGGCGGCAGCAATGCAAGGCCGATGATCCCGGCTGATTCAATGATTGCCGTGTCTGTGGTGGCATCCCACCACCAGTTTGCTTCATGAGGCCGGCCGGCAGCATCGGTGGTGCGGGTGGAGTGCATCTCTGCCTTTGAGAGGTTGGCAAGAACTCCGCCGAAGCCATCGCCGCCGTCGCTCATGGGCAGCAGGCTCAACCGGTCTTCGGGTCGGGCTCGCTGCCATCCTTCCGCGATCAGTGCGGCCGCAGCCTGCGCCGTGAGTGTGCCTTTGAATTTGTCCGGGACGATCAGAACGTTCATGTCGCAGTCAAAGATTAGCCGCAGCGCCGATCACAGGCCAAGCGCGATCCCAAAGAGGAGTGATTCGTCGCAAGGAAAAGATTGCCAAGAAGCGCGTGTGTGGCACTTTTGCCGCCCTGAACTTATGAGCAAACCCAATATCATCGCCTATCTGAAGCCTCAATGTGGTTGGAGCAATGGCGTCCGGGCCGTTCTGCGCAAGCACGAACTGCCCTTCCAGGACCGCGACATCATCAATGATCCGGCCCAGAGGCAGGAGATGATCGAGAAGAGCGGCCAGATGATGAGCCCTTGCGTGGAAGTAAACGGACGATTGCTCGCGGATGTAAGCGGGGATGAAGTTGAGGCCTACCTGCTGGCAAACAACCTCGTGAACCCGAGCGAGCGGCAGGCGGAAGCCCCCACCAACGCGGCCTGCGCCTCACACGATCCAGCCCCTGCACCGCTTCAATTCCGAAGGTAGCAGGAAAGGATCATCCTGGTGGGAATGCTGGTTCAGCCAGATCACCCTCTCCAGGTGATCGTCTTCGACTGACCGTCGCCAGTCAGGTTTCCACCGATGGCGCGCAGCTTGAGTGTGACAGTTGCCTCAGTAAAGCTAGCGTCCACCCAGCCGACGGGCTCCTTGTCGTTAAAGTTGTAGCCCACCGCCGGGATATTAACCAGGTGGACTCCGTCGCGCTCGGTGAAGTTGTACTCATGCGAGTGGCCGTAGAAGATCGCTTTCACCTTCTTGTGCGGTCGAATCACATCAAACAGGCGATCGACATCCAGCAAGTCACCATCACCGTCCTTAAGCGTGTGGTGGACGAAAAGAATCGTGGCCCTGGAATCTGAACCAGACAGGTATTTGGAGAGCCATTCGCGCTGGGGCTTGCCGAGGAATCCCGGCGTCTTGTTTGGATAAAGCAGGGAATCAAGCTGGATGATGCGCACGACTGGCTGCTCGATCACAAGTATCACCCGGTCCGTCACGGCACCAGAGGTTGTTTTGAACGCTTTCGCAAAGTTCGTCCGATCATCGTGATTGCCAAGGCCAAGGTAAACAGGCAGGCGTTCGCTCAATGGTTGCAGGAGCTGTTTCAAGGCGTCGTAGTCCCCGGGTTCGCCGGTGAGGCGGGACAAATCTCCGTTGATGAGAGCTCCTCCTGGTTGCGATGCCAGCACCTGCGCCACCACTTGTTTCAAATTCTCCGTTGGTAGGAATTTTCTATTCGCATCCTTTGGGTCTGCGGCAATGTGAGTGTCCGAGAGGAGCGCGAGCCGGAACGTCTGCTGATCGGCCCCTCTGGCCGGGAATGCTCCCGCTGAGACGAGCGCGATTGCTCCCACAGCATGGGTCACTTGAGTCATGAACTGTCGGCGGCTTGATGGACGATGGTAGATGGCAGGCATGGAATGATTCGATCACAAGTGTTTTGATATTGGAAGCTTGGGAATTTCCATGCGCCAATGATGGGTTAGGCTTTGCCAAAAGATGCGCGGCTGGCCAGTTTTCCTGTGCCAGAGTTTTCGCCAACTCATGAATCAGAATTCTTTCAGTAAGGCATGCCGGGACGCCGGAACGGAGTTTGCATTGTCGAGGATGAGCCGGATTGCGGTGCTTGCCTTCCTGTTCCTGGGTTGCTGGGCGTCGGTTTCCGCGGACTTCCAGGGATCGACGCACATGATGCCTTTCGATGAAGACACCATCGCGTACAGCAAGACCGTGGCGAACGACGCCGTGATGGCGTTGCAGAAGAAACTGGACTCGGGAGAGGCGACATTGAAGTTCGAGGAGGACTTTGGTTATGCCAGATCACTGCTCAAGGAGTTGAAGGTGTCGGAGTCGTCGCAGATGCTGGTCTTCTCCAAAACTTCCCTCCAGAGGGAACGCATTACTCCGCAGAATCCGCGCGCGGTATTCTTCTCCGATGACGTTTATGTCGGATTCATTCCGGGCGCGCCATTGATGGAGTTTGCGACGGTGGACCCGAAACTCGGCGGAGTGTTTTACTCCATCGAACAGAAGAAGATGGAGCGTCCGAGATTCGTGAGGAACGACCAATGCCTCGAATGCCATGCCTCGGCCAAGACAATGGGTGTGCCGGGACACCTTGTCAGATCTTTTGCAACTGACGAGGCCGGGATCGTGGATCTGGCCAGCGGCACTTCGCTGGTCAACCATCGGACCCCTCTCGCTGATCGGTGGGGAGGGTGGTACGTCACCGGGAAGCATGGAGATCAACTGCACCGCGGCAACTTGATCGGTGCCGCCGCGTTTGAACGTCAGCTCAAGGAGCCGAATCACCTCGGAAATGTGACCGATCTCGGGAGGTTCTTCGATGTCAGCCGCCATCTCCGCAATCAAAGCGACATCGTGGCGTTGATGATCATCGAGCATCAGGCGCACATGCATAACTTCATCACCCGTCTGCAGTACGAATCCACCATCGCCATCCAGCAGTACAGCCACGTCAATTACCTCAAGAACACCGTCACCGCGTTCCTCAAGTATCTCCTTTTTACAGATGAAGTTCAGTTCACGAGCCCGATCACGAGCTCTTCAGAGTTTGCAACTCACTTCACTTCGTTGGGACCACGCGACAGCAAGGGCCGCTCATTCAGGGAACTCGACATGCGGACACGATTGCTCAAGTACCCCTGTAGCTATCTCATCTACTCGGCGGCATTTGATGCTCTGCCGAAGCTCATCAAGTCCACGATCTACACACGGCTTGCCGATGTTCTGTCGGGCAAGGACACGAGCGCTGACTTTCAGGGGTTGAAGCCCGAGACGCGGCTGGCAGTGGCCGAAATCCTTTTGGATACGAAGCCGGACTTTGCCGAGTTCTGGAAACGAAGCAGAAGTGTTGCTGTGAGCGAGTAGCTGTTCACCTGGCAGGGTGGCGTTGGGCGAGGATGTGGGCATTCATCCGACATTCACGGCCAGGCTGACGACTGTTCGTGGCTTCGATTCACTTCCGGTTTTGGTGGCATTTCGCTCCGGTGAACCGCCGCTTTCAGCACAGAGATGTGGAGAACGCAGAGAAAACTGCTTTTCCTCCCGCCTGAGCCACCGTGTTCTCCAGACACTCCGCGCTGAAGCACGGTACGCCCCGTAATCAACAAGGTTCATAGTCCCAATGCATCTGTCTTGCTGAAGGAGGCTCTCCGCGAATCCTCCGCCGTTGGAGAGGGGACAGTCGTGGGTCAATGATCTTCCCGGCTCAGATTGTTCGATCTCCATCTGATCGATCCAATCTGGCGGGATGGTCGGGATGGGGGCGTTGAAGACCGACTGTTTGAAATTCGTTGTATCGGTTAAGTGGAATAGCTGCGACAATCCTCCATCTGTTTTTCAATTGTGAACATTTCATCCGCCATTTTTGACCGCAGTGCTCCAGACCTGAAATCGTGTCCGGACGAATCGTTGCCTGAATTCGCCTTCATCGGTCGTTCAAACGTGGGCAAATCGTGGTTGCTGAACATGCTTTCGGGCAAAGAGGACCTGGCCCGCGTCTCGCCCACGCCAGGATTCACCAAGCTCATCAATTTTTTCACGATAAACAAATCGTGGCGGCTCGTGGATTTGCCGGGCTACGGTTTCGCGAAGGTGGCGCGGGAGGACAAGGCCTTGTTCAACCGCGCGGTGAATGATTATCTCAAGAACCGTCCGAATCTCTGCTGTGTCTTCGCGCTGATCGACTCCGGGCTTGCGCCGCAAGAAATTGATCTGGAGTTCGTGCAATGGCTCGTCCGCAATGCCGTCCCATTCGTGCTCGTTTTCACCAAGATAGACAGGGGAACACCGGAGGAGGTGCAGGCGAACATCGCGGCATTCACGGCCGCCATCGCCGTATGGTTCGAGAAGATGCCGGAAATCTTCCAATGTTCCTCCGCGACGGGACATGGCCGGGGCGAATTGCTTCGAGTCATCAGCGCAACGTTGGACGCAGGCCCGGCAGAATCAGAACCGGCGCCATCTGCTGCGCCGTTGCCAGCCGAGGTCGAGCCACCGTTCAGCCTGCGAGTGAGAGCCGGGAATGAGGAAGCGAAGGCTCCGCGAGAAAAGAAACGGCTTAAAGGCGCGCGTCCGTGGTAAGGGTCCGTGCATTGAAACAACAGCGCGCCAACTTCATCGGTCAACCTCATCCCCATTGCAAACCGTTGCCGCGGCTCCGATGATTCCGGCATCCGTACCCGTTACAGCCGGGACGATGGGCACGTCGCGATGACCTTCCCACCAGATGTGGCGTCGCGCAGAGTTGATGAGTGTTTCGCGGTAAAGTCCTTCGCTCAGGCCCAGCCCACCGCCCAGCACAACAAGCTCCGGATCGAGGATGTTGATGAGCGTCCCGATGCTGGCCCCAAGTGCTTCAGCGGCCGTCCGCACGACTTCGACGGCGCGCGTGTTTCCTTGACTGGCGGCGGCCAGGACATCCTGCCCCGATTGAGCGCTGCCCTGAAGCGACTTAAATCGCCGAACTAGCGCGGGGCCGGCTCCAAATTCCTCCAGGCTGGCCGGCATCACTTCATTCCTCATCTTTCCGCAATCGGGCAGCGGCCCGCTCGCCATCGTGCCGGTTGCCCCGCGAGCCCCGGCGAACGGGTGGCCATCGATGACCAGGCAGGAGGCGATGCCCGTGCCAATGGTCACGTAGAGAAACACTCGCGCCCCACGCCCCGCGCCAAACAGCGCCTCCGCCCTCGCCGCAGCCCGAACATCCGCTTCGATGATCGTGGGTGCCATCCTTGAAAGCCGTTCCCACACCGGTTCCTTCCTCCACAGGATACAATTCTCGCTGGCAACCCTGCCTGACAAATCAACGATCTCGCACACGCCAACACCGATGCCGTCGATGTGGAGATCCAGTGAGCGCGCTTCTGCGGTCAGTTGGCTGGCCAGTCTCTCAACATCGGTCAACACCGCTTCTCCGCCTCGCTTGGGTAATGTCGGAATGATGCTCCGCACGTGGACTTTGCCGTCTGGAAAAGTGACCACACCCGCGGCTATCTTGGTTCCACCAACATCCACGCCGATGGCGCAGGCAGACTTGGCTCTGGGGTTGGTGGTCATTCGATCAGATCATCTGGCAGAAAGGAGCCGCCGGAGTTTTCATCATATGTCTCTGTGGCTGGCCTTCATTCATCTCAACGATTGTAAGTAAGCAAGCAGGTCACGGATTTGTTCGCGAGCGAGAATCGAGAGCAACCCTTCGGGCATGATCGACACCTTCGATCGCTCCACGTTCTGGATCTGATTCGCATGAAGCCGGGTTTCGGCACCGCTGGCGTCACGAATTGCAAACGATTCATCCGGTTGCCGGACACGGACGCCACGAAGATTCTCGCCGTCGCGCAGTGTGACAGAATAAGTGTCATAGCCCTGGGCAAACGTCATGCTGGGCAGCACGAGCGCTTCGATCAAATCGCGTCCGGACCGGATTGCGCCAATCTTTGTGAGGTCGGGGCCAACCATGCCGCCGCGTCCGCCGATGCTATGACAGGCGGCGCAGCCTGTCTTCTCAACAAACCACCTTTCACCGCGCACAGGATTGCCACCAGCGAGCAACTCTGTGTAGGAGTCAATTTGTTCGTGTTGAAGTGCGGCATGCCGCGCGACCTGACGTTTCAATGCTTCGAACTCCTCAGCCGCCTCGCGCGGCAGGCGTGCAGCGATGGAGTTGAATTCCTGCTCGCCCGGCTGCCAGCCGTCTGAAATTGCGTTCTTTAGATAGATCCAGGTGGAATGGAACCCAGCGGGCTCGCCTTGGGTCAGCAAGGGCAGGAGTGTTGAAGGCGAGATCAGGCGGTCACTCTTCACAACGCCAATCAGCTTTTGTGGATCGTTCACAGCGTCGGCCCATTGCGCCCGGCTCAACAACTCAAGTGAAGCGAGCCGGGATCCGGGACTCGATTGCGGGCCGATTTGGCCGAGCAACAGTTCGAAGGCTGCCGGAGTCAGTTTGGGACGGCGTCCCAGCGTGGCGCGAATTGCTTCGAGGCGAAGCTCGATGGAAAGGTTCGTTTGCGCAATCAACAGGGTCAACGGTTCGTCCAATGCGGAGATCTTGCGTGTTCCAGCCGTGCGTGCTGCTTGAAGGCGTACAGACGGCTCACCCTCATCCAACCCCATTTCAAGTGCGGAGATCCACGCATCAGGCAACGGATCGATGGTCGTTTGTGCCATGGTTAGGAAAAGAAACTCGCGACGGCCTGAGTTCAGGCTGGTGTTCGTGCCAACCGAGGCGACCAGGGATTGCATCGCTGGGTTTGTTTGAAAGGTGAGAATTAGTTCACGGAGCGATTCGCTTTGTGCCGTGTTGAGCACGGGGGCGTAAATCAATTCGCGCACGACTGGCTCTGCATGGACGCTCCAGTCCGGGTGCTTTTGAAGAATCATCAGCGCGGCGCGCCGAAGCGGGATGTCTTCCACGAGCAACCGTTTGAGAACATCTGTGGCGGTGATCTTCTGGTGTGGTGCCTGGGCAAGCAGGATGAGCGCGGCACGCTGAACACGAGGATGCAAATGGTCCAGCGCGATGTTCAACGAATTCTCGTCCGCCAGCCGGTGAAGAGCGTAAACCAGCGCGTGCTCGAGAAATCGATCAATGTCGCTGGTCAACGCGGTGATGAGTGCCGGAACAGCATTGGTGGAGCCGCAACGAGCAAGGGCTTCGGCGGCGGCGAGGCGAACGTGCGGTTCAGGGCCGGACAGCAGGCCAAGCAACGCTTTCTCCGCCGTTTTATCGCCACTGCGGCCGAGGGCGCGAGCGACGCTCGCCACTGCGTCAGGGTCTGCAGTGACGGGCGTTAAAATGCTCTGATCGATTTCGGATTCCGCAATTCCTATTTTGGATTTTGAATTTTGAATTTGAAATTTGAGTGTTGCCCTTGAAACGGCGCCAGGTTGATCAGCCCTCACCCGATAAACACCACCCTGAGCCGGAGCTTTGCGGATGCGCCCCGTCGGACAGTGATGCACGTACCACGCACCTGTGTCCACCACCAGCAAGCTGCCGTCCGCGTCTTCGAGCACGTCGGAGGGATGGAAATCGGGATCATCCGTGGTCAGGAAATCTTCGTCGTCGCTACTAAACGTCGAACCCTGGCGCTTCAGGCGGTGGGCGACCACTTTGCGAGCGTTGAATTGAGCGGAGAACAGCGAGCCTTGAAAGCGCGCGGGAAATGTCTGACCTCGATAACGCACGAGTCCACTGAGTGCGACTGCCGGATAGATGGCAACCGGCGGCAACATATCCCCCGAGTTAAACAGACTCGCCTCTGTCTTCGAGTGAGCATTCAGGGGATACAATCCGCCTTCAAGCAAATGCACCAAGGCATCGCGTTCGCCTCCTTGCGGAAGTGAAAACCAATTGTCCGTTCCGATGATCTCGCCCGTGGGCATGAATTCAATCTCGACGAGGTTCTCAAAACCACGGCAAACGGCTTCGATGTCCGAACCATCAGGGCGGCATCGCAACAATGCGCCGCTTTTGCCGGACAATATCGATCCATCGCGGCGCTTGAGTTCGTAACCATCCGGCTGCCCCATCGTCATGTAGAGCCAGCCATCCGGGCCGAAAACCAAACCATGCAGACTGCCGTTGTCCGTGTGCCCGAAGCCGGTGAGCAAGACCGTTCGTTTGTCGGCACGGCCGTCACCGTCCGTGTCTTCCAACGTCACCAGGTCGGGCGGATCGGCCACATAAAGCTTCGACTCGCGCCATGCCAGCCCCATCGGGAAAACCAGCTTGTCGGCGAACACTTGAGCGCGCTCAAACACGCCGTCGCCATCAAGGTCTTCCAGCCGGCTGATGCGGCAACGGCGGGTGAGCTTCTGAAGTTCATCGTAGAGGTCGAGGCCTGAAGATTCGGCGACATAGAGTTCGCCGCGTTCACCGAAAGCGGCGAACATGGGAAAAACGATCTCGGGCGGGCCTGCGACTCGCCTTGTAGAGAAACTCTCCGGAACCTTTAACGCCGGTTCGGCCACGAGCACGACGGTTCCCAGAGCGAGCCAGGTGATCACGCAAAGCTTCTGGAGGCAGCCGGTCATCGCTTCAGTTTTATGGGTGCCGACGCCGCGTCATCCAGGAAGATGTGAGTATCGGCGTGTCCGCGCAGAAACGAGGCCGGGCAATCTGCTCCGCGCGGGCCTTCAATCATCGCCCGCACCGCCGCCGTCTTGTGTGAACCGTAGGCCATGATGAGAACATGCCGGGCGGCGAGTATGGTCTTCAGGCCAACGGTGACGCCTTTCGATGGCGCATAATCGCCACCAAACCATTTCCGATTCGCTTCGATTGAAATGGACTCCAGGTCGAGCAATCGACCGGCGGAATCTTCGGCGCTGCCAGGTTCGTTGAAACCAAGATGACCGTTTTGACCGAGGCCAAGAATGATGACATCCAGCCCACAAGCTTCTGCGATCTTGCGTTCGTGTTCACGCACGCTAGTCAGCGCATCCTGTTCGAGTGAACTGACCGTGTGGAACTGCGCGGGCGGGATGCTCCATGCCTGCTGTACGCAACGGCGCATGAGGTTCGCGCAGTTGCGCGGTTCTTCGAGTGGCACGCCCACGTACTCGTCGAGAGCGAAGACGTTCAGATGCGAGAGCGACAACCCTCGTTCGCCAATGCGGCGGTAGAGTTCGATGGGCGTATTGCCGGCGGCAACCATGACGTTGCGAGTGTTCGACGAAGTGAGCCACGCGGCGAGGCAGTCGGTCGCGGCCGCATTCGCCTTGTCGCTGTCGGGAAGAATATGAAGTTCCATGAAAGTCGGGGAATCGAGCGGGCAATCAACGCTCTATTTCCTCACCGTCGCCCGCGCCTGCATCCAGACCACATCGCGGTTGTTGGGTGAAGGAACATTGAGAGGGATGGCCTGACCCTTCTTAAGCTTGGGAATGGTTCGGGGATCCTGCCACCGCTTGATCTCCGCGTGGCCGTCGGCGAACGAGAAGCCACCCGCGCCATTGTGATAGCTCGCGGGATAATCGATCATCATCGTGCGGTTGGGTTGAATGGGATAGCCGGCCATGTCCACGCAGAAACAGCCGTCGTTGATGCTGTCTTCGCGCTCGTCGAGCATCACAAAAATTCCGGAAGGACCGGGATCAGTCATGTCGGAGGTCTTGTAGAGGACACGAAACTGTTCATTGCCCGAAGTCGGCCAGGCATAACCGAACCAGGCATTCATCGACATGCTCCGGACGCGCGGTTGCCGGACGCCGCTGACGGTGACCGCGCTGAGATCAGCGGGGCATTTCCAGATGCCGACCGAATTGCCGCAGTACTGCCAGAGCAGGCTGTTCTTGATGTCCTTGTTCACGTCCCAATTGCTCCGATTGGAACCGTTGAAATCGAGGTCGCCGGTGACCCACATCTGTTGCTTCACACCAGGATCGACCCACGACCAGGGCGTGACGTCGCGGTTGTCGTCATTGTAAAGCTGCCAGGCCAAAGTCAGTTGGCGGAAGTTGTTCATACATTGAATGCCTTGCGCTTTCGTCTTGGCCTTGCTCAGGGAGGGTAAAAGCATCCCCGCCAGAATCGCGATGATGGCGATGACCACCAACAGTTCAATGAGAGTAAATCCCGCGCAGGTTTGAACCCGTGCATCCCGAAGCCGTTCTTGGTTGGGACGTCGTCCGCAGGCGTCTGCTCCCTCGCCCCGTCGGACGGGGAGAGGGTTGGGGAGAGGGGCTTCCAGGCAATCTGAACGGCCCTCCTCTCCCCGACCATCTCCTCTCTCCGGGGGAGGAGAGGAAGAAACCACCACCAACTTCGGAACGCACCCATTTTGAACCTGAAGACGGAACGTCGCCTGAGTTCGATTACTTTTCATGGTTTGCAAGTTGAGGTTTGATTTTGTGCTGGGAAACGAAATTCGATGCGGCACGGCGTAATGGACGGTTTGATTACCATCAATTCGCCTCACCGATTCCGCGTGCCAGCGCGCGGATGTAGGCGGCGTTGCAGCCGCAACAGCCGCCAAGGAAGCCGATGCCTTCCTTCGCCGCCACCTTGCCGAAGTCCACGAACTCCGTTCGCGAAACCTGAATGGTCTCCAGATCATCTGGAAAAGCAGGCAGGCGAGTGAAGCTGTGGCAGGCGTCCGTCGTGTGAAACGCGGCCGGCTGCGCGGCCAGCGGCACATTCGTGGCGGCGCGCATTTCGCGCAGCAGCGGTAGCATGCGTTTCGGATCCTGTTCGCAGTTCGCGCCGACGGCGATGGCTCCGAGGTCAGCCATCACTTTTGCGCACTCGGCGGGCGTATGGCCGTCGGTGCATTTGGTGATAAGCGGACGGAAGCTCATCGTAGCGACAGCAGGAAGCCCGGCGGCGGCGGCGCATTCCAGCGCGACCTTCATCTCGGCGAGGTGGAAGAACGTTTCGAGGATCAGGAAGTCCACGCCGGCATCCTTGAGGAGACGGATTTGCTCGGCGATATGATCGCGCGATTTGCCGAGCGATTCCATGCCTTCACGTTCAGTGAGCTGCGTGCGCGAGACGCTGCCGGCGACGAGCGCTTTGTCGCCCGCGATTTCCTTCGCAAGTTTCACGGCGGCAGCGTTGATGTTTTCAGTCTCCGCGCCATAGCCGGCACGATTGAGCTTCTCGCGCGTGCCGAAGAAGGTCAGCGCCTGGAGCACTTGCGAACCGGCGTTGAGGAACTCGCGGTGGAGTTCGCGCAAGGCATCAGGCTGTTCAATGGCGACTTCGGGCGTGAACTGGCCGCTGCCGCGCCCGGTGCCGACCTTCTCGCGGCCGGAACCGCTGTCCACGTAGCCGCGCCGTTCGAGTTCGATAAGATAACCGCCGTCGCCGAGGACGACGTTTTGCTTCAGGAGTTCAGTAATGGGTTTCATATTGATTTGAAAAGAGAGAGATGACAGGGGTTAAGATGTTAATGGATTATGCCGGTTCCTTTTTGTCAGCGGGTTTTTCCCAGGACAAGGCAACGACGGAAACCAACGCCAACGCTATGCCCGCGGCCTCGCGAGCGGCAATGCGTTCGCCGAAGAATAGGATGGCAATGGGCACGCTCACCACCGGGTAAAGCGCGGTCAGTGGCACGACCACGGACGCCTTGCCCTGGCTCGCGCAGGCCTCCAGCAACGCGAAGTTGCCCAAGGCAAAGAACAACCCGAGCGCCGCGGCCAGCGCCCACACCTTGGGCGGCACCTGGCCGGTCAAGGGTTCCCGCCACAGAATAGCGGTCGCCACAGGAATGAAGGCCGCCAGAAACCAGAGACACGAAAGCTCGCCCGACAGGTGATTGGTGGAGATCTTCTGGAGAAACCCGGCCACTCCCCAAAATGCGATGGGCAACAATGCGTAGCCAAGGCCTGACGAAAATACCCCTTCGGACGATGACACGTTAAACAGGTAGATCGCCGCCAGTGAAAGCAAAACGCCGCCGACCTGAACAAGATTCAACTTCTCCCGCAGAAGAAGCACTGCGAGCCCTATCGTCAGCAACGGATAAAGCGCGGTCAGCGGAACAACAGTAGCCGCCTTGGCGCCGCTGTTGAGCGCGTGGTAATAGGCCACATTGCCGGCACAGGCGAGCAGTCCTGCCACCAAGGCGGCGGTGATGCCGCGTGAACGCCGCCCACTCACATCTAGCCGTCGTGACAGTCCAAGCGCGATCATCACAGGCAGAAGTCCGATTGTGGACAACGCCTGGCTTTGCGCGGCGGTGATCGCGTCCCCAATCGCTTTGGACATGACAGCCCACAATCCCCAGCAGAGGACGGCGACCAACGACCATAGAAGCCAGCGAGGCATGATTGATCCTCAATGTTCCCTCGTTCGATCGTGCATCCGGTGCGTCGCTTCCTGCGTGCCGGGTTCAACGCAAACCGGCGGCACGAACGTGCTCTCCACCGCCAATGCGCGTCCCTCACGGCCTGATTGCTGCGCCTTGAGCATGATTTCCAAAACATGCAGTGCGTGTTCCGGAGTCACGAGTGGCTTCGTCTTGTTGCGAATGCATGCGACCAGATGGTTCAACCCATCCGTCCACGACCAGTCCGGCGAGGTCTCCTTGAAAACCTGCCAGCAACCGGCGCTGTTCTGAAACAGTTCATAGCCGTCCGGATCCCAATCGTCACCGAGCATCTGGATGGTGCCGCTCGTGCCGTAGATTTCGAGCGCGGGATTCCGGTATTGCTGCATCGTGAAGCCGCTCGTAACCACGCCGAAGCAGCCTTCGCCGAAGTCGAGCAACACCTGCGCATTATCTTCAGCTTCGACGCGAACACTGCGGCCGTTGATCTCACGTTCAGGAATCGCCACGCCGGTCATGGCCATCACACGCTTCGCTGAGCCAAGCAGTCCAGTGAGGCTCGTAAGACAATAGACGCCGAGATCAAACAGGCAGCCGCCGCCCGGCTTGTAGAACCATTCGCTCCAGTCCGGCCCGGCCCAGCCGTAACGCGCGCGGGCGGAACAGGGCTTTCCAATGTCCCCTGCCCTGACGCGACGCGCCAACGTCTGGAACGTCGGGCTGAGAATCGTGAACGGCGCGCACATCAGATAACCGGGGCTTCGTTGCGCGAGTGAGACAAGCGCTGAGGCATCCTCCATCGTGGTCGCGAGCGGTTTCTCTACAAGAACATGCTTGCCCGACTCCAATGCCAGCGTAGCCAGTCGTGCGTGCTCGGACATCGAAGTGAGGACGATGACGAGGTCCACATCCGGGGCGCCGATCACTTCGAGCGAATCCGTGGTGAAACGCTGCATGCCAAGGGCGTCGCAAGCAGTGGCTCGTTGAGTCTCTCGTCCGCAGGCGACAACCGTCTCCACCGCGCCACGAGCGCGAAGTTTGTCGATCGTTGCGCGGTAGGCACCAAGAACATTTCCACAGCCGATGATTCCAAGGCGGACAGGTGAATTTGATCGAGCCATGTTGATGCACGGAGTGAAGCAGTTTGATGTTGTGCCTGCAACATTGCCTTGCTTCCCTTCGACATGCCCGTCTTCGATCAATTGAACCTTTCACGATCATGAGAACGATTCTGCGGATCTCCATTTTGTATCTATTATGCGTGTTCTTGTTTATTCCAGCTCGCGCCGCCGAACCCGCCTATGTGCTGCCAACATCGAATTGGAAACCACTCTTCAATGGACGGGACTTCGCAGGCTGGGACAAGTTTCTCGCCACGGAGAAAGGCGATGCGCCGCTCGTCGCGAACGTCGATCCAAAGAACGTGTTCACGATCAGGAATGAGGCTGGTGAAAACGTCGTTCATGCTTCCGGGGAAGCTTACGGAGCGATCACCACGCAGGAGCAGTTCACGAATTTCCATTTCCGCGTCCAGTTCAAGTGGGGACCGGCGCGATGGGGTGGCCGGGCAAATGTCGGTCGCGACACCGGCATCCTTTACTGCGGCATTGGCCAGCCGAATCCCCGGACGGGCTGGCTGACCTCCGTCGAGAACAACGTGATGGAAAAGGGCGTTGGCCAGTGGTGGAGCGTCAACGGCGCGATCATTGATTGCGAAGGCGAATGGATCACCGACGAGAACGAGCTTTACGTGCCTTACAAAAGGGAAGGCAAAGGCGAGAAGAACATCGTGTGGCGGAAAGGCGGGGCTCGAATCACGACGAACAGTGGCAACGGCATCACACCGCCGTTTGATGTCGAGCAGGTCTTTGGCAACTGGAACACGGTCGAAGTGGTGTTCTGGGCCGGCCAGTGCATTCATATTCTCGATGGCAAAGTAAATCTCGTCGCCTTTAACCCACGCTACCAGGACGCCGGGCAATGGCGCGCGCTCACTCAAGGCAAGATCCAGCTTCAATCCGAGGGCGCGGAAGTTTTTTACCGCAAAGCGGAGGTGAGGCCGTTGTTTGAACTGCCCGCCGCGTATCTGGAGTACGCAGTGTCGCCGGTAGGAGGCGAGGAGGGATTCATTCCGCTGTTGAGCGGCGCGGCGCTCAAGGATTGGAAGCAATGCGGACCGGGCAAGTTCGCCGTGGCAGACGGGGTCGCTTCCGGTGAGGGCGGGATGGGCTTGTGGTGGTACTCAGGCAGGCAATTCACGAACTTCGTGATGCGTGGAGAATTTGTGCAGGTACAGGAAATTGCGGACTCCGGCGTATTCCTTCGCTTCCCCAATCCAGGTCAGGACCCTTGGGTTGCAGTGAGAGCAGGCCATGAGATGGAGATTGGCGACCCGAATCCGGAGAATCCGCTGTGGCGAACAGGAGCAATGTATCCGTTCCGGGCACCGGTCGCGGCGAACACCAGGCCGATCGGCCAATGGAACAGTTACGAAATCGTTTGCCGCGGTCACGACTACTCGGTGCGGATCAACGGGAAAGCAGTCACCACCTGGACCGACACAACACGACGCACCTTGAGTGGTTACATCGGTTTGCAGAATTACAACGACGGCAAAACCGTCCGTCATCGAAATTTGAGAGTGAAGGAAGTGTTGTGAGGAATCTCCCGCAAATTCAAAGCGCCCCGCGAATTGAAGAAAGCGGCATTGATTCCGCGAGTCACGCTTTCGCGCTAGGGGGGACAGACCAAGAGTCGTCAATTATTGACGGTTTGGATTGACACCAAGGTAGGGCCGGTGTGTCCTGATACGTCTCCCGTACACACCGCCGGGGAGCGGCGTGGCACCCCTCAAGTTCGCGGCGCGGTGAGGACACCTCAGCCCTACCTGAATGGAAAACGTTGCTTGCCCGCCTCTGTGGCGTCCGCTTCAATTCCAAGCGTTCCAAAAGTCACACCCGTTTGCTTTTGGGCGGATCGCACGGAAAGGCCGTATGAACAAAACCTGCACTTGGTTGGTTGCTCTCCTTGTGGCGTTGCCGTTATTTGCTCACGCCCAGTTGAAATTCCCTTCCACTCTCACGAACGAGCTGGACCAGACGCAGCTCGACGCATCGGCGCGGGATGTGATCGTTCTCATCCACGGGTGGACAGGCAAGACGACGATTCCCGCAGGTTACAATCGCTATCTGGACGCTGGCGACGCACCGGAACTGAACTCTCTCTTCAACATCTTCAGAAAAAAGCTCGCTGGCACTACAACACGACTCGTGACCTACCACTGGGAAGACGATGCCACCACCGGCTCGGTGTTGAATGGGCTGCTCGTGGTAGATGCGGCTGGCTATGGAAGTGCCACCGAGGCGGCGGTCAATGCCAAGCAACATGGCGTGAAACTCGGGGCCTTGTTCAACAGGCTCTCTCCAGACCTGCGACGCGTTCATTTCATCGCGCACAGCGCCGGATCGTGGGCAGCGCGTGAAGCCACCAAGACACTGCTGGAACTGGATCCGTTCGTGATGATTCAGATGACACTTCTCGATCCGTTCATTCCCGACGCAAACTTTGGAATGACGACCAGCTTGAGCACGGCAGTGATGAGCGCCACTGATGAATTGCCCGGCTCGGACCGCATTTACCGCCTTGAGAACTATTACGCTGAGGACCAAACGGCCACTCCTCTTTGTGGCGGCGTATTGCCGACCATTTCCACACAGGAAGTTTTTAACTGGCGTACGGGCCGCGACATCAGCCAGCGCGTGAACTGGGGAACGCTTCCGCAAGTCCCGTGTGACCTTCATTATTTTAGTCACTCCGGACCGATCGAGTTTTATGCGGATACTGTCAAGGCGAGCATCAAGGGTGAACCAGTTCCGGGTGGCCTCTTCGGGAGTGCGTTTGAGTTTACTCGGATCGGCTGGTACCGCAGCCTGAGCGAAGAGTCCTTCCTGCTTCCCAAAATCACGGCGCAACCGCAAAGCTTGACGATTGCCTCTGGGGAAACAGTCACACTTTCCGTCTCGGCGGATCGTGCTGACTCGCTCCAGTGGTTCAAGGACGGAGTGCTGTATCCTGCGACCAGCGCAAGCCTCTTGCTAACCTCCATCTCAACTTTGAATGCAGGCGAATATGTCGTGCGTGTCAGTAACACCAGCGGCTCTGTGGTTAGCGAGAAGGCGTTGCTGACTGTGACGTCCAGTGCTGCTGGGGTGGGGTCAGATGTTTACACCTTCATCACCCTGGCTGGACTGGCGGGCAGTTCTGGAAGCGCGGATGGGACGGGGAGTGCCGCCCGCTTTTGGACGCCTTCCGGCGTGGCGGTCGATAGCGCAGGCAATGTCTATGTGGCGGACTCTAACAACAGTACGATCCGCAAAGTCACGCCGATGGGGGATGTGACGACGCTGGCAGGATTAGCTTATTTTAATGACAATGGATCTCTTATACTGGCCAGCGGCAGCGCCGACGGGACAGGGAGTGAGGCGCGATTTGTGGATCCTTCCGGCGTAGCGGTGGACAGCACGGGCAATGTCTATGTGGCCGACTCAGGCAATAACACGATCCGCAAAGTGACGCCCGTAGGAGTCGTGACGACGCTAGCGGGTCTAGCTTATTTTGATGAGAATCGGCGGATTGTGTCCGACAGCACAGGTCACGTAGACGGCACGGGGAGCGCCGCACGGTTTAACAGGCCTTCTGGCGTGACGGTGGACAACGCAGGCAATGTATATGTGGCAGACAGAGGGAATAATACGATCCGCAAAGTAACCCCCACGGGAGACGTGACGACCCTTGCGGGGCTGGCGGATACTTCTGGTAGCACGGACGGAACGGGGAGCGCTGCACGATTTAATAGGCCTTCCGGCGTAACGGTGGACAACGCAGGCAATGTATATGTGGCAGACATGCTCAACAACGCGATACGCAAAGTGACACCGGCGGGAGTGGTGACCACGTTAGCAGGATTGGCGGATAAATTTGGCAGCGCGGACGGGACGGGGAGTGTCGCACGATTTGATTGGCCTTCTGGGGTCGCGGTGGACAACGCGGGCAATGTCTATGTGGCGGATAACCTGAACAACACGATCCGGAAAGTGACGCCAAGCGGCATGGTAAAGACGCTAGCAGGACGCCTCCTCAATATGATAATGCGGGAAATCAGGTAGATGAAAAAAGTGCGGACGGGACTGGGAGTGCCGCAAGGTTTCTGTGGCCTTCTGGAGTGGCGGTCGACAGCGCGGGCAATGTCTATGTGGCGGACGAAGGGAATCACACGATCCGAATGGGCGCGCTCGCGGCACGCCAAGCAACCATCTTGTCCCAGCCGAAATCCCAAATACTGTTGACGGGCGCGAACGCGATCTTTGGTGTTACCACTGGCTCCATAACTCCGTTATCGTATCAGTGGACGAAGAACGGCGTGAGTATCACCGGGGCAACCAACGCCAACTACGGATTAAGTAATGTCCAAACCAATGATGCTGGTTCCTATCGAGTGGTCGTGAGTAATGCCGAAGGCAGTGTGACGAGCAGCGCTGCATTTCTCACGGTCGTGGTTCCCGCTCAGAACAAATCGGCACTCCAACAAGACGCTGTGACTCTCAGCGTCACGGCTGTCAGCACAGCCACTTTGTCTTACCAGTGGCAGAAAGATGGAGTGGACATCGCAGGCGCAATCCATGCGTCCTATACCATCACCGGCGTCCAGGCAAACAGCGCTGGGATCTACACAGTGCTGGTAACAGGCCCGGGCGGAGCTTCCAGTCAAATCTCAACATCTGCCACGCTCGCAGTGGTGCCTGCGGTTCACAAGCTGCCAGCGGGCTACTGGCCGGGAGTGCCGTTCACAGTAGAGATTGAATGCGCTCCCGGTGCCGGAACGATTTCTTACACGCTGACAGAATCCTTTTCAGTGAGTTTCTCAGGGCTGTCTGTGATCGAGATCAATGAGGACGGCATTTACAACCCAACTACACGTGTTCTGAAGTGGGGTCCGTTCTTCGACAATTCGGCGCGTGTGCTCCGGTACACCGCAGTGGAATACGATGGCGACATTTCACAAATCGGTTTGAATTCAACCCTCTCGGAGAATGGCAAGAGCACAGCGCTCCCAGGAGAAATCATCAGCCTTTTGCCGCTCCATCCCGCTGATAATTCACCGCCAGCAAACAACGTCATCACCATCGGCGAGATGGCGGCCTATGCCACGGCCTGGCGGCGCTCCCAATTGTGGCCGGTCCGTCCGGCTCGCATCCCGGACGATTATCTGACGCAGGCGGGCGTGATCTGGAAGCGGGGCGAGTATTACGAAAATGTGGGAGGCACTCCACCGCTCAACTGGCAGCCAGCACCTTTGCCAAAGGGCTTCAAACCGGCTCAATTCGCCGCCGGTTCAGCCGCCCGCATTGCGAAGTCGGCAATGCTCGGCTTGAGCGCTGCTGCTTCCGGTACGGCCGTGCGGTCCTTGACAAGCGCGGAGGTAAATCCCGCCGGGCCATTTGACGTGACGCTCACAGTGACTCCAAAGGCGGATGTCGTGGTCCTGGCGTTGGAGGAGCAGTTGCCGCCGGGGTGGACTGCCGACAACATCAACTCCGGCGGATTGATCGACCCGAACTTCAACAAGATTAAATGGGGTCCAGTGTTCCTCAATCAATCGACGACTCCTCGCACTTACACTTATCGAGCTGTGCCGAGCGCCGGAGCGCGTGGCGCGGTGAAGTTGTCGGGACTGGCCGCGTTCGACGGAACGGTGATCAACATCGGCGGTGCCGCCTGAGTCACGCTCGTCGGTCCTCCCGCGCCACCCAGAATCGCAGGCATCGAATTGACTGGCGCTGGAAAGGTCAAGTTGACTGTTGAAGCCGAGGGTTTCGCACCCACGGCGTTAACCGTGGAAAGCACCGAGTCGCTCTTCAGCCCGATCCAATGGTCTGCGGAGCAAGATGCCGCCGTCGCAAGCGCCGGGACAGGCAGGCTTGAAGTTCAGCTTCCACAGCGAGGCAGCACGCGTTTCTACCGCGTCCGTGCGCGGTGAGTCGCTCGCATGAATGATGATTCAGCCATCTTGTTTGAAGTCGCGACGCCGCTTGGTTTTACCGTGCGGACATCGTCGGAGTATTGGGAAAAGATTATCACCAAACATCCGGATTTAGGTGAGCGTCTGGAGTTGATCAAAAGTGCGCTGGCAGCGCCAGATGAAATTCGCCGCACTGGCCGCGACGTGGGAATCCTGCTATTCTGTCGGGCAACTGAGAAGCGATGGGCGGTAGCGGTGGCCCGCCGGCTGAACGGAGAAGGCTTTTTAATCACCGCGTATCAGACCGACGCGATCAAAGAAGGCGAAACGATATGGCGCAAATAAAAGTCTATTACGAACCTGACATGGAACTCTTAACAGTGTTCTGGCAGGCACCGCGCAAGAACCAGGTCGCCACGGAATTGGGCGACGGTGTAGTTCTGCTCAAGGACGGTCAAAGCGGGGAGCCGATCGGGATGGAACTGCTTTCCTATCGACCAGGGGACGCGAGATTTGACGCCGTATCCGTAGAGATCGGAAATGAGAAGCGCCAACTGGCACCTGCTTGAACAGCTCTACGGCAGCAAACATTCAAACCAACCGCCTGGGCTTCAGGGCGCAGAGTCCAATTCGCGGGTCGTTCTGAATTCGCGGGAAAACGGTTCCCGCAAATTCAAAGCGTCCCACGAATTGAAGAGATCTGAATGAGAATAGACGGCGATGGACGATTTCAGCTACGAGACGATCGGCAAGGCGATGGAGGTTCACCGGCAGCTCGGCCCCGGATTGGACGAGTTGTTCTACCATGAACTGCTGGCGGCCAGGCTGGAGGCGGCCAGCATTCCTCACGATTACAAGCCTCTTGGGAAGCTCGTCCACAAAGGGACTGTCGCGGACGAGTTCGAGGCTGATTTGCTGGTGAGAGACAAGCTCGTGGTCGAACTGAAGGTGCTTTGGGAAGACTTCCACAGGGAGCACTGGCTGCAAATCATCTGCTACCAAAAGTTCTGGCAACGGCCCGTCGGGCTTCTGTTCGACTTCGGCAAGGAAAGCCTCGTCCACCAGCGAGTGGCCTATACGCCCGCCAGAGTTGACTGGGAACCCGCCCGCCTGCTGACGAATCCGCCGTCCTTCGTTTCGGATCGCGATACGCTTCAGTTGGTCGCCGAATGCATTCGGGTCATCGCGGACGCTTACGGACTGGGCTACCGCGCCACCACTTATCGTGGATTATTACACGCCGAATTTAGTGCTATCGGCATGCCGAGCATCCGACAGCCAATCGTTGCCGTCCGCGCCGAGGGATTGTCCGAGCACCAAACACAGCTCGACTGCATCGCCATCAATGGTCGGTGCGCCGTGAAGGTAACGGCGTTGCAGGATCTCCGGCGCGCCGCCGACCGGGCGATCCTTCAGACGTATCTCCGACTGCTGAACCTGCCGTGGGGCTTGGTCGTGAATTTCGGCAAGCGCCAAATCGAAACACAATTCGTGGTCAAGCCTCGATCCCTATGAAACAGCACGTATCAAAACCAACTGGCCGGGCCTCATCGCCAAGCATTCCATTCGTGGGGCGCTTTGAATTTGCGGGAAAAGTTCTGCTGCTTGTGGGCCAGCTTATGGGTTTTGGTGCCGTCGCGGCTTCTCCGTTGCCTCAGCCCGTTGCCAACTGGCGCATGGAACTCGTCGCTGAGGCGCCGCGTGTCAAACATCCCTCCGTCGTGGCCTGCGCGCCGGATGGCCGTGTGTTCGTGGCGGAAGACCCGATGGACATCAGCCTGCCCAAGGCGGACGCCGCCGAGGGCCGCATCCTCTGCCTGCACCCGGATGGGAGAACAACGGTGTTTGCGGAGAAGCTCTACGCGGTGTTCGGCCTGCAATATTTGGAGGGCAAGTTGTACGTGCTGCACAACCCGAAATTCAGCGTGTTCGACGACGACAATGGCGTGGGCCGCAATCGCCGCGAGTTGATCGAGCAAACTCTTCCCGATCCTTCCGCGTTAAACTGGAATGATCACATTCCCGCAAATTTCCGGCTCGGCATGGACGGCTTCTTCTACGTGGCCTGCGGGGACAAGGGCCTTCATGGAGCAAAGGGGACGGATGGTTCGCGCGCCGATCTGTTCAGCGGCGGCGTCTTCCGCGTCCGGCCTGACGGTACGCAACTCGAAGTATTCTCGCATGGGGTCCGGAACATTCTCGATGTCGCCCTCAATGCGGAGGATGACATCTTCACCTACGACAACACCGATGAACACGACTGGATGGGCCGCTTTACGCACATGATCGAGGCGGGCTTCTACGGCTACCCGCACGATTTTATCCCACAACGCCCTTACACACTGTGGATGATGGCCGATTATGGCGCGGGCGCTGCGTGCGGTGCGTTCGCCAACAATGAGGATGCGCTGCCGCCGGAGTATCAAGGCAACGTGTTTCTGTCCGACTTCGGCAAGCGACAGGTCATGCGCGTGCGGGTGGAGCGTGAGGGTGGCACTTACCGGGCCGTATCGAAGGAGGATTTGTTTCCAAATCCGCCGGGCGATTTCCGGCCCGTCGGCATTACGGAGGGGGCGGATGGCAAAAGCATCTACATCTGCGACTGGCAGCATCGCGACGAGAAGGCCAATGTGAGTGTCGGGCGGCTGTTCAAACTCACGTGGACAGGGCCTGACTTGAGCGCGCCGAAACCCGCGTGGTATTTGCCCGCGGCCACCGGGAAGAAATTTGAAGCCCCGACCAGTGAGCTTGTCCTGGGTCTGTCTCACCCGTCGCGGAGCGTCCGCCTGACAGCGCAACGTCGCCTTGCAGAGAGGAACTCAACCGGGGAGTTGTTGAAAGCACTTCGCGAAGGCTCGGCTACAGCTCACACACGCCAACATGCGATATGGGCTCTCGATGCGATTGACGAAGGACGTTCGGCCCGCGAGGACATCATCACCATGACCGCAACGGGAAATGCGAGCGTGAGCCGGCAAGCGATCCGGCAACTCGGCACCCGAGGAGCGACGAACGCCCTGCCCGCGTTGCGCGAGCGGCTGAAGGACAAGGAAGCTTCGATCCGATTCCACGCGGCGACAGCACTTGGCCGCATTGGTGATGCCGCCGCCGTTCCCGTGCTTTTGGCGTCGTTGGAAGAAAAGGACATGTTCACCCGCTATGCGGTTTTCACGGCGCTGAACCGCATCGGAACGAACTCACCTTCGGCGTGGCGAGCAGTCGTTCGCGGCCTGGAGAGCGACAGAGCGCGAATCCGCGAGGGGACGACGTTCGCACTTCGTGAGACTTATGATCAAAAGCTCCTTGACGCGTTGATCCACACATTCAAGGAGACATCGAACCGTGTCGAGACCAGGCGCGTCGCGCTTGGGTTGATCGCGGCCTTGCACCATCAAATACCGGCATGGAAAGGCCAGTGGTGGGCTTACCATCCGGCGCTTCAGCCTCCGCCCCCCAAGACCGAGGCGTGGGCTGGCACAGAGGCGGTGCTGACCACACTTCGCGCGGGTCTGCGTGAGAGTGACCCGACGTTGCGCCGCGAGTGTATTGACGGTCTGGCTGCCGCCCGAGACATCGAATCGGCGCCGGCCTTGCGCCAGGTGTTCGCAATCGAATCCGATCCGACAAGTCGCGCGACAATCCTTCGCGCACTCGGCGCAATGAAGGACCGAGACGCCCTCCGGCTTGTAGCAAGCGAGTTGAAGCGGCCGAGCCAGCCGGAGACGACCGCCGCTGCCATCACGGCCGCGGAGAACCTGGGAAACGAGGCTGCAATCCAGGTGCTGATTGAATTCCTGAGATCATCAACGCATTTGGAGACGCCCCTCGCACAGGCTGTTTCTGCCTTGGGAACGCTGCGCGCCGGCGCGGCGTTGAGTGTGATTCAGCCGCTGACCCTTCATGCAGCCCCTCCGGTCCGTGTCGCATCGCTCCAGACACTCGGGCGTCTGCGAGGCGAAGCCGCATTGCCCGTGCTGGGGGCTGGCCTCGGCGACCCTGTTATCGAAGTCCGCCGCGCCGCGGTAAAAGCATTGGGGGAACTCCGCTCCACAAATGCGGCACCATCGTTGATCAAAGCCTACTCAGACGAGGCGCTGCGGGATGATGTATTCCAGGCGGTCACGCGCGCCCCTGACGAGCGGGCCATTGAAATCCTGCTCGATGGGCTGGCCTCGAAGAACCCGGTTCGTCGCGACGCGGCGCACCTTGCCATCCGGAACATCAGCGCCAGGGTGCTCAAGCATATTCAGGCGCGGGCGGGCGAATTGCCGTCGCAGGCATTGATCGAACTGCGCCAGATTTACGCCGGAAACAAGTCCGCGGAAGGCGGTTCATTGTTCGCCGCGCAGATCAAGCAACACACGCCGGAAGAGTATCTGGAATTCGCTGTGAAAGGTTCTGGCGATGCCGCGAGGGGCCGGCGGTTGTTCGCCGATGCGAACGGTATGAATTGTGTCGCCTGCCACCGCGTGGCTGGTGATGGAAGCGACCTGGGACCGGACTTGACGAGCGTTGGCACCCAGTTCGACCGTCGTGCGCTGTCGGAGGCGATTCTGTTTCCAGGCAAAACGGTGCGCGAAGGCTACCAGATGATTGGCATTGAGATGCTGGATGGGGAGGAGTGGAACGGGCTGGTGAAAGGTGAGACCGCTGACACTCTGATACTTCGCGACAGTGCTGGACGCGAGCACAAGCTGCCCCGGTCCAGCATCAAGTCCCGCCAAAGCAAATCGATCTCACTCATGCCTGATGGGCTCCATGCCGCACTCTCGTTGGAAGAGTTCGCTGACCTTGTCACCTACCTTGCGTCGCTCAAAGCAACGCCTGCGAAATAAGTCTCACTGCTCCGCTTTGGAATCCCGTCCTGTCAAGTCGCGCAATGCCTCCAGGCCATTCTTACCCTCGTAAAGCATGGCGTGGACTTCGTCGATGATCGGCGTGCTGATGTTTAGCTTTCGCGCCAGGCGAAACGCGGATCGCGCTGTCGGATAACCTTCCGCCACGCTTCGGGTCGAAGCGAGGATTTGCTCAAGTTGTTCTCCGCGGCCCAGTCGCTCGCCGAGTGAACGATTCCGGCTGAGTTTGGAGAAGCACGTGACCGTCAGATCACCGAGCCCGCTGAGACCAGCGAAAGTTTCCGCGCACGCCCCGCACGCAACTCCGAGGCGGCGGATCTCCACGATGCTCCTAGTCATGAGAGCCGCCTTGGAATTGTCTCCGAACCCCAGTCCGTCACACGTGCCGGCGGCGATGGCGATGACATTCTTCAAAGCACCGCCAAGTTCCACTCCAAGTGGGTCACTGCTCGTGTAAACTCGAAATGTCGGGCGGTGAAAAAGCCGCTGGACCAACTGGGCAGCCGCCATGTCAACACTTGCCGCCACGATTGCGGAGGGCATGTCGCGCGCAACTTCGGCGGCGAGTGTAGGGCCGGAAAGCGCCACCGTTCGCGCCCGCGGAGCGGTCTCACGTAGCACTCCGCACATGGTCGATCCCGTGTCATATTCGATCCCCTTGGTGACGCTGATCGCGACACCTGAAAAGTTCGCGAGAACACTAGCCACCTTGCGAAAAGCTTTCGAGGGTACGGCAATGACAATTGCTTCAGGAGCGACCACCGCTTGAGTCAGGGACGGTTCAATTTGCCAGTCATGAGGCAGCGCCACACCTGGAAGGTAAGTTTCGTTCTGTGCGGTCTTCTGGATCGATTCAAGGTGAGCGGCATCGTGGCCCCAGAAAGTCACCTCATGTCCATTCGCATGCAGCAAGCGGGCGAGTGCGGTTCCCCAGGCTCCAGCGCCGAGCACGGTGATTTTCATTGGGCGGAAGTGGGGGAGGTTTTGTTCGAGCCGACACGGTTTTCCGTGCCATCAAGGAGGCGTCGAATGTTCGGTTTGTGTTTATAGATTGCGAGGGCGCTCAATGCTGAAGTGATGACAATGAAAGTGGTGCCGCCGCCCGTGCCCCAGACGGCAAACGGCAGAACCACGGCGGCGGCGATCGAGGCCAGTGAGACATACCGGCTCGATCCGAAAACCACGAGCCATGTGGCGAAGATGATCAGCAACGCCAAAGGAACCCAAGCCACCAGAACTCCGGCGCTGGTGGCAATGCCTTTGCCGCCTTTGAATTTCAACCAGCACGTAAAATTGTGTCCAAGCACGGCACAGACTCCGGCGGTGATAGGAAGTTGTTCCTGAAGCGTTGCCACGTCGGATACGACGCCCATTTGCGCGATGCCAGCGGCCAGAATCTTGCACGCCAGATAACCTTTCATGGCGTCCGCCATGAGCACAAAGCTCCCTGCTGCTTTGCCGAGGATTCGAAAGGCATTCGTGGCCCCGATATTTCCGCTGCCGACCTTGCGCACGTCGATTCCCTTTGCCTTCCCTACCAGGAAGCCCGTTGGAATCGATCCCAGCAGGTACGCGAGAACTGCCACCAGGACATGTGGAACGGCGAACACACGGGCTATCTAGGCAAACGCGAGAGGGTGTCGCAAGAGAGATCGTTACGACTAAGGCGTTGCAGCGGGACCAGCCGCCTCCCGCCAAAACTTGATCGTGCCTGGCTCGATTTTCGCCCGGAAGGGAGTCTTTGCTTCGGCGACATCCACAAAAGGGCCGGTGATGGAATCTGCAACTTGCAGGCGTCCGCCGCGGAACCACTCAATGCTTACGAATTCGCCGTCGGGTTGGATGCGGATCCCCGGTGGCGCGGACAGAGTGGCGGGCAATCCGTAAATCCGGCTGCCAAAATTCTCAATCTGGTCAGGGTTGGTGACAGGGTCCGCCGGAAGGTTTGGATTCGGAGGCGGAATTGTCGCCAATCGCCAGCCAGTTGGAGTTTTAATCCAAAAATCCTTGAAGCTTCGGCCCACACCTGGCTTGGGCCACAGGATCAAGCCTGCCGAGTCTCCTTTGACATTCCGCAATCCGCTGAACTGGACTGTCCAGGTGAAGCTGGCAGGCACTGGAATATCGAGCCCGACAAAGCGCTTGGTTTGATATCCGGCCTCAAGCGGAATGCCACCTGAAGACAATAGCTCACTATCAAATACCAGAGTGTTTGGGGCTGGGAACTTTCCTTCTCCATCGTTCTTGTAAATCCGAAACCGGACCATCTCGTCGCCTTGCGGAGTGAAGTCGCCAAAGTACTCGAATATGAACTCCGTCATTCTCCAGGAACTTCCGTCGGACGCTGCCTTTAGGTACACTTCATCTCCGTACTCCTCAGATCTTGGATAGAACTGCGGGGGGGACTGGGGATCTTGCGGATCCGTAATCTCTTCGCCCGAATTGTCGTAAATGATTTCAGGCAGGCTGATGCTGGTACCTTGGGCAAAGCTGGCCGTATATCCAGCAACGAGGAATGCCAAACAGATGAAGCTCAGACAGAACTGCGAGCTGATATGACGAAACATAATGTCAAAAACCGCGTCGCGATTGAAGTGGTGCCCCGGCTAGGGATCGAACCTAGGACAAACAGATTAAGAGTCTGCTGCTCTACCAACTGAGCTACCGAGGCAACTACTTCCAACTACAAAAGTTGCGGTAAGACATGAAGCAGTCGTTCAAGGAATGTCTGGGTGTGATCTATCCCTGACCGTAGCTTCCAGCGCAAGCGCTCCGACAAGGAGGATCTCCAATCAACGAGTCCGAGCGTCCCTCATTTCTCGCCCGACGCTTGCACTCACATTCCCAAATCTGCCAGCCCAACTCGCAACAGGGGCGCATTTTGCACGTGGCAAAATGCACGGCAAGATTTTTCTCCGAAAAGGAGGTTTACATCATCCCTCACAAATCCCGCGCTTCCTGGAGATAACGCTAAACGCGATGCTACGTTGCGCCTAAAGCCAGAGGTCCGGCTTCACAGAGCCTGGTGGTGCCGAAAGTATTGATCTCATGACCAAAGGCGTTGGCTATTGAGAGCCAGAGACGGTTATGGGGGGTGAAGTCGAGCTTGAGCGAGCGACCCATTTTGAAGCCCAGCCCTCCACCGACGAGGACGAACGGAATGTTCTCGTGTGTGTGACTGTTGCCCTTGCCCAATTCGTTGGTCCAAAGGATCGTGGTATGGTCCAACATCGAGCCTTCGCCACCAGGTTCCGGTGTGTCCGCGAGTTTCTTCGCAAGCATGGCGAGTTGTTCGCAGAACCAGACGTTGATCTTCACGAGCTTTTCTTGCGAGGGCTCGTTCAGGTCGGGGTCATGTGAGAGGGAATGATGGCCTTCCTCGATGCCGAGCCAGCGCATCTTGGCCGAGCCGACGGAATTTGTGAACTGAAGCGAGGCAACGCGTGTCATGTCGTTGGTGAAGGCGTTCGTAAGCATTTCGATCTGCATCACGGAAGCTTTGGGCATGTCGTCATTGTCGGCGCTGACGCCTGGTTCAAGCACGGGCGCCGGACTGGCGAGTTTTTGACGGGCGCCGTCGCGCAGTTCCTGTTCCATCTCGCGGACGAAAGTGGAGTGCTTGTCGAGCAGAGCCTTCTCCTCCTTGCCCAACCGGGAGGAGACGCGCTTCAAGTCGGCGCGCACCTCATCGAGGATGCTGCCGAGATTTTCTCGATCCTGCATCTGACCGTAAAGCCGCTCGAACATGAGATAAGGATCGGAGATTGGAGCGAGGGGCTGGTTTGGGCCGGTGTAGGTCCAGCGGGTCCAGGGATCAGCGCGGTTCGGTACGGCCACGCCGAATTCAAGCGAGCCGAAGCGTGTTTTGGACTCAGCGCGGCTTTGAAGGAAGGTTTTCAGTTCCTGATCGATTGAAGGTCCGCTTGCCCAGCCGGCGGGAGTGTCTGAACCGCCTTGTATGTTTCCAGGAAACAACTCAATGCCCGTAAGCAGGCAGCTCATGCCGCGCATGTGACCATCGCCATCGCCGCGCACACGGTTACAAAGACCCTTGATGAAAAGAGTGCGGTCCTTGAAAGGTTCAAGCGGTTTCACGATGCGCTTGAGCTGGAAGTCGGCACCCTGTTCGTCAGGCCAAAATTGAGGCGGCACGGTTCCGTTCGGACTGAACATGAAAACAATCCGCTTCTTTGGCGTGGACGATTTTGCTGCACGCAGGCTGGGAAGCCCCGCGACGAATGGAATCGCTGCGGCAGAGATGCCTAGATGATGGAGGAAGCGACGGCGTGATGTTGCTTTCATGGCGGTGGTGGGTTGCAGCTTCTATTTTGAGGAGACCTGCGTGGTGATGCCTTGCGTCGCCGCAGTCACGGCGATTTCAACAAGGAGGTTGCGAATGTGATGGCCGGACTCGGCAAATCCTGCATCGAGGCGTTGCAAGGTGTCCGCACCGTAAGCGGCGGGCGGTTGCTTCGCTGTTTGCTGGAACATCTGCCGCACGAAACCACGTCGGGCTTCGGTGCTGGTGACAGCGTGTTCGGCAAGATCCCGGGGTCCACGCAGTCGGATCACTTTGCCGTCAGTGGTCGTGTAATCGGCCTCGGCGTTTACAGGTTTGTTGTTGTCCATCTTTCGGTAGCGTCCCACGGCATCGTAATTCTCCAGGCTGAATCCCAGGGGATTAATGGTGACGTGGCAGGACATACAGGCGTCTTTGGAAGTGAGTTGCGTCACCTTTTCACGCATCGTCAGTGAAGGATCGAATCGGTCATCCATGAATTCAATCGCCATCGGCGGCGGTTTGAGGAATCGCCCGAGGACGTTCCGTGTCAGAAACACACCTCGATGAATCGGCGATGTCGATTTGTGGTAGGAAAAAGCCGAGAGCAGGAATGGATGCGTGAACACGCCGGCGCGCTCAACGCGGTCAAACTTCACCAGAGTAAAATCATCACCAGGTTTGCTGCCGGTGCCATAGAACGCGGCAAGCCGGTCATTGAGAAAGAGGTAATCCGCCTGGAGGAGCTGGCGGTAGTCCGAGGATTGTCCCCACACAACATGATCCACGAACTTTTCGAGCGACACCCGCAAATCGGACACGCCGGCTTCATCGAAATCAGGGAATGCCTTCTTGTCCTTGGTGAGGTCCTCCGCCTCCTCGATGGCGAGCCAGTGGTGGAAGAATTCGCGCAGCTTGGTCCGGGCGCGCGCATCCTGCATCAAGCGGGCGGCCTGGGAACGGACTTGTTCTCGCGTGTGAACTTCACTTCGTCCGGCAGCTTCGCGCAATGCGGCGTCCGGCAACGAATCCCACAACGCCAGTGCCAGGCGTGTGGCTACTGCGTGGTCGTCCACCGGGCCAGCTACATCCGGATAGAGGAAACGCGGTGAAGTCAGCACCAGCATTACAGTCCGTTTGACGGCGGCCTCCGGCGCAACCTTGGGAGTAAAGTGACTTTCGACAAAAGTCTGACGCTGCTCAGGTGTGAGCGGGCGCCGGAAAGCGCGTTCGGCGAACGTAGCGCAGAATTCCTTCAGCCGCTCGACACGGTTTGTTGCGTCGTCCTTTACGGAGGAGAGAAGTTCGAGGCGGGCTTCGATCTGCGCGGCGGCCTCGACGGCGGCCTTCGTGGTGGCTTCATGCCATGCCTTGGAAACCGACGTTCCACGCTCGTAACCGACGCTGGCGTCATCAGGTGGCAGCGGGGTGGCGACGACGGAGACCATGGAGGACGGTTCCCTGGAGAGTGCTTCGGCGGGCACGACCTGCCAGGGGCCGTGCGGAGGCTTCCACTCGAATTTCACGGCTGCCGTCTTTTCCTTGAACTTGAAATAATCAAGACGCATCGGATAACTGCGTCCGCCGAGCAGGAACATTTGCGCCATGCCCTCACGGATCATCCCACCGCTGCTGACCCACAGGTCTATCAACGCAGGCTGGCGTTTGGCGTCGCTGTCATCGCGCCGATTGCTGTCACCTGCCGCCAGGTCGGTGTTCAGATAAAGGCGCGCGCCGTTGGGTGTCGTGATGCGAAACTCGTACATCCCCGTGTCGGTGGCAAGGAGCGAGCCGTTCCACGCGATCGAAAACTGGTCCGCCGTGATGCCATCCATCGGGCTGTTCGTGCCGAAATCGAAATTCACCGAGCGATCAGTTCTTTCAACAACCTTCTTGTCCTTCTTGTTCATCCCCTTGGATTGATAGTACTCGGCATGCCAGCCGCCGCCGTTTGTCGCCTGTTTCACAGGCCGGAAACCGCCGATGAGATCCGCAACCGACTCCCGATACTGGCGGTTTGTGAGCCGTGAAAATTCAATCTTCGCGGGATTGTTCTTCGCCCGCGCCTGAGGTGAGTAAAAGGCGCCATGGATGTATTCGGCCACGGCTTTGGCTTCTTCGGGCGTGCATTTTTGCTTCGTGTCCTCCGGCATGGTACGGGCAATCAGACGCGCGAGGGACTCGGCCGTCTTTTCGCCATAGAGCGGTTCGTCATGCTTCCCGGCGACTCCCTCACCGCTTGCCCCATGACATCGGAGGCACTGGTCACGGTAGATTTTGACTCCCGACTGGGAGCCGCCCGCCTGACGGCTTGATGATTTGCTGGCGCAAGAAGCAAACACCAGCAAACCGGCCGCAAGAGTTGCCGCAATGAAAAGCAATTTCATGGCTGAGAAAGACTACATATCCTCAACCGGGATTCAATCCATGAAAAGAGCGGCCGAGCCCTGATCGGGCGCCGATTCCAAGGCCTCGGCGGCGTGGCCGACCAGTTGTTCTCAGCCGCGCATCAAGGCGGAGTTATACTCCCGGTCCGGAGCCTTGCGCTCAAACACGGGTTCCAAGCCATCTCCCACACAAGTACAAGCTCCATTTGTTCACCCCATCAACTCACCACTGACGGCAGAGCGAGCCATCGGATGACCTGCGTTGATCACAATGGCAGGTCCCTGCCCGGTAAAAGCCACTTCAGCGTTTCACCAGAACTCGCAGCAATTTGACTGGTTCAGGCGTCTTGTAGTGCCTTTTAAGTCCGACTTCATTGAGCATTCCTGAAGGCACTCGCGCGACGAACTCGGGGAAATTTCTCTCGACACGGTCGCGGATCAGTTTCTGGCCAGTCTTTGACGCCCAGAACTCTTCCTCTACTTTTGCGAGTGCGATGCCTGCTTCCTCGGGTGTCATGTTCTCCCGTTTGGCCAGCATCCAGACAAGTTCCTTGTCACCGGGCAAACAGACCGGGAAGGGCACGAACTTCAATTTGATCTCCTGCTCGTCATCCGCATCGGTTTTCGCGTTCGGGTTCACCTTGATGTCCGCGCGAAACTGGCTGCCGTCGGCCAGCGAGACTTCCACCGCGAGAGTCTTCTCCTTGCGATTCGGTTGGATGACCACATCCCCATCGCCGAACGACGCGGCAAGTTGCTGTCGCACCTCAGCGACGCTCTTTGCTTCGAGGTCCGGCAACTCGACTTTCGCGCAAAATTTCTCAAAAGCCTTCACGCGCGCCTTGGCTTTGAGCTCACCCTCAATGGCTTGATAGATCTTGCCAGCCAGTTTGGGGTCGTGCGTGGCCTTGGGCAAAACTCGTTTCAACAAATCCAACAGTTCGGCATCGGTGGCCTGGTTCGATTCTTTTTTCATTGTTTAGAAATAGGGGCGCACTTGTCGCAAATACAGGCGGGGAGTGCAATGCAACAGATTCGTAGAGGGTCGGGACCAGTGCATCCGCAAGCTGTCGGTGAATTTGGCTGTCGGCCAGGAGCGCGGTTGCGTGCGCAGCACCAGGCGCAGCAGGTTTGGCGTGAGGGCGAGCCACCGACACTGCTGCGACTGGCTTTCAGCACAGTCGCGCTCCACCGACAACTTGTAGGACCGCGCAAAGGTTGGAACCGGTCACGGATTGCGTGAGATGTGAAGCTTCCCCTCTCTTGTGCAAGGGATGGGCAGACGTTACGGTTGCTCTGCCAGGCGGCCACGATGGCCTTGCAGTCGAACCGTTGGATATTATGGCGATTCAGTTCAAAGATTATTACGAGGTGTTGGGAGTGTCCCGTTCCGCGAGCGCGGACGAGATCCGGAAATCCTTTCGCAAACTGGCCCGACTGTATCATCCGGACGTAGCCAAGAACAAGGCCCAGGCCGAGTCCAAGTTCAAGGAGATCAACGAAGCCTACGAAGTCCTCGGCGATCCCGAAAAGCGCAAGCGTTACGATGAGTTGGGACCCAACTGGAAACAAGGTGCGGAGTTTCGCCCGCCCTCCGGGTGGGGCCAAGGCGGCAAGGCACGAGATTTCAGCGGCGGAAAGGAGGGCGAGTTCGAGTTCGGCGGCACTGGTTTCAGTGATTTCTTCGAGCAGGTTTTTGGCCGGCGCGCTCGGGGCGGCTTCCGGCCGGGTTCGACATTTGGCGACTCGGAAGATGACGCAGCGGAGCGCGGGCAGGACGTGGAATCGGATCTCCTGGTGACGCTGCATGAGGCACTGCGAGGCTCGGTTCGGTCCATAACCATGCAGCGTCGCACACCATGCGATCACTGTTTTGGTTCTGGCGCTGTCAATGACCGCGCTTGCCCCATCTGTCATGGAGACGGCCACGCTTCAAAGAAAGAAACCTGTCAGGTCAAGATTCCTGCAGGCGTGCGCGAAGGGCAAAGATTGCGAGTGCCGGGGCGCGGCCATCCAGGAAGCGGCGGAGCTGGCTCGGGCGATCTTTATTTGCGTGTACGGTTGGAGCAGCATCCGGATTTTGACGTGGAGGAGTCCGACATTTTTTGTGAATTGAACATTGCACCTTGGGAGGCGGTTTTGGGCGCGCAAGTGCCGGTGCCAACTCTGGAAGGCACTGTGAACATCAAGATTCCACCTGGCGCGCAAGGATGGCAGAGATTCCGTGTTCGCGGCCAGGGATTGCCCAGGAGCGGCAGCGAACGAGGTGATCTTTATGCCGTGCTGAATATCCAGGTTCCAGTGTCTATCTCCGCTGGAGAACGCAAACTCTGGGAACAACTGGCCAGCGAGTCGAAGTTCGCCCCTCGAGATTAGCTAATCCTCCCCGGCCCTATCACCTCGATATACGCACTGCGAATTGCATGTTTCCGCGATCACAACTTTCTTGAGCAAGGGCACCCTGGGTTTCAAGCGTTCCCAAATCCACGCTGCGATGAGTTCGCTGGTTGGATTCTCGAGCCCGGGGATTTCATTGAGATACCGGTGGTCAAGCTGTTCCCACAGCGGTTTGAATGCATCGCTGATGTCCGCGTAATCCATCAGCCAGCCGAGCTTGGGATCACATTCGCCGCCGACAATGATGTCCACCTTGAAGCTGTGGCCATGGAGCCGGCGGCATTTGTGATCCTCGGGTACAAGCGGCAGCAGGTGGGCGGCTTCAAACTGGAATGTCTTCTGGAGTTCCATTTTCATAATCGATTCAGAGAGTGTTCATCCTTCGGCCGCCGCTGGACAATCATTGTTCCCAATCCGTCCATGTTATCAGATCGGCGAGAGCAGGCCGTCCGTCGTGACGCCATGTAAGAGGTGGCTTCTGCATCCTGCCCAACGGACAGATCCGCGTGCCCCCCCAGCGGGCGAAAGTGACTGCCAGTTGATGCGCCTTGTCCTCGGCGGCGGCGATGCCGACGGTGGAAACTTTTCCGCGAACGATCTCGGCGGCGCGAAGCGCATGGTCAACGTTATCGACTGCCTTGACGTGAACAAAGCGATGCAGGCAGGAAAGGAGGAAGGTTGGATCGGTTTCTTGAACCACGGTCCATGCCGTGGAATTCGCGCTCGTCCAAAGTCGTGTCTCCGGTGAGTGCGCGGCACGTACTTCATAAAAACTTCTCCGGCTTGCAATGCTGGCGGAGACGTGCGTCGGCACCGGTCCACGCGGCTCGCTCTGTTCCCGCCGGTCCAGCTCCGTGGCGAGTTGCGACGCAAACTCGTCCGGTGTCGTGCGGCCTCCGAGCTCGACGTAAAACAGGTGCGGTGAAAGACAACCGAGTTGATTCCATGCGATGACATCGGCCGCCGCGTCCTCGACCACCCGCGAGACCCCGAATCCGGACATCGCCTCCCTGGTGATGTAACCGAAGCTCACCCGATTGCCATAGGCCAGACAGCGCCGGTCTGAAGGAATGCGTTTGCGAAGCGTGTTGATGGTTTCATCCGACCCGGTGACCGTCACGGTATCCGCCTCGGCGATCACCGCATCTTCCAGGTCCGCTTTTCCTCCTGGCCACTCGGCGAGTTCAATACAGGTGCCCAGCTTTGGATCGGCTTCGTAAATGGAGTGAGCGAAGAGGCTCGGAAGAAGAGCCGAGCCGAATGCGCATTTCACGAACTGGGCCGAGCGAGCAAGGATTCCCAAAACCATGCTCATCAGCGTGGGATTCGGGACGTTGCCAGCCGTGATGTGCAGGAGCAATTCTGGGCCGCGAGCAATGCCAGAACGCCGCTCCCGGCCCTCGTTGCCGGTCATCACCAGGTCGTCAAGGCGGTGGCGATGCCCAAGTTCCGAAACGACGAACGACTCAAGTTTTTCGCCAGTCAATTCACGAAAGAATGAATCGAGCCCCCGTTCGAGAGTCTGGCGTGTGAAATGAAGTTGTTCCGGAGCGCGCTCCAGCGCCAGCTTCCGCCAGGGATACGCCGGCACGAGCCACTGGCGACCAAGAGCGTCAAGGGTGCGAATCAGTTCGTCTGTGGAGCGTGGGAGGAGATAGCGGGCGCGGTTTCGCTTCAGCGTATCGCAGGCTTCCGTGAGCATCAACGGAGTGAGTGAGGCTTCAGGAGGAAGATCACTCAGGAAATAGTTCGGAATGTTCATGCGGAGTGAAAAAGTCAGCGGGCCATCAAGGAGCAGCCTCTCGGTTCGGCAAGCGCAGTGCGACCGATCAATTCAAAGCCGTCGCCGCGTTGGATCGCGAGATCCTCCGTTTGAATCGCCATCACAGATTGGGCATTGGCAAGGTCGAATACTTGAATGATTCCGGTTTCCCCGTCGGCAACAGGCTCGCCGGTTTCAGCCGAGATGATTCGGCACTTCACCCACGGAGGGAAATGAAACACACGCCGTACCCCTTCGTCGTTGGAGGAGCCTGGCCGTGCTCCTGCGACTGGAGTAACCACTGAATCGTAAGCTTGGGAGCTGAGTTCGCTCATCCCGTATTCGCAAACAATGTTTGATGGAGGAACTCCAAGATGGCGCGTGATGAGGGCGTGCAGCTCCTGCCTTGGTAACGCACGCGAGCGTCCTTTGTAACCTCCTGTCTCCATCACCAGTGAACCTTCAGCCAGCCTATACCGGATGTTGTTGGACTCGAAGTAATCCAGAAGATGCACGAACGAGAACGCAGTTCCAAGAATCACAATCGGACGATTTGTACACATCGATCCGCGCAGCGCGAACAAGGTCGCGTCAATGTCAATCTCCCAGGCCCCGTTCGGATCAAGTTTTCCGGTGAACACCGAATCGTTCGCTTCAAACTCGCGCCTCACAGTGTCGAACATATGTGCCAGCGATGAATTCGGCACCTGTGCCGGTGGCGGCGTGAGAATCAGAAATCCAAGTTTATCGAGCGGCCTGACACGCTCCGTGGCGACAAGCTCATCAACATCGCCGAGCACCGCAGTCTTGAATGGCGACAGAAGCGAAGCTTCGTAGAGTGCGAGAGATTCCGCGTTGTGGAAATGCCGGCTCGGTGTTTGCGCCGTGGTGCCGCTGGAATGAAAAACCGCGACGCGGTCGGTGGGAGCGATGGTCGTGACTTCGAACTCCTTAAACGCCGCCACCGGCAACGCGGGGATCTGCCGCCACGAACCCACGCTGTCTGGAGTCGATCCACGCGCTTCGCAAAAGCGTCGGTAGGTTAAAAGCCCCGTGAACTGGAGGCGAAACAGCGATCGAGCCAGGAAGTCGAATTCGTCTTCGCTTGATTCGGAATTGCTCGTGGCAGCATGTCGCCGGATGAAGTCCTGGCAGGCAGCGATGTAACTTGAAATGTTCTGGTGCTCGATCATGCGGTTTTTCTTGGCGCGAACGCCGGCTGGTTTTCCGCCACAGCCGTGGGATATGTAGGGAGCTAACTGGTTTCTGGCAAGCTTCGCCGTGAATCAAAATCCGCGTGGACGCTGCTGAACACTGCCGTCCCCCCATCGCGGCGATTTGAGTTCCATCGGGCAGCGTGGCCTTCATCAAAATGGCCTGGGGCCGGCCCTCATCCGGATGAAGGTTCACTGTGACTTCCATGCCGTTGAACGCGCTCATACTGAGGAGACCGTGACACTAACTCGCGGGATCCTTCGGTCAACTCAGTCGGAACTCAGTGATTGAACAAAAACTCCTTCGTGTTCAGGAGCGCCCAGATCATGTCTTCGTAAGCGGTTCGCTTCCCTTTGGCGGCGTCTTGCTTCGCCTTCTTGTCGAGATACGCTTTGGCAGCTTCGATTTCTTTCGCCTCAGGTTCGCGGGCGTAAGCCAGACGATAAAGGTCGCGAATCTTCGCGTCGTCCGGTTGTTGCTCTTCCTTGGCAAACAGTGCTGCCCGTCCCGAGTCGCTCGTCAGCTTTTCCTGGATGTCCTTCGAGTTCAGAAGATGCAGGCTCTGGGCGAGACTGGCGTCCTGGGAACGCTCGCATTCACAGGCGCTCGACGATTCGGGACGACCGAAGACTGTGAGGAAGTAGGAGCTGGCGTTGAAGCTGTTGTCGGGCAACTGGACGGCCCGCGTCCCTCCCGGAAGCCCATCGAACTTGCTTTGCGTCTGCGTCAGGTGATTGACCGAGTCGAAGAGAACCTCGGCTGTCAGGCGCTTGGGATAGTAGCGAGAAAAATTCTGTTTATCGATGGCGTTGAATTCATTCGGGACGGCGCTCAATTGATAAACCTGGGAACGCGCAAGTGTCCGAACAAGTCGTTTGAGGTCGTAGCCGCTCTCAACAAACTGAAGTGCGAGCGCATCGAGGAGTTCCGGGTTCGCGGCGGGATTGGTGTCGCGCATGTCGTCCTCCGGCTCCACAAGGCCCCGATTGAAGAAATGTTTCCAGTAACGATTGACCAACGAGCGGGCGAAGTAGGGATTTTTCTTGTCCGTCATCCACTCGGCGAGAGCTTCGCGTGGGTCATCTTCGGGGGTAATTGAAAGCGTTGGCGTGCCGAGTCCCGCGGGTTTTTCAGGTTGTTTGGTCTTTTTGTTCGTGGCTTCAGCATTGCCCCGCTTGTGGAAGATGGCTTCCTCGCCGGGCTGGGAACCGCTTTTCCGTCCTACGCGGGAAAAGAACGCGCCGAAGCGATAATAATCCTGCTGGCTCCAGCGTTCGTACGGGTGATGGTGACACTGGGCGCACTGGAGTCTCATCCCGAGAAAAAGCTGGGCCGTGTCTTCCATCTGCGCCGTGGTGTCTTTCACCTGCCGGTACCATGCAACTGGCGGGTTCTCGGACATGTCGCCTGAAGCGGTGAGGATCTCACGCACGAACTGATCGAACGGCTTGTTTTCCATCAATCCGTCGCGAATCCAGTCATGAAATCCAACGGTGCCGCGCGCCTGCTTGGGATCGTTGCGTTTGTTGCGCAGAAGCGCGGCCCATTTGTTCGCGAAGTAATCGGCATAATCCGGACTGTCGAGCAGCCGATCGATAAGAGCGTCGCGCTTTCCCGTGCTCTGGTCGGCGATGAATTCTTTCAGCTCATCGGGTGTTGGCAAACGTCCGGCAATGTCGATTGAGGCGCGGCGGATGAAAGTGGCGTCGTCGCACGGGAGTGAAGGCGGGATGCCAATGGTTTTGAGTTTCTTGAAGACGATCTCGTCCACGAAGGTTTTCGCGAGCGGAAGACTCGCGACAGGAGCGCCCAACGGAATTGAGGCACGGAAAACAGCGACCTTGGCCTGATAACGCACCATCACCGCCACGTCGCCCGGCTGCTCGAAGAGCTTCACGAATCCGCCTTCATCGACATGCGCCATGTCTTTGTCGTTTGGTTCATACAACGCGCTCCGCGTGACATCTTCGGTCGAACCGTCCGTGTAGTGGGCCAGCACCAGCAACTGTTGCTCTCCACCGAATGACATGGTTCTTTCGCGCGGGACGACTTCGATCCGCTCGACAACGGGAGCATTGGTGTCGCCGACTGGCATCCCTTGTCTGATCCAGCGAACAATGAGCTTGTAATCATCCGAGTCCGGTTCGAGCCGCTTCCCGCCACCGTGCGGAACCATGGCCGTAGCTTTGGTCAAAAGGAGACTGCGTTCGGGCGCTGCAGGAAAGAGCCGGCGGCCGCGAGCTTCCTTCACAAGATGCTCGTAATCCTCCGATGGTTCGAAGCCGAGCAATGAAAGTCGAAATCCATTTTGCCCCGCGGACTTGCCGTGGCATCCGCCGCCATTGCACCCGGCCTTGGTGAAGATCGGGACCAACTGGTTGGCGAACTGGACCAGCTTGGAACTTCCAAATTGTTCAACGCTGATCGGAACGGTCGCGGAGATTCCGTCGGGATGTTTTGCCGTGACCGTTGCCAGGCCTTCGGCAAGTGGCACGATTCGTCCGTGAGAATGAACTTCGATCACTCCATTAGGGGAGACATCATAACGGACCTGGCGCGTGGCGTCGCGCAGGTCGCCGGATGCGAGCGTGGCGGTGACAAGCAATTGTTGCCGGGCATCGGACCCGACCAAACGCAGAGACTCGCCCGTCCGGGCACGAGATGGCCCGGCAAACTCGATCTCGAGTTTGGAAACCGAGGAACTGGGAGTCTTCGATTTCGCCTCGGGTGCCGCGGCTGAACTCGCGATGAGAGGCCAAAGACTCAACAAGACAAGCAACAATGCCATGCCTGCCGCCCGCGAGATTCCTTTTCTCTCAATCGTCGGAGCGACCAATGCCGGACGATGCTTCAAACCAACTCCCGCGAACCAAAGTTTATGCGGGGAAACAAACGCCGCCGTAATCTTGTAAGCTTCGCGGCATACTTTGATTGCCGCCCACTGCCGGGTGAGCCAGTTCGGTGACGACAACTCATCGCGATGCTTCTCTTTGGTGGCGGCCATGATCTCTTCGCGTTTAATTCGAAACCATTCTGTTTCCAGCAAGCGGCGAGGGCCGTCGCTGACGATACCTAAAGATCGAACGGAAAGAGGTGAGCTTTTTTGGCTGGGTTGGGTCGGCTCCATGATCGGTTTGTCAGATTACTTCCTTCATCGGCTGCGCGCCTCCATCGACGAGAAAATGAGGGCGTCCGGCGAGGTCATTGACGGTGGTCTTGTTCACGTCGATGCCGAGGTTGTGATAGAGCGTTGCAAAGACTTCACCGAATGTCACAGGTCGTTCGCTGGGTTCACCACCCAGACGATCCGTGGCACCGATGACCTGTCCGGTTTTCATGCCTCCTCCCGCAAGCAGCGCACACGAGGCGCGCGGCCAGTGATCACGTCCGCCGTCCTTGTTGACCGTCGGAGTCCGCCCAAACTCGCCCCAGACGATGACGGACACATCCTTGTCCAAGCCGCGTTGATGCAGATCCTCAACAAGCGCGGTGACTCCTTGATCGAGCAACGGCATGTCGGCTCGAGCATTCTGAAAATTATTTCCGTGATAGTCCCAGAAACCGTAGGCGACGGTCACCGCCCGGGCACCGGCTTCCACAAGACGCCGGGCTACGAGGAATTGTTCGTTGAGCATCGGCGCTGCATCCCCATGAACCTTTGCGTCGCCTTTGCCGTAACGCTCAATCAAGCGAGGGTTTTCCCTGCTGTAATCCAGCGCCTCGAGAAGCTTGCTGGAAGTCAGCACGCCAAAGGCCTGCTGGTTGAAAGTATCCAAGCCTTCCATCAGTCCGCTGCCATCAACGTCACGGCGAAAACGATCGAAACTCGCGAGCAGCCTTCGACGGTCGGAAAGGCGATCCACAGTGACACCGTTGAGAACCATGTCTGCTTTGCCGTCACCAGCGGGTTTGAAGGAATTGTGGCCGACACCGATGTAGCCAGCGGTCGCGGCATTGTAGGGCCGGTGCTGCATGCGCGGTTCGAGTCCGACAAATGCAGGGATCGCGGGGTCCGTTTGTCCCAGAACTTTGGAGATGGCCGATCCGAAAGAAGGCCAGCCTCCAGGGGGTTGGTTGTTTTTCCGCCGTCCCGTCATGCACATGAAATCGGAATGATCATCCACCGCATCGGAGATCGAGCGGATGAGCGCAAATTTGTCCATACATCTTGCGAACAGAGGGAGGTGTTCGCAGATCTCAATGCCCGCGACATTCGTCGGGATCGGCTTGAACTCGCCGCGGATTTCGGAAGGGGCGTCGAGCTTGATGTCGAATGTGTCCTGGTGCGGCGGGCCGCCCGGGAGGTAGATCATGATCACCGCCTTCTGCGAGCGGCGGATTCCCGACTGAGCCTCCGCGTGGAGCAACTGAGGCAACGTCAACCCGCCCATCCCAAGCGCGCCGATCTTGATGAAATTCCTTCGCGAGACACCGTCACAGAAGCGGCGGGACTTGAGACTGTTGGCCGCGATGGTTAGCATGCGAAAGAATCAGACATTAGATGGAGATCCAAGGATTCATCCGCACATTGAAACTTATCCGACCATCTCCCGCATCGGTTGCAGGCCATTGTCCACGAGGAATTGAGGACGGCCACTGAGGTCCTGGACCGTGACCTTGTTCACGTCGATCCCGAGATTGTGGTAGAGGGTCGCAAACACTTCTCCAAAATAGACCGGTCGTTCCGAAGCTTCGCCGCCCAGCCGATCCGTAGCTCCAATGACCTGTCCATGCTTCATGCCGCCGCAGGCGAGCATCGCGCATGAAACGCGCGGCCAATGATCGCGCCCGCCGTCTTTGTTGATTGTGGGAGTGCGCCCGAATTCCCCCCACACCACGACAGACACATCCTTCTCGAGCCCGCGCTGGTGAAGATCGGTGAGGAGTGCTGAGACGCCCTGATCGAGCAGAGGCAGATCCTGGCGCAACGCGCCGAAATTGTCCCCGTGATGGTCCCAACGGCTGAAGGCAAGAGTCACGCAGCGCGCGCCGGCTTCCACCAGACGGCGGGCCATGAGAAAGTGCTCCATCAATTTCGGACCGCCATCGTCACGGTTGGCAGGGTCGCCCTTGCCATAGCTCTCGCGAATCTTCCTGTCCTCCTTCTCGATGTCGAGCGCCTCGAGAAGTTTGCTGGAAGTGAGGATGCCAAACGCCTGCTGATTAAACGTGTCAATGCCTTCCATCATCCCACTGGTATCGACCGATCGTCGGAAACTGTCGAAACTGGTGAGCAGTCTTCTTCGATCCGTCAAACGATCCATCGTGATTCCACTGAGCGTCATGTCCTCCTTGCCGCCGCCCTTGTTGGGTTGGAACGGAGCGTGCCCTATGCCCAGGAAGCCGGGCAGTCCATTGTCAGACCAGGGGACGTGTCCCATCTTTGGCGCCAGTCCTATGAACGGTGGCATCGAGCTGGTGGTCGGCCCCTGCAACTTTGAGAGCACCGATCCCATCGCAGGCCAGCCACCAGGAGGCTGGTTGCGGGCCACACGGCCTGTGTAGCATTGGAAAGCATTGTGATCGTCAAGCGCGCCGACCATCGAGCGAATCAGGGTGTATTTGTCCGCGAGTTGCGCCAATCGCGGCAAATGCTCGCAGATCTCGATTCCGGCTACATTTGTCTTGATCGGCTTGAATTCGCCCCGGATCTCGGCAGGCGCGTCCATTTTCAGGTCGAACATGTCCTGATGAGATGGCCCTCCCGGCAGGAAGATCATGATGACGGCCTTGTGGGAGAGCTTGATTCCGGAGGAAGCTTCAGCGCGGAGCAATTGTGGCAAGCTCAGGCCACCCAGACCCAATGCGCCGATCTTAAGGAAGTTTCTCCGTGAAACGCCGTCACAGAACCGTGATTTTCTGCCATGGATTGTAAGCATAAGATTCAGACCCGCCAGAAGTTGAGCGGCAGACTCAAGAAACTGGATTGGGCTTTCATCACGGATACTCCGCTCCGCACGCCTTCAAGTCAAGTTTGGAAAATTGATGATTCGCTTCCACTCAATGCTCTTCCCATCGGCAAAGTTGGAAGAACCTTAATGCTCCTGGAGGCAGGATCATCCGCTCTTTCTGATCGCGTTGGAAGCGGAAGACCAGAGAGCCTGAATCACTCCGTTGATACGACGAGCCGCCCGGATTGCTGCGGTTGGTCAACCGGATCGCATCAGTTCCGGATCGGGCTTTGTGTCAGGAGCCGCTTCAGGAACTGGAGCTGCAAATCTTCCGGATCGATCTTGAAAGCATCCTCCACAACGCTGCGGGCACGCTCGATGTGCCCGAGTGCCAGGCAAGCCCTTGCTGCGACTGAGCCGTAGAAGCCGGGTCGCCAGTCCACCGTGACGGATCCCCCCGCTGATGTCCGAACCTGGGCGCGAATGATGGACTCAATCTGATCGATGCTTTCCAGACTTCGGGAGGGTTCGGTGGAGAGCAGTGCCAGAGCATTCATCATCTGGATGAGCTGTGGACTCGCGCCTTGTGGCGGCGTCATCTGACGCGGGTAGGAACCTGGTTCCCGGAAGATAAATGGAGTGTACGGGTGCGCTCGATAAATGGTTTCCTTGTCCGGCCGCGAGGCTTGTTCGGAGCGCCATGTCACGTACTGTTGGAGCTCCACGTTGCCGGTGCCAAACTCCAGAAAGAGCGGACCAAGGGCCTCCATCGGCAGTGAACGCAAGGCCCGCCGCCGCTCGTCGTCCACGAACGCCGACTGCCAGGATCGTTCGTCAAACAGGTGCAATTGAACTGAACCCACGCCCATGAAGAATGATTTGGGCGCGAGGTACTCCAGTGACGGGAAGTAATCAGATTGGATCGCGCCGTCGCCCGCAATGGCGCGCGTGATCCTTTGAGACGCCAGTTGCCTGATATAGACGGAAGCAGGAGCGGGTAATCCAACTCTTTCCAGGTCCGCCTTTGCCGTCGGTCTTTCATACACACGTTGAAATTTGGCGAGCGATGACTCCCACGGTGAAAGCGACCCGAGCAGAATGATGTCGCCCTTCTGTGATTCCCAGATCTCGACATGTGGAAACACACTCTGAAAGGTGCGCAGCACCAGCATTACGAGGCCGTCATGCACCTCGTAAATATGGAACCATTGCGCCATGATGCCACCGGGTTTGAGACGGCTTGCCGCCAGTTCATAAAACTCACGGCTGAAAACGCTGCCAATGCCAGCCACCCATGGATTCGATGGTTCGCTGATAACGATGTCATACTGCTGCGGATCAAGTTTCAGAACAGTTCGAGCATCCTCACTCAACACCCGGGTGCGCGAATTGGTGAGAACGCCGCGATTCCATGGCTCGAAGAGTTTTCCGGCTTCAAGCACGGGACGGCAATTCTCCGCCAGGGTGATGCGATCCAGGGGGTGGCCGAGCAGAGCGCCGGCAGTGATGCCGCTCCCAAAACCCAGAACAAAAACCTCCTTGCTCTCGGGCCGGGCAAGCATCGGCAGGTGCGCGAGCAGATACTGCGTGGAAAGATCTCCCTTGGTGGAGGCATCGGGCTTGCCGTTGATTCGCAGGACAAGCTCGCCCTTTTGCCGGCCTTCGACAGATGTCTCGACCGAAACAGTTGCGTCGGCGGAATCCTTGTAGAACAGCATTTTTGTGGATTTGCGGCGTAGGTCCAGGCCCTGTTGCGTTAACGCGGTGCGCGCCCTGAAAACGCCGGAGCCCACCACTTGCTGCCAGCCTTCACCCGTCCGCGCGGCCGCAAAGCCGAACCCGATGCACACGAGAAGTGTGACGGTGGCAAAGCCTCGCGCCTGACCAACCCACGCGGCAAGCGTCGCGGCGGCGGCAAGCAGCACCGCGACAGTCACCAGCGCGCCCCGCAAACCGGCTCCGGGCATCAACAGAAATCCGGTCACAAGCACGCCAGCAACGGCACCAACCGTGTTCCATGTCAGCAACCGTCCCACCTCTCCGCCCAGGGCGTGCGAGCCGCCGCCCACCAGCCGGATGCACAGCGGCAACACCGCTCCGAGCAGTCCAGCGGGAATCCCCAGTACGACAATCGCCATGCCGCCCACCAGCAGTTGATGATACACGTAGCCCATCTCGGTCGGCGCGAGTCCGCTGCGGCCGACCGTATAAATCAGAAGCCACTTCTCGATCCCGAGAACATACAAGCCTACGGCGACTCCGGCTCCAAGCAGGAGCCTGGCGACTGTGATTTCACTTGTCAGATTGGAGAGGCGCGGCGAAGCCACGATGGCGCTCCCGATTCCAATCCCCAAAATAAATGCCATCAACACCAACGCGAACGCTTGTGAGGATGGCCCGACGATCAACGCGATCGAACGCGAAGCAAGCACTTCCAGCCCCATGGACACAGCACCGGTCAACGCCACCACAAGCCATGCCCAGCGGGCAAGCACACTGGTTGATGTCTCGTTCGGCGACGACGCGTGCGCGTTCTTTTTTCTCGCCGGCTCTGCGGTGTTTGCGGAACTCCGGGCCAGGCCGACCGCCGCGATTCCGATCAGTACATTGATCAAAGCTGTTGCCTGTAGCGTGGCCACCAGTCCCAGTCCCACCACCAGGACGAAACCCGCGAGCCCCGCGCCGCAAACCGCCCCGAGACTGTTGATCGAGTAGAAACGGGCGGAGCGACGGCTGGCATCGATCGATGTGTTTTGCAGCCAGGCGGCCAGCAATGGCAGTGTCCCCCCCATCAGCAAAGTTGGCCCCAGCAAAAGCGCGATGCTCAACATGGCCTTCAAAGCGAGCAGACCACCAGTATGATTGAGCAGCGGTCCGCCCAGTTTGATGAACCCCACATCTGCCGCCGTGTAAATCCAGTCGAAGAAAAACGCGTAGAGCCCGATGATGACCTCGACATAACCATAGGCCACGAGCGGTTGTTTGAGCCAGTCCGCGCGCCGGCCGAAAAGTGAATTCCCCAGCGCCAGTCCACCCATGAAGACCGCCAGGACAACCGTCTGCGCCTGGATGGTGCTGCCGAACATCAGTGACAGATACTTCGCCCAGACGACCTCATAAATCAGAGCCGTCGCACCCGAGCAAAAGAATAACAGGGGAATCATGGTTTCGCGTGCTGACAAAGGAAAGAGCGGTCCAGGTTTTGGCGCGGTGAAAGTCCAGCGCAGGAGTCGCGTTCAAATTGCGCCAGATCGAAGGCCGGGTTTTTGTCAGAATCCACGTCGGAGTGTTATGGCAGGAGCAAGGACACAGGAAAAGGAGGAGTTTGTCTGGACGGGGACCGCCTGGTGCACGACGTCAGCCGACGAACCATTTCATCACACGAGGGCGATTTTCTCCTGCCCTTCCGGCCAGCTCACAACGGAGCCCACTTTTTGTGCTTGTACCGCTGGTAAACCCATTGGAAATCGGGGTTCTTCGCATTTCCACCGCTCCAGGCAAAGCTCTCCTTGCCTAGCGACGACTGCGTCGCGGCCTTGATCACGCCAGCCTCGCGCCATCGATGACTCTCCGCGTGGCCGTCCGCAAAAGAGATCGTGCTTACAACGCCATGAAAGATCGCGAAGGGATCGATCCATGCGGGACTGGGCTTCACATCGATGACCCATGTCCCGAGGTTGCGGCCGCGAGGATCCGCTTCTTCGATGAAGAACATTGCTTCTGATGGACCTTCCACCGTGCTCAGTTTCTCGTACGGCGGCTGCGGTCCGGAGGTGGAACTCGATCCCTGCCAGCCTTCCCCATTCATGCCGCTTGCTTTCGAGTAGCTGTCGTAAGCCCAGCCTTTGCCCGGCAGCAGCCGCTTGGTACGCATGTCGCCCGGGCAATGATAAGTACCAGCACTGCTCGTGTAAGGCCAGAGGGAGCCCTTCTTAAGACCGTTCTCCACGTTCCGTAGCGCGGTCTCACGCGTCATGCTTGCGGTCACATCCAGGAATGCGCCTTTCTCATTGTAGGGCCCCGGCCAGTAGCCGCCGCCCGGGTTTCCCACCTGTCCCGGGCCTGGCACGGTGTAGATGATTTTGTCAGAGTTGTCGTCGGTGTAGAGAATGGCACCGAGCATCAACTGCTTTTGATTGTTGAGACAGGAGGCGTTGGTGGCCTTTAACTTCGCGCGGCTCAACGCTGGCAGCAACATTCCTGCGAGGATTGCGATGATGGCAATGACGACGAGGAGCTCAATCAGAGTAAAGCCGCGCGAGCTTGTGCGGCGGTTAGGAGATGGGGTCATAACGAGGACGAAGATGGACGAACTGGCACCGAAACTCAAGTGTCGGCATTCACCTTTCAGGGCTGTTCTAAAGTCACGGGTTGGGACCGGCTGCCCGGCGGATGATTTGATTTAGGCGGCGGCTCATCCTGTCACGGAAAGTCGGAAAGGTGCGGAACAGCCATCGCCCTTTGGCGTCCACTGCGACGTAGTAGAGTTGCTCGCCAACCGCTTTAAGACCGCCCAGATAATGATGGGCGTTGAGCAGCCGCTGAAACCGTTGTCGATCCTTGCGCTCGGGAAGTAGGAGAACTCGAACC
>SXMN01000220.1 GCA_005777315.1 Verrucomicrobiales bacterium
CGGCATCCCTGCCGGCGGGTTGCATTGGGGCCGTTTCGCCGGCAGGGATGCCGGCGCTCCCAGGTTTGCCGTCTCGCAAGTCCTCCGCCGTCGGCCGTCCGGGGACGACCTGCCAACGAAACCGGCGAAGTTCCGACCGGCTCTTGTGATCGGCCACGTCGATCTTCAGCTCCACCCGCCGTCCGCGTTCGATCGACGGCAGCGCCTCTCCCGGCTCGTAGGTGTTATCCAGCAGCACCGTGACGCGCGGGGGCGGGGCGATCACACGCGGTGCCACGTAGCGCGTCACGCCCAGGTCCGTGCCGAACCAGAGCGCGCCCGAGTGATCCTCGCAGATGGTGCGGACATCATTGCCGGCCAGGCCATCGATCTTCGTCAAGGTCTGCCACACCGCGCCGTCAAACCGCGTGGCGCCAGACCGGGTGCCGAACCAGAGCACGTTCTGGCGGTCGCGATAAACGCATTGGACAAAATTATTCGCGAGCCGCCCTTTTGATTTGGTGATGCGCGTTAGTTGTTTACCGTCAAACCGGATCGCTCCCGCATCCGTGCCGATCCAGAGCGAGTCATCCCGGTCGATGAACAGGCTGAACACTTTGTTACTAAACGAACCTGACGCGCTGCCCAAGGGTTCAAAGCCAGCGCCATCGAAGCGCCAGACGGTGGACCCCGGAAATGATCCGGCCCAGACAGTGCCTTTGGAGTCACACACGACGCTTGAAATCTGCTTGGCACCGGGACTGGGGAAGTTCTGCCGGCGCCCGGCCACGAAATGCGACAAACCACTCCCGGTCCCTGCCCAGACTGAGCCATCCGGCGCTGTCGCCATCGCATACACTTCGCCGCTTGCCAGGTCGTCCAGCGCAGCGGGGCGGATGAAGTTCGCGCCATCGAAACGGATCACCGCTCCCTCGCGCGCCGGCAGCCACAAGACGCCATCCCGGGTTTGCGCCAGGGAGCCGGAGAGGAAGATGGGAGTGGTCTCCGCGAAGGCGGTGAACCGCCGCCCATCAAAGCGGGAGACTCCCGCGACCGGGTCTCCCGGTGACGCTGAAGCGTTATGGCCAAACCAGACCGGGCCATCCGCAGCCACGAAACTTTGCCAGGTGGAGTTGGCGGCCAAACCATCCGCCGTGGTGTAGCTGATGAACGTCGTCGGATCGTAACGGACGGCACCGTCACTCCAGCTCCCGAAGTACATCACCCCGTCCGGCGAACTGGTCACAAAGATAATGAAGTCGCTCGGCAGGCCGTCTTCCTTGGTGAAAATAACGAAATTTGTCCCATCGAAACGCGAGACTCCACCCCGGCCCGCAAACCAGACTGCCCCATCCGGAGCGACGTGGGTACACCGGACCGATTCGAGCCCCAGTCCATGACTCCGGTCGTACCTGACGACATTCGTTCCGTCATAGCTGGCAGCCCCAGCGCCAAATCCAAACCAAACCTTGCCGTTTCGATCGACGCTCGGGGTATCTGTGCCTCCTGATTCCGAGCCTGCCTGTGGCGTCACGTTGATGAAGTTAGTTCCGTCGAAGCGCAGCAGACCTGCACTGCCTGTCATCCAGATGATTCCCTTTCTGTCGCCAGCCATCTTATTGACTCGGCCCGGTGGCCCGTTGGTTCCCGTGAAATAGGAAAACTTCTCGCCGTCAAAAGAAAAAATAGCGGGAGGATCTGCAATTCCTGACCCAAACCACACCTTCCCGTCCGGTGCCGCATAGATGGCGTCAATGAGGTGAAAGTTGGCCACCTGAGCGCCCGTCCATTTGTCGATTTTCTTTCCGTCATACCGGGCAATGCCATCGTAAGTGGAAAACCAGATATGGCCCCGACGGTCGCGGGCCATGTTCAGGACGTGGTTGTCTGGCAGGCCGTCTTCCGTCGTGAAGTTTATGAAGTCATGGCCATCAGACCGGGAGGCCCCGGCCTGGGTGGCAAACCAGACCGACCCGTCCGGCTCAATCAGTATCTCGTAAATTTCCCTGTCATCCGCCAGGCCGCGCGTGGTGTTGAAGATCTCCCACGCCCCTTTCTTCGCGGGCGCAAAGCGCAGATCGATGTTCGCGAACTCCTGGCCGGGGGCAACCTCCACCAGCCGGCGATCCGCATGATAAACATATCCTCTGGCCCCGCTGGCACGGATGCGGTAGGCGCCGGGCCGAAGATTGCGAAACGTGAACTCGCCCCGGGCATCGCTCGCCGCACTCGCCGCCACCCGCCCGGTGACGACGTCCTCCGCCTGAGCCAACGCGCCGACGTGCGGCGTTCCGTCCAGAGCCAGGAGCGCGCCGGAGAGGGTGCTCGGCGCGGCCAGGGCCAGATCGACTCTGGCCGGTATTTGAGGAGTGACGGGAACATTCGTGCGCCAGACGCCAAGCTGGCCCAGTTGCGCGAACAGATCGTAGATGCCCGGTGCATCCTTGAATCCGATTTCGTAAGCCCCGGTGGCGTCGGTCAGCGTGGTCGCTACTTTCTCCCGGTCGCGGTCAATGCGGACGGTGGCGCCAGCCGCGGGATTCCCCGTGCCATCAATCACCCGGCCTGAGAACGAGACCAATGGAATCAATTCGCCGGGCGAAGGCAGCGGCGCGGGAACAATCCGGGCGTTGCCGACCAGCTTCGTGGCGTTGGCCCGCGCAGATTTGTCGGCGGGCGACTGTTCATCGAAGTTGAGCAGGCAGACTAGGTCCGGCTCCCGACCGGTCAACCGCCGGAACAGGTTCTCGCGAATCTGTTCCCCCGTACGCGCGCCGCGCCAGACGCGGAACTCATCCATGAACGCCTCCGTGTCGATGAGGTTCGGTTGCAAAATGTCCTTCCAGTTGTCGCGCCCCAGGCGGTTGCGCTCGCCTTGCTGCAGGCTGTTGAAGGGTGTCTGGTTGGGCTCTGAAACCGCGAGAGCCCCGTTGACGTAGAGCTTGGCGCGATCCCGGGCGATGACCGCCGCGAAGTGAATCCACTGGTTGGTGCGGAAGAAACCCCTCGCGAGCCAGATGTTTTCAGTATCCCCGACGCCTGGTCGCGTGATGTTGAACGAGATGTGCGGCGTCCCGCCGAAACGTCCCACATGGACCTCGCGCTCTTCTTTGCCGAAATCGAAGAAGCGCCGGTAAGGGCGATCATCCATCCACTTGACCCAGCCTTCGATGGTGACTTCTTCGAGGTCGTTAAACGCGCCGCTGGCTATCTCGAGCTAGCCATTCGTGCCGCCGGGCGAAAGCACGTAGTTGGGCGCGGCGGGCTGGGCGTGGAGGGGGGAGATGAGAACAAGAAGGAAAAATCCGAAGACCGAAATCCGAAATCCGAAAGAAGGCCGAAATCCGAAATCCGAATTCCACACGTCGCCGCCGCTTTGGCGTTCGGCCTTCGGATTTTTTCGGGTTTCGAATTTCGGAATTCGGATTTCATCGTAACTGTTTCTCAAGCTGCAATGTCGCCTAGATCTGTTCCTGGAGGCGCGGATTACAGGCGGCAAACCTGCGAAAGGCCCGGCGGAATCGCGGCGTCAAGTCGAGCCTTCTCATCACTCGTCGGGCGATAAAAGTGAAGTCCGCAATTCGGCGATGACTTCTTCCGCCGATTGCGGTCGCCCTTGGCCCTCGTGAAACGCCAGGATGGACTCCCGGGCGCTCTGAGCCAATTCGCGACGATGTTCTTCAATGCGGCGGCGATGCAAAATCTGCTCCAACATTTCCCTCTGTTCGGCGGGAAGCTGGCTGACGGTGTCCAAGGCTTGGTCCAAGGTAATCATGGCATCCCGGTGTTGGTTAAGATTTCTTCGCGAATACAATCCTTGTTCGGCAAAGACTGCTCAGTCTGCGCGGCTTTGAACGTCAAGGCGGAGTGCAACTGACGATCGAAATAGACTGTGGTTCGTTTAGGGAGAGTTTTCATGGCGAAAGATTACTTGGAACGTGATCGAACGTCAAAAGTTTCAGGCAAACACAAACGACCGGACAACTCCACAGGTTCAGCTCTGACGACATGTGAACGCTCAAAAATTTCCCACTCGACACCTTCCGATGCCCGGTCATTCGACAACGATCGCGACTTTGACTCGACGACTGGATTGTACTTGAGGAAACTTTCCACATGTTCAAAACGCTTCCAGCCACTCATTCCTGTTTCGTTTGCGGCCAGAGCAACACGTCTGGCCTCAGGCTGCGCTTCGAGACGGATGGCTTGTCGGTTCGAACGCGTTTCACGCCCTCGGAAGCCGTGGTCGGCTTCAAGGGAGTGGTTCACGGCGGAATTTTGTCCACGGTTCTGGACGAAGTCATGGTCTGGGCATGCGGCGTGCAAACGAAGCGATTTGCTTACTGTGCGGAGTTGAATGTCCGGTTCCATTCTCCAGCCAGGCCGGGCATTGAACTGGTGGCTACGGGGAAGTTGGTGGAAAATCGGTGCAATCGAATCTTCGATGCAGAAGGGGAGATCAGGGCAACCGATGGACAACTGGTGGCTGCCGCGACCGGGAAGTACATTCCGATTCCTGAATCCGACACGCCAGTGCTGCTCGCGGAACTTGAGGAGGGCGGCTCGGAACTTTTCCAACGGATATTGCGGGAATTACCGGTGCAGCCGCAGTGAAAGCTTCCGATACTGAGGGGCATCAAGGGCATGAACTTCGTTGGCTGTGGGGCGAGCCTGTGCATCAGAACAGAGTTTTGGAGGACACGAAGGCTCAGGATGGAAGGAAGGCAGTGTTTCTCTGCGTTCTCCAAATCTCTGTGCTTGAGCTGGCGGTTCGTGGAGTAACGGTCCATCCGCATCAGCCTTGCTTGTTCGCCCGCCAGAGCAAGACGCCTCCCGCGAGCTGGAAGAGGAAATTTGGAATCCAAACGATCAGGTGAGGTGCCAGTTCGGGGCGCGTTTCGAGTGATTGACCGAGGATGATGAAGCTGTAGTAAATGAGCACAAGCACCAGTGCCAGCGCGATTCCGGCGCTTGTCTCGCGCCGGTGGGCGCGAATGCCGAGCGGTATCCCGAGTAGGGTGAAGCCCAGGCTTGCGAAGGAGAACGCCACCTGCCGATGCAGTTGCACCAGAGCCGGGGTCAGGTCCACTCCGCGATCATTCAACGTGCGGATTTCTTCGCGGAGCTGAATGAAGCTCATCTCGCTCAGCTTCGGCGGACGCTGCGATTCTTTCGGCGGAGCGAGATCTATGTCTTCGGGGGGGGAAAACTCTTCGATTCGCATCGCGTCCCACTGATCTCTCTCGGCCACCTGCTGTGTGCTGTCGGTGACAGCGGCATTGTTGGTATCACCGATCGTGAAGGATCGTCTCGTTTCCAGGATCGCGTTGGTGAGAATGAAGGAAACCTTGCGCGCGGCCTTGTCCAGCTCGTAACGCCCCGACGGCGCCGTGACCCGCTGGATGATTTCTCCATTCTTCAACTTGTAGAAGTGAACATCCTCCAGTTGGTCACCGCGGATCTTCCGCGTGTAGATGATGTAACCTGGGATCTCGTCAATGAACCGGTCCTCGGTGAGCAAGTGGTCCATCTTCTCGACGCCAAGATTGTAAAGCAGCCTCTTGTAGGCGCCCCGGCAGGCCGGACCGACTTGAAGATTCAACCACGCGCAAAGCCCGCTCACCAGGACGCTCAAGACAAGGACAGGGGTGACCAAAGCCACCAGACTGATCCCACTGGCCCGGACCGCCGTCAATTCCTGGTCCGCGCTGAAACGTCCGAAGACCAGGAGCGTCGCGGCCAGCATTCCCATGGGCAGCGCAAAAACGAGCACGTATGGAATCAGCAGCGCGATTGCCTCCACGACGACAGCCAGCGAGGCCTGGCGGTTGACGAGGAGGTCAAAGATTTCCCGCGCGACGTTGCCGAGCAGCAGGACGAACGTGAAAACCGCCACAGTCATGCCGAGCGCCAGCAGAACTTGGCGGGTGAGGTACCTGTGAAGTGTTCTCATGCCCGGCAAAAAATTCGAGGGCCAGTCTTTCGCCATACCCTGAAGCGTCAAGTGAAAAGCCGGAGCGTGAGAAGCGGCCGGTGTCTCCCGTTGTCGGTACCGAGAAGACCTCAAGACCTGGTGTGGCCGAGCGTGGGTGCCGGAGCGCGGAATTTATTCCGCAGGGAGGTGCGAGTCCCCCGGAGCCCGGATGAGAACTCGGTGCGGGCTCCGTTTTCACGGTCCGGCGAAATGAATCCCGCGCTCCACTGACGCCAATTTGTGAACGCACGGAGAAGCGGCCGGCGTCCTAATCCTGCCGGTAATCTTAATCATAATCCCTCAACCCAAACGATGAAGAGTATGAGTAGGATCAAGATTAGAACATTACGTGAGAAGCCAGAAGTTTGATCCCCGGGATTTTTCTCTCGATGTTCCTGCCCCCGGCTGGCTATCAACTCGACAAAGCCGTGAACGTCGGGTGACGATTTCCAACAGGAGACCAAGCCAAATGTCCTGGAACCTTGAAGACCGATTTCGAATCCCCGAGAACAGTTACGTGCTGTCGTTTATCGAGCATGAGAACCCATCCGCGCATGATGGGATCGCCTCGATGCTGACCTCCTCGGCCCGCGGTCTTCGCTATGTCAGATGGTACTGCCCTGATGTCCATGCCTACGCCTATGTCGTGCTTCACACGCGCAATAATCGAATCTTCGGCATTGCCTACGGAATGCGAGTGATCTCTTTTCGTCTGCCAAATGTGGCGCTTGCTGAAGCAGTGGCGGATGGAGGTTTCATTTGTGATGAGATCGGTGGCGACTGGATTTCGGTAACGAAGAATCTCGATGTCTGGTGCAAGCGTGCGCACGATTACGTCGTGTCGAATACCTTCGAGACGGGTCGTTGAAGAGTTGTCAACTTGCTGCCGTTTCCGAAGCCAATTGGGTCGTCCGCTTCAAAAAACGCATCACGGTGTCTCCGTGCTTGAGGGTCTTTGCTTCAGCCCAGTCCGCAGGAAAATCCAGAGTGTCGCGCTTGGTGTGGCCCAAAATGAACAGCCCCTCGGGATTCAGGAGATGAGGGAGATTTTCGTTGTCGAGCAACTGCTGGGCAAAGGATTTGGAGCGGTGTCCGACATTCTTCTCGCCGTAGGGCGGATCAGCGACGATCAGATCAAACTGCCGTCCCGTGGTGCGCAGTTGAGCTATCGCCGCAAAGGCATCCTGTTCTCTCAGCTCAAACCTGGTTTCATCGAGTCCGAGATTCGCCAGGTTCAACCGGATCATCCGCGCCACTTTCCCTGACTTCTCGACGCTGACCACGTGGGTGGCTCCGCGACTCAGGAACTCGAGCCCGAGCGCGCCCGAACCTGAGAATAGTTCGAGCACCCGCGCATCGTTGAAACGGCCACCGAGGCTGTTGAAGACGGCCTGTTTCACCCGATCCGGCGTGGGCCGGACAGCATAACCTTTTGGAACCTTCAAAGTGTGCCGCGCCGCCTGACCACCGATGATTCTCATGGTTGAAAGGTGAGTTACCCACTGAATTTACTTCCTGACTTCGCCTGTCGGAATCGCCGTCACACTGAACATCCGCGCCGGTGTGTAGTACTTGCGGAACGCATCTCTTACCTGCTCGACGGTGTAGGCCTGATAATCTTCCCGAATTGTCTTCTCCGATCCCAGGCTGCGCTCCCGCAGGTCAAGCTGGCGCAAAATCCCGAACCATCTGCCCGGCTCACGCAGCTCGGTGTCCAGGGCGTTGGCGATGTGCTTCTTTGCATTGGCCAGTTCTTCTTCAGTCGGCCCGTTTTCCGCGAACATCGCGAAGATCTTGTTCGCTTCGGTGATGACTTTGTCAGCATTTTCGGGAGCGCAGGGGGCACCGGTTTGGAACTGGCTGCTATCATCATAAACCCAAGTCGGCGCATGTTGGGCACCCACGGAATAGACGATCGAGAGATCCTCACGCAGACGCTGGCGCAAGCGGCTTGTCAATACATTGGCCGCGATGCCCATTGCCCGCGCATCCTTCGTGTTCCGGCCTTCGGCACCGCCGAATCCGGTCAACGCAACGGCCTGCGGCGTGACGGTGGCAACCTCGACTTTGCGCGAGAGCGGGCCAGCCGGTCTGGGCGACTTGCGCAGCGCTTTAATGTGGTTCGCCGTTCGCGGCCGCTTCGAGAGCGAGCCAACGTAGCGCTCGATTAGCGGAATGACCTTTTCCAGTGCCATGTCACCGACCACGGCAACCTCTATCGGCGCTTCCTTCCGCAGCCGATCAAACCACTTTTGTCCTGCTTCGAGCGAGAGCGCTTCGATAGTGGCCTTTGTGGAGGGAATCCGGCGTGCATCGCTGTTGGAGATCAGGTGCGCCATAGCTTCCATCGCCTTGTACTGCGGCTGGCGCTGGCTCTGTTCGAGCCTCTGGAGGGAGGCCAATCTCCAATTCTTGAACGCCGCTTCCTCAATCCTGCCATCAATCAGCAATGCGTGGGCGAGCTGCAGCCCCGACTCCAGGTCCACCGGCGATCCGGCCACGGTGATTGCAAAACTGTCGTCCATGCCGGAGGCGGAAACGGAAATGTTTTTGCCGGTCATGAAGTCGCGAATCTGCGCCGAAGTGAATCTTGAAGTGGCCGCGTCATCCACCGCCAGGGTCGCGACATCCGTGACACCGGAGTTTTGGACGGTTTCCTCAATCTCTCCACCGGCCAGCGCGATGCTGACCATGATGCTGTCCTTTTTGTAATCCATGAAGCGGTGATGAACGCGCACGCCGTTTTCCAGCCAGGCGCTCGTGATCCCCAGGTCCTTGTCGGAGGAACTTTCCACAACCTTGCCTGGTGTCGGCAGACTGGTGAGGAGGCTGCTGATGGCTTTTTCCTCTTTTGGCGCCTCGACCTCCCGCGCCCACGCGGCACGGGCTTTTGTGAGAACTTCATCGCGGCTAGGAGTCGTCTCTTTGGAGGACATCGTCAAAACGTGGGCGAAGCGGCCCGGGGTGAAGTTCTTCTTGAACGCGGCATTAACCTCGGCCAGGGAAATCTGAGGCAACAATTCCTTGTGAAGGTCGAGGGATTGCAGGGCCGACAGCACGGGCTCCCGGTCATTGACGGAGTTGATGATCTCGGTGGCGATGTCACGGGCGTTGCGAGTGGATTCGGTACGGACGGAACGTTCCACTGCTGAGAGAGTCTCGCTCTTTGCCAGTTTCAATTCGCGATCCGTGAACCCATGATCGCGTCCGCGTTTCACTTCGGCGATCACTTCATCGAGCATCCTGGACCAATCCTTCGCTTCGCCCGTTGCGCTCGCGCTCACCAGTTCGGCATCGTGAAAAAAATCGTTCACGCCCGCCGCGGCACCGCGATAACTCGCCTTTCCGCTTTTCACCTGATCATCGTAACGACGGTTGACAATCCAGCTTCCAAGTTCGTTGATGAGTTGTGTCCGGGCCTGCGCCTTGGTCGTGACGGGTGGGAGGCCTTCGAGAATATTCACGATCTGAATCTGGCAGTAGGCCATCTCCGGATCGGTCGCCACCAAGGCTCGGTCCGCTGTGAACGGTTTGAACTCCGGTCCCTTTGACGGCCGGGCAGGACCGGTGGGTTTGAATTCGCCAAACCATTTCTTGATCAGCGGTAGAACCGGCTCAGGCGCGGCATCGCCAACGAGCACTATGGTGATGTTCTCCGGCCGGTAGAAGGCCCGATAATAATCGACGAACTCTTCACGCGCCGCCTTGCTGATCACCTCAGCCTTGCCGATGGGCAGCCGTTCGGCGAAACGGGAGCCGGCGTAAAGTTCCGGCCAGAGCTTGTCGCGCAAGCGTTGTTGGACTCCCTTTCCACGGCGTTCCTCCTCCAGCACGATGCCGCGTTCCTTGTCGATCTCGGTCGCTGTGAGCAAAGCGCGGAAAGCGTAGTCACTCATTACTGTGAGCGCCTTCTCGATCTGTTCCAGCTCCGTGTTTGGAGTGAAGAGCAGATAGACCGTTTCATCGAAGCTGGTGTAGGCGTTCAAGTCCGGACCCAATTGCATTCCGATGCTCTCGAAGTAGGTGATCAACTTCCCTGGCGGATAGTTTTCAGTGCCGTTGAACGCCATGTGTTCGAGGAAATGAGCCAGTCCGCGCTGCGAATCCGCTTCGTTCAATGAACCGCTGCGGACGTGCATCTCCAGTGTCATCTTTCCCGGAGGCTGGCTGTGCTGTCGGTAAACCCAGGTAACTCCATTGTCGAGTTTGCCGGAAAGATTGCGCGGATCGCTCGGCAACGGTTGCGCGGGTGCGGCCATTGGTGAGAAAAGGAACGACAGGAGGAGGGCGAGCAAGACAATGGTATTTGGAGTCATCGGGGTCATGGTGAAGCGATTCCGTTCAGTTGGTCGTTTCGCGGATAAACTCACGGAAATCTTCAGAAAGGCAAATGGAGAATTTCCTGATCGCCACGAACCGTCAGTTTCAGCACAAAGATTCGGACAACAAAGAGAAGAACCGCTTTGCTTCCCTCCCGAACCTCCGTGTCCTCCAAAATTCTGCGCTGAGGAACTGGCGCGCCCCACAGCCAGCGAGGTTCACAGTCCCAATGCATCCGCCTCGCGGAAGGCGGGCTCTCCAGGAAGCCATCCAGTTTGCTCGTTCCCTGCCTCCAAAGATCCATGCAGGCGCTTTCTTGACTGATATTTTTCGCTCCACTACGGTTCAGGCCATGAAACGATGGCTTATTCAGGTGGTGCTCATCTTGATATTTCTCGCCGCGCTTCCGCCGCAATGTCCGGCTCCGTTGATCTATCGAGCGGGAGAAGGTTGGAGCTATGAGCCTGAAGGTGGTGCCAAATGGACGCGCACACGCGCCAAGGATCAGCTTGAGGTGGCGCAGGAAGCATTCGACAAGAAGAATTACAGCCTGTCCCTCAAGGCGGCGCGACGTACCGTTCGCGTCTGGCCATTATCCGATTATGCGGCAGGCGCCCAGTATCTTCTGGCGCGTTCTTATGCGGCAAAAGGCAAGGACGAGAAGGCTTTCAAGGAGTATCAAAAACTGATTGAGAAGTATCCCAAGGTCGAGAATTACGAAGAAGTATTGCAGCAACAGTTTATCATCGCCAACCGTTATCTGGGTGGCCAGTGGTTCAAATTGTGGGGTTACATTCCATTTTTCCCCTCGATGGACAAGACGACCCAGATGTATGAGAAGATCATTCGCAATGGGATCTATAGCGACGTCGCCGCGCAGGCTCAGATGAACATCGGTGCGGCGAGGGAGAAGCAATCGGACTATCCGCTCGCGGTCAAAGCGTATGAGAAAGCAGCGGATACCTATCATGATCAGCCGAAGGTCGCCGCGGAGGCGATTTACAAGTCTGGTCTGGCGTACACCAAGCAGGCGAAAAAGGCCAAGTACGACCAGAACTCATCCACGAAGGCGATCGAGACGTTCAGTTCATTTTCGACCTTGTATCCGGAGGATAAGCGGGCCAATGAAGCGGAGAAGGTGATTTCCGACTTGAAAACAGAACAGGCCAAGGGCGCCTACAAAATCGCCCAGTTTTACGAAAAGAAACGGAAGTGGGACGGAGCCCTTGTTTATTACAACGAAGCTTACCTGAAGGATCCTCAATCTACTTACGGCAAGGAAGCCAAGCAGCGGATCGACGAACTCCGAAAGCGCACCGCAGACCAGTCCGCCGCGAAGTGATATGCACGTTGCGTCCTCGATTGGCGCGGTTCTGCTGATGCTGAGCCTGGCAGGCTGCGCCGGTTACAAGCTGGGCCCGTCGAACGGAATGGCGGCGGGTTCGCGCTCGGTTCAGATCAATCTTTTCGAGAACAAGACGCTTGAACCCCGATTGTCGGAAGCCGTTGGGATTGCCCTCCGCCGCGCGATGCAGCAGGACGGCACTTATCGCCTTGATACTGCGGGTACGGGCGACGTCGTGGTGAACGGCGTGCTCACTAAATATGAGCGCCTCAGCCTTTCCTTTCAGCCTCGAGACATTATTTCAACGCGTGATTTTGAAATCCGACTCCACGCCCACATTGTTGCGGTGGATCGTAGCACAGGCAAAACAGTGCTGGATCGGGATGTGGTCGGTCGCACCACGCTGCGTTACAAAGAGGATCTGTCCAGCATGGAGCGCCAGACACTCCCCGTCCTTGCCGACGATCTGGCGCGCAACATCACCTCGTTGCTCGCAGACGGCACATTCTGAAAGCCTTGCAGAACTGGCGGTGAGTTCGAGATCGCTGGAATCCCAAGCGAGATTGCTGATTGAAATTGGGCTGCATACGGAGCGACGACAGGGACTGGTCACGAATACGCGCCAGTCACGTAGTTGCTGACGCCAGGCTCGAGGGATGACGCACCTCCCGCAACCCGGTTCCAACCTTAGAGCAGCGATCAAAGCGGGCCTGCTCAAGGGTCCCTCATCTCCTACAGATGGAGCGACGATCCTCCTTGGAAGCATGGCCCTCGACAAGGAGGGTGGAATGAAGTTTGAGGGCAAGGAGATGGAATGAATTTGGTGGCGCGCCGCTGTGGACTCTGATTGGATTGGCGCATGTCCATCGCGCATGCGGATCAAATGTTGGCAGGATTGCCC
>SXMN01000221.1 GCA_005777315.1 Verrucomicrobiales bacterium
ATGTTCATGAGTTGTTCGCGTTCTGGCGGTGACAAACGGATGCGATACTTAATTGGCATCTACTCCAATTAGACACGCTTATCCAAAGTACAAGCTCAATTTGTTTGACCCATCAACTCACGACTGACGGAGTACTAGTGCGATAACTGTCTCCAGCACCGTAAATGACACGGGCCAGTCGAGGGGAAAGGCAGGGGTTCCTCCGAGCACTCTCTCAAGGATATGGGCGGTGCCAGATGAGGTTGTGATCGTTTGGGAAAATGACAACCCAGCAACGGAGGCATTGCTCGAAGAGTGGGCGGTGAAAAGTGCGGCGGAGATCAATACCATAATTTGGCCGAAGCTCACGGGGCTTTTCGGCAAGCCACCGCAGGGCAAACTCGTCGCGATTCTTCTATCGCCATTGGTCAGGAGATCCTATGAAACAACCGATGACTGCAAGATCGCTAGAATCCGGCTGGGGACTCAAGACGTTAATACTCTTGCCCACGAATTAACGCACGCTCTCGTCGATTTGAGGTTCCCGGAGAAATGCAACTCGAGCGAGACGCTGTGGTTGCACGAGGCCACCGCTACTTGGGCGGAACATTTCGTATATCCCAGGAATAATCGGGAACACGCCAGCGCTCCCAGTTTTTTGCGCCGGCCCGAAGTCGAGCTGGAGAAGTACGAAAGCACCCCGGACGACAGGCCCGGCCCCGAGCACCAGTATGGCGCCTATCTGTGGTTCCTTTACATCACTCGGGGGAGCGACAGCGGAGCGCATTACGTGCGGGAAACCTGGGATGCGATTTTCAATCACGACAGCTTGGGCGCAATCGAGGAAGCCATTGGAAGCCTCGGTGGATTTAGGGGCGAGTGGCCGCAGTTCGCGCTCTACAATTGGAATCGAAAAGCCGATTTCGAGGTCACGGCAACCGGATCTTCGGAAAAGGGGAAACCCTACCGTTACTATTCCAAATGGGACAAACTTGTTGAGAAGGCGAGAGAGATGACACCGGCCCCTGTCAAGGTGCGCTTGAATGGCAAGACATCGGCTACCTATTCGCTGGAACATACTATTCCGCACCTCGCAGCCCGATACTTCCACTACGACTTCAAGGCGGACAACGCCATCCGCAGCCTCAGCTTCACTCATCCCTATTGGAGCGGAAGCGAACCGACGGCCCGAGTGCAAGCGATCGTGAAGATTCGGGACCAGGAATGGAAACCGGCCGAGGACTGGACCGACTCGGAGAAAATATTCTTTTGCCGCGACAAACCGGCGGAAGACGTGGAGGAGTTGGTGATTGTGATCAGCAACAGCGAGTTCAAGAATCGCAGCCACGTCCTCTCGGATGTTGGAAACTTTGTGAATCCCGCCGAACTCAAGGTTTTTGCGCTCGGCTGCGAACCTTGGATCGGCTCGGTCGAATTCAGCTATACCAACAGCCTGCAAGTATTAGGTGCCCGGGAAGACGTGACCGAAACCGCGACGGGGACAAACATCGTCTTCGATCTCGTTGATCCGGAAAATGGAACTTACCGGGCAACCAGCGGCCTCGTGACTTGGAATCATGCCGGCAGTTTTAGTGGTGGCGGCTTGGAATGTTCTGGAGAGGCGACCGGCACATTCCTAGTGGCGGCGGGAGAAAGTCAAATGACCGTGACCACGTTCAGCCCGCCGGTGGGAGATGATTCCACGCTTTTCTATTCTGGAATCGGTGAAGTGAATATGTTGCAGACCAACATCGATTTCATCTTTTATGGCTGTACTCCCGCCGGAATCTACCCGCCGCAACAACAGCAGCTTTTCCGCCGATGGCTGACGACGAATGCCCCCATCCCACTTGGCTCCTTCGACAAAATAATTACCGACGCGGATGGCAGCCTGGTGATGAAAGGTTCTTCGAAACAGGGGCCGATGAAGTGGCAATGGGAATTCAAGCAAGCGCGGAAAGCGCAGTAGCTCACAGTCCGACACGACCGGAGCCCATTGATGAATGAAATAAACCCCAACAAACGCCGCCGCCTGCAAGTCGCTTGATCTGGCATTGCGGAACATCGTCAAGCAGTCGTTACTTGTCTGACCAAAAAGTATGAACAAACACACCAAGACCTCTATCATGTCACGTCGTTCCGGAGTGAATACAAGAACGCGATCGACCCTTTTGGCAGGCGTGTTGACTGCGGTGATGTGGACGAGCATTGCCGTGCCAGAGGGAGCCGCCGCCGTAATGACCCAAGCCGGCGGACACGTACAGGTCAACGCTGGCTGGAATTCCGACGTTCCGGTGCATCCCGGCGTGCCGCTGACCATGAACGACCGCAAAAGCGTTGACCTCGGATTTCAGAATTCTTCAACGAGCGCCGTGGGTTTGTCGGCAGGGGGCAGCCAGACGCTTGCGGATGTCATTGATCCCATTGAGATAGATCCACTGCCGATCTCGTGGTCGGTGTCAGCTACAGCAGACATGGGAGGGTCCGCCCTGCCGGGCAGGTTGCGCGCCTGGGCGAAGGCAACCGCCTCGCAAACCCCCACCAGCCAGAGTTACTCCTACATCAGCCCCAAGGACGGACTCGCGCGTTCCCTGAGCAAGTTCGATCCAGTCGTGGTGTCGGGGGTTGCCGAGGTCGTGGTCGGCTGGGCCGACGTGTTCACCATAACGTCCCCGACGCTCTCACCTGGTACGCCCATCAACATCCGCTTCACGGTCGTGCTTGAATCGACAGTTCAGAACCCTCGCGGCACCAGCGGGGCGAAGATGTACCTGATCGGCGGCGGCGACGCGGTACTGGAGAACCGCAGTGGCACATCCGTGATCACCAAGAACGGAACCATAGGCAGTGCGGTTGGGAAATCGCTGGAGTTGCGGGGTGCCTTGCAGGTCAATGCGCACGCTGGCGCCTATGCTGACCCGCTCGGTCAAAGATATGGGTCCGTCGGCTCAATGGACGCCTTCACACTGGCAATGAACACGGGGCATTTTTACCTGGATCTGGATCCCGGGATCGACGCCGTGATTGTGTCTGAGAGCGGCACGTCCTACGCAACCCCCTTGCCGGAACCAGCAGCCCCGGCATTGAACATCCAAAGCGCGGGCGGCAACGTTTTGATTTCGTGGCCAGCCGCCGTTCAAGGCTATCAGTTGGAAACCACCGCGACCCTCGGCGCAGACAATCAGTGGATCGCCGTCAGAGACACGTCTGTCGTGGTTGAGCTGCAAAATGTGGTGACAAATTCCATTTCGAACAGCGAGAGATTTTACCGGCTCAAGAAGTGACACGGGACGCGCCAGATCGGGAGGTTCAGCCCGAAATGCACCGCCGCCCCCGCCACCAGGATGATCAACCCTTCGCGACTACTCAGTAAGTCACAGCGCCTGCCAGCGAAGAAACAGAAGCCATGCTGGAACGACGAATCGATAGCATCAAAGCTACGCCGAATCTCGGGCAATGGTTTCAACATGCTCCACAAGCGAGCGGCTGTTTTGACCCGCTCCTGCAGAAACCTCGTCCAGCGTAGAAACGCCACCCGGCTGCCGTCGCGGCTAATCGGATGTCCTGTGAAGGCTCAGAAATCCTGCCCCCATGAACTGAGGTGACCCCGTGAATTCAAAACGACCGCGAATTGGGGAATAAATTCGTGGCCGTTTTGAATTCACGGGGATAACACCGGCCCTCTTCAATTCCAACTCCCAGTGAAGTTCAGCTTCACGGGACAGGAAATCTGAGGCTATTGCGCCTTGGCCGCGCCTTGCGCGGTCATCCACTCGAAAGACACTTTCACTTCGTCGCCTGTCTTGATGGCTCCGAGCGCGATGGCGGGTGCCGGCGGCTTGATGCCGAAATCGGTCATCTTCATCGTGTTCGTTCCGGCAAACTTCAACTGGCCATCCGCAATCTTTTGCACGGCGACGACCATCACATTTGTGCGGGTGACACCGGATACGGTCAGCTCGCCCTTGGTGTCGAATAGGAAGGGGCCATTGCCACTCGCTGGCTGGCCTTTGAACTTCATTTCTTTAAGCGTGAATTTGATCTTGGGATGATCCTTCATCTTCATCGCCTCGTACATCACGTTGTTCATGGGATTGGAGCCGCTCTTGAGTGTGCGAACAGGAATCTCCACTTCGACTTTGGGCAGGACCTTCGAGACTACTGCGGGATCCTTGGTGAAGCCTGGGTCAGCCTCAAAAAAGCCGCCGATGATGCCACCTTCGACCGTCCAGTCGTGGAGCGTTGAGGTGCCTTCGATTTTCATCTTGCTGCCAGGCTGCGCGTCAAATCGCGTCATGCTGTCGGCGGCGTAGAGCACGCCCGCGGACGCGGCCATCACGGCGCTGAATCTGGTAATCTTCGACCAAGCGATTTTCATTTTCATAAATTCTTTGACGAGTTCGGGCTGGCTTAATTCGGAGAGGTTCAGGCGAGGCTGAACAAATCCTTTTCAAGCTTGATCTTGCTGCCTTTCAGAACGGCTTCATTGGCTTTGAGCGCAACCACCGTCGCCTCGAAACCATCCTTGATGGTTGCTGCCGGTTGAAGTTTGAGAGTGGCGACATGTCTGCGAACGGCGTTCGTGTCGCTGTTGGCGAATGTTGCCAGGAAATCTTCGACGCCTGTGGCGACCTCGTTGGAGTTCGTCAAAAATGCCTCCAAAGAGTAGCGCAAGGGAGTTTCCGCAAGGGATTTCTCTCCGGCTTTCTCGGTGATATTCGCCAGTTTGGTGGCGTTGGCGACAAGTGAGATGCCCGTTTCTTTGTAAAACATGTCTTTGCGGGCGTACACTTCCCAACCCAGAAGGGGCGAATCCACTTCCTTGAACATCCAGGCCTTTCCTTCCCGGACCATGACGGCCGCATCCGTGCCGTAATACATCTCGTAATCCGAGTCGAATGAATTGCCGAGTGTCGAATGGACCATCAGGTTTACTCCTCGCGGAAACTCAAGGACCGCCTGCACGGTGTCCGGCACGTCGCGCCCGTCATTCCAATGCAGGATTCCCCCAAAGCCTGAGACGGCTGTGGGAAGTCCCCTGAGGTACCAGGCCGCTCCATCCAGGTGATGGATGTTCACTTCGCCGATCAACCCCGGGGAAGTCTCGCGGTTCAACCGCCAGTTCAATTCCTTCTCGCGATCAGGATTGGGTGACGCCGCCCGCCACGAAGTCTTCTTATGCCACTGCGCCCGCGCCATGAGATAAGTGCCGACCGCATTCGACCGCATGAAAGGAAGGAGGAAATGGCGCTGCGGCTCGGAGCGGTTCTGGAGGCCGGGTTGGAAATTGACCTTCGGATTCGCAATCGCCGCTTTGGCAATCGCCCTCGCGTCCTCAATGGTTGCAGCAAGCGGCGCCTCGCAATACACGTGCTTGCCTGCTTGAAGCGCTGCCAGGACGATTTCCTTATGGAGGTGGGAAGGCGTCGCAATGATCACCGCCTGGATTTCCTTGTCGTCGAGGATCTCCTTGTAGTTGGCGACCTGCCTGGCCTTCGGTGCGGAAGCAGTGGAACGCTTGAGAGAGGCTGGATAGGTGTCGCAGATGGCGACGATCTCCGCTTCCTTGAGTCGTGACAAAGTGGCGAGCACATCACGGCCCCACGACCCCAAGCCGATCACGGCACACTTGATGGTGAAAGCCGTACCCGTCGCGTAGGTCGTCGCGTCCTTGTCCTTGTTGGCATCCTGGGCGACCAGTTCCACACCACCGAGCAGTGCGGCGAAAGTTGCGAATGAGCCGCCTCGGAGAAAGTCCCGGCGATTGAAATCCATTGAAAAGTTGTCTGACATGTTCATGCGTCCTCCATTTCTTTCACACTTCACCAATTTTGCACGGAGAATTTTGCGTCATCTGCTTGCTGAATGCTTACAATTAGATCCCGGGACACGCCAAATCGCCGGACTGAGCTGCTCAAAGCGCCACCAACTTGGGGCAACTGCGGTATTGAGTCTCAAATCTGTCCTTTGGCGACCTGCCATGCCGACAGGTGGCTACTTCAACGCCTTGATTCGGACATTCCGAAACGCGATCGCGCCGTGGTCACCCTGCAACATGATCGCGCCTGGTTGATCCAGCTTGTTGTCGAGTTCACCGCCGGTCGCCTTGTTCACTTCCATGTTGTCATGGATCTTCAGTCCATTCAGTGTGACGGTGACTTTGTTTCCAATGATTGTTGCTTCCGCTTCCTGCCATTGGCCCGCGCGGCGCGAGATGTTGCGCGGCGGCGCTTTTACGCTGTAGATCCCGCCGTTGTTGCCGGGAGCGAGATCAGCCACGCCGAAGTCTTCGAGAATCTGGATTTCATGGCGTCCGCGCAGATAGAGACCGCTGTTGCTGCCCTTGGGAACCATGTATTCGTAGCGGACGGTGAAATCCTTGAACGTGGAATCACTCACCAGATCAGTTCCATGCGAATCCTTGGCGATCTCATTGACGAGCATTCCGTTCTGAGCGCTCCAGCTTTTGGTGCCGGTGGCGTTGCGCAGATGCCAGCCGTCGAGGCTGACACCGTCGAAAAGGAGCTTGAAACCTTCCTTCCTCTCCGCGCTGGAGAGTTCGGCGCGCAAATCCTGTGGCGCGGCATCGCCTGAACTCAATCCCACGGCCCAGCGAATGCCACCCGTGATATGCTTCTGATAAGATTGATTCTCCCAAACGTCTTCGCGGTGACCCAGCGAGGTGTAAAACACGCGGCCCTTGCCCACCTGCTTGCACCACGCGATCGGATAATCCCCCGGCGCTCCCGTGTTCGGATGCTTGTCCAGGCTCAACAAGCCATGAACACGCTGACGATTGAAACTCTTCTGAATGTAAATTTCATCATGCACAATGAAGCTGTCTGTGAAGTGACGTGTCGCAGGATGGGTGTGATCCTGATTCAAACACTCGACAGTCGCCTGCGCGCCGTGTGTGAGGAATTCGCCACCCAGCATCTCAATGTAGGGCTTGAAGCCGTGAAACGTGTCCGATGCGGAATGCATCCCAACCAAAGCGCCACCGCGATTGACGTAATCGATCAGGTCTTGGGGGCTGGCCATCGGAAGATCGCCTGTGGTGTTCGCAAAAATGACGGCGTCATAAGTCTTCAAGGAAGTTGCCGTCATTTTCTCCCCCAGGAGCTTTGTCACGTTGCTCAACCATTCCGCCTCTTTGGACTTGTCCTTCGGACGTTCCCCGCCATCCACCACATCCACAACACTGAATCCTCCATCCTGCTCGCCCAGGGCTTTGAGGATTTTCTGAGCCGTGGGAATGGAACTGTGCCGGAAGCCGGTGGTGGTTGACACCACGAGGACACGTTTTGGAGCAGCCCACACCGTGGCCACAGAGGCGCAAAGAACGGCGGCAAGAAGAGTAATCTTAGTCAGGGAACGCAGTGTATGTTGTTTCATATTCAGTCTATTCCGCAGGCTTCGCGATTCGGACAAACCAAATGTCCGGCTCTATGACCACCCGTGGAGGGATGAAATTCAAATAGTCGCAAAGTGCCACCAAGCCAAGGAATGATTTCGCTTTGCCGCTTTCATCCTCAGCCTGACGGGTTAAACTATTTCACGTGGCAATGTCGCCGGTCATGCTGAAAGAAGCGAGGGCTGCGGCCCGGAGCCGGTGGAATCATTGGATGCGGTTTCTTGGTGTGCTGGCTTGCACAGTCGCCGCAGCAAGCTTTCTCCACGGAATAGGCACTCCCACCACCGGGCTTGGAATACTGCTTTTCTTCAGCCTGCATCAGGCAATGTTGGTGGCCATTCTGTTGTTCGCGCCGGCTTTGACGGCGGATTGCCTGAGCCGGGAACGCCGCGAAGGCACGCTCGGGTTGCTTTTCCTCACGCACTTGAGCAGCGCCGAGGTCGTCTTGGGAAAAGGATTTTTGCACATGCTGCGGGGGGTGACGTTGTGGCTGGCGGCCTTGCCGGTTCTAAGCATCGCCATATTGCTGGGGGGTGTGAGCTGGCTGGATGTTGCCAGCGCTTTCACTCTTCAAATCTCCCTAATGATTCTGGCCCTCGGCGCGGGCCTGCTGGCTTCATCGGTTTGCATCAATCCGGTTTCGGCCATTGTGGTGGCGGAGGTCTTATCGTTCACGCTGGCATGGTGCCTTGTGCGGTTTGGTGCTTCTGCATGGCTGCCTTCCTTGCCCGTCCAGTGGACGCCCGGCCTGCCTGAGTTCACTCCGATGCTAAAGTCGTTGAGCGGTGCATTGGAGGCAGGAAACTCCTGGAGCAATGTGCTGACGAAGTCAACCCAGTTCCTGGGTGCGTGGCTTTCCACTCTTGCAGGGCTTTTCTTTGGCGCGCTGCTTTTGGCGTCCGGCTGTCTCAAGCTGGCCAGCCGACGCGTTCACTATCTATGGCATGACAAGCCCCTCTCGCCGCGCCAGTTCCATCTCTGGCAGTTCTGGTTTGCGCCGCGCCTTTGGCCGCCACGCTTTAACCGGATGCGCGGACGCATCCTCGATCGCAATCCAATGGGATGGCTGGAGCGTCACGCTACGCGGCAGCGGTTGATCAATCTCGCTTGTTGTGCCGTCGTGCTCGCGGTGGACAGCAGCCTGATGAGCAGTGCTCAACCCTGGCAGTACTTTGAGTTTGTTCAAATATGGCTGGCAATTCTGCTTACAATGTCCATCGCCTCGGAGTCTGCCACACTGTTCCGGCGGGAGCGCGAGTCAGGTGCGCTGGAGCTTCTGCTGGTCGCACCGCTCTCGGCGGACGAACTCATCGGTGGTCGGTTGATCGCGTTCTGGCGGCGGTTCCTGTGGCCGGTAGGGCTGTATGTCACTCTGAACCAGTTTATGGTCTGGATGGAGATGGCGACGCCTCCCGAGTTTGGTTTTAACTCCTTCCTTCTGGTCGCCTACGTCACCACACCGATCATCGGGTTCTGGCTTTCCCTGCGAATCAGGAGTTTTATTTCAGCGTTCCTTGCGCTGGCGGTGATCAGTGTACTGCTGCCGGTCTGGATGACAGATCTCTGGTTTCTTGAACCCATCGGATTTTCGTCCCCAGGGGAAGGCTCGATCCTGCGATTCATCCACATAATCCAGTCGGTTGCTGGCCTGGCCTGCTGGCTCGCACTCAGTCACCTCTTCACGGTGAGAACATTTGTCGCGGAGGCGATCACGTCTGAAACTGGAGCGTGTACAGCTTGAAGTAGATGCCGCCCTGTTTGAGGAGGTCATCGTGCTTTCCGGTTTCGACGATGCGTCCCTGATCCAGGACCACGATCAGGTCGGCTTTCTGAATCGTGGACAGTCGATGAGCGATGCAAATCGTGGTGCGGTTGGCCATCAGCTCTTCCAACGCCGACTGAACGGCACGCTCGGACTCGGTGTCCAGCGCGCTGGTGGCTTCATCCAGGACGAGGATCGGCGCGTTCTTGAGAATGGCGCGGGCGATGGCGACGCGTTGCCGTTGCCCTCCTGACAAGTTGACGCCTTTCTCTCCAACCATCGTCTCGAATCCTCGCGGTGCCGCCATGATGAACTCGTAGGCGTAGGCGTGCTTCGCGGCCTCCTCGACTTCCGCATCAGTCGCCGCCGGACGACCCAGGCGGATATTGGCGCGAATGGTTTCGTTGAAGAGGATCGTGTCCTGAGTGACCAGCGCGATTTGATCCCTCAGATCACGCACGGCGGCATTGCGGATGTCCGTTCCTCCGATTCGAACTTTGCCCAACTGGGGATCGTAGAAGCGAAGGAGCAGGCTCGTGAGCGTTGTCTTGCCGGAACCGCTGGCGCCAACGAGAGCAACCGTCTGTCCACTCTTCACCGAGAGGTTGATCTGGTGCAGAACCTGTCGATCACCGTAACTGAAGCTGATGTCGTCGAACGACACATCGGCACCCCGAGCGCGCAGCGGCAATGGCGTGGCGGTTTCCACGATCGTGTTGGGAGTGGTGAGCAGATCAAACACCCGTTGACTTGCGGCGCGGGCTTGCTCGATTTGATTATGCAGGCGGCTCAAGGCTTTCATCGGTTGATACATCAGAAAAATACTGCCGATGAACTGTAAAAAATCCCCCGCCGTCATGTTGCGATCCGCCACAAAGACGACGTAGGCGAAAACCAGCGCGACTCCAACTGAACCGAAGAATTCTGTCATCTGGCTCGGCAGGTCGCAGGATCGGACCGTGCGCATCATCTGACCGACAAACCGGCCTGTAATCTCCCTGAAACGTGCGACCACCATCTCCTGGAGGTTGTAAGCTTTGACAATGCGATTCGCGGTGAATGCCTCGTGCATGAGATTGGTCATGTCGGCGGAGGCAGTCTGCATGGCCTGGACTGAGCGGCGGACCTTCCGTCCGTAGATGACGATCGGAACAAGACAAAGAGGGAAGACAAAGATTGAGATCAGTGTCAGGCGCGGCTGCTGGGAAAGCAGCAGGCCAACCATGCACAGGATCGTGACGGGATCTTTGATGATCGCGGCAAAGGAATTGCCGATAACCGTGTAGAGGATGAGGGTGTCATTTGTGATGCGGGAGATGAGGTCGCCTGTTTTGGCCTGGCTGTAGAAGCTCAAAGGCAAATGTTGCAGATGTTCAAAGACTTTTGCCCTCAGGTCCGCAACGGCCCGGACGGAAGCCCAGTTCGTAAAATAGACGTTCAAATAAGCAAAGCAGCCACGGACAAACATGACCAAGGGAATGAACATGATCGTCGCGATGAGGCCGGATTTGGATGAAGGAGCTTTCAGCTCAGGCAGCAAAGCCACGAGTTGATCGATCAAGGGGCGCAGGATGGGGGGCGCCTTTTCAAGCTGGCTGGCAAACGAAAAATTCGCGGGCGCAATAAATATGAGATCGACGGCCACCTTGAGCCCGATCATGAGCGCCCCCTGTGCAAGGGCAAAAAGCACGCCGCAAAAGAGACCCATAAACAGCCGGAACTGATAGGGTCGAACATAGGGCCACAGTCTTCGGAGGAATTCGATCATCGCACGTGGCGGAAAGTATGTTCAGACCCGGCAGCGTGCGCGAGTGTTTTTCAAAGCAAGCATCGGGAAAAGCATCGATTCCTTGTGATGGCGGCGGCATTGGCACCTCCGCCGTGCGCTGAAATCCGAAGGCGAAATCGGTTTGCGCGCGCAACGGGAGAACAGGCAAGAACGTCATTGACGACGGCACCCCTGATGAAGAAGTTTTCATCCATAAAGAATTACCTCGTACGATTCATCGGACGCCGTTGGCTTTCGGCCTTGGTTCTTGCACTCGTTTTGATGGCGGGTAACCGGATTGTGGCGGCACAGGAGCCATTGCCAACCGCTGGAACTCGCCGGATGGCGGCATTGCTCGAGCGGATCGCCAAGGACGTAAAACCTCTGGCAACGCCATTCCTAAGCCGTGAACGCGCTGACATGATTGGAGAACAGTTGCGGCTGATGGGCGACCGGGATGAAGCAGTCGATCTGCGCCGCCGATATGCCATCGAGTTGTTGAATGCGGGACGCAGCACGGATGCGCTAAGGGAATTCGCCACTTACGAACAGTTCCTGGCGAAGAACTCTCCGGGGCTCCTCGCTAGAAACAGACGGCTCCTCCGGACCTTCCAGGCGATGTGCCATCTGCGGCTCGCCGAGCAGCAGAATTGCCTGTCCAATCACACGACGGATTCGTGCTTGCTCCCGATCCGTGGGGCCGGAGTCCACAAGTTGCAGGATGGCTCCCGCTCGGCGGCGAAGGTATTGACGGAATTATTGCAGGAGTTCCCTCAGGACTTGAGCGCTCGATGGTTGCTCAACATCGCTCACATGACTCTGGGTGAGTATCCAGATCGAGTCTCTCCAACATGGCTTATACCGCCAAAGGTCTTCGAGTCCGACTACGATATAAAACGATTCACTGATGTGGCCGGAGGGGTGGGATTGGCTGTGGATGACCTGTCCGGTGGAAGCATCATGGAAGACTTTGATGGCGATGGCTTCCTTGACATCATGGTTTCTTCGCTGGGATTTGACTCACAACTGAAACTCTTCAAGAACATGGGTGACGGCACCTTCAAGGAGCGAACCGTTGAGGCCGGTCTTGTAGGTGAAATGGGAGGGCTCAACATTCTCCAGACTGACTACAACAATGACGGCGCTCCCGATGTTCTGGTGTTGCGCGGCGCGTGGATGCGAACCGAGGGGAGATTTCCAAAATCGCTTCTGCGCAACCGCGGTGACGGTACCTTTGATGACGTTACCGAAGCCGCAGGTTTGTTGAGCTTTCATCCAAGCCAGACTGCCACGTGGTTTGACTACGACGGTGATGGCTGGCTGGATCTGTTTGTTGGGAACGAGTCGGTGGAGTCGGATCTTCATCCATGCGAGCTTTTTAGAAACAACCGTGACGGCACTTTCACCGAGTGTGCCGTCAGTGCGGGGGTGGCCAGGATTGGATTTGTCAAAGGGGTTTCGAGTGGGGATTACAACAACGACGGACGGCCCGACTTGTACCTGTCGTTGCTGAAGGGGAAGAATGTTTTGTATCGGAACGACGGCCCGGCAAGTCCAGGGCAGCAATCAGCAGCGGGAAATTGGAAGTTTACCGACGTGGCCGAAGTTGCAGGCGTGACGGCTACGAGCAACAGCTTTCCCTGCTGGTTCTTCGATTTCGACAACGATGGATGGCAGGATATTTTTGTGTCCGGTTACTACATATCCGAGGTAGGGGATGTCGCGGCGGACTATCTTGGCCTGCCGAATCGTGGCGAGCGAGCCAGGCTTTATCGAAACAAGGGCGATGGGACTTTCGAGGATGTCAGCCACGCCGCCCGCATTGACAAGGTTCTTCTGAGCATGGGTTCGAACTACGGAGATCTGGACAACGATGGCTGGCTCGATTTTTACGTTGGCACCGGCAACCCCGATCTGAGCACCCTGGTTCCGAATCGCATGTTTCGAAACGCGGGAGGTCGATACTTCCAGGATGTGACGACATCGGGAGGCTTCGGACACTTGCAGAAGGGCCACGGCGTATCATTCGGCGACATCGACAACGATGGAGATCAAGACATCAGTGAAGATATGGGTGGCGCGTTTACGGGCGATGTTTACCGGAACGTGCTCTTCGAGAATCCAGGGCACGGGAACCACTGGATCACGCTCAAACTCGAAGGGGCGAAATCAAATCGTGCGGCGATTGGCGCTCGCATAAAAGTGATCGTGGATACCGGGAACGGAGAGCGGGCGATTTACAAAATAGTGAGCACGGGCGGCAGCTTTGGCGCCTCGCCGCTGCGACAGGAAATTGGGCTCGGGGACGCGAAGTCCATCCGTTCAATTGAGATTTTCTGGCCGACTACCGGCACAACACAGCGCCTGCCACAGATCGGGATGGACGGCTTTTACAAAGTCCAGGAAGGCGGTTCTCAAGCCGTTGCCTGGCCGTTGAAGTCGTTCAAACTGGCTTCAGGTTCTGGCGCGCATGCACACGGTGATTCTCACGAGCACCCTAAACCATGACAATGGTCCTTTTTGGCCTTGCTGGTGGAGATCAAGAGCGGCGGGGGCTACTGTGTTCTCGCCCGGACGGAGAGGTTTGGAGTAGTTCCAGGAACGGTGAATTCTCCAGTGCCTGCCGCGTTGAGTGTCACGGGTGATTGTGGAGCCCATGATTTCAAATCAAGAGACGTTTCAGGAATATAGCTTGCCGAAGGACCGCCAGTGATTCCCACCTTGAACGATCCGTTGGCCTGGAGGACTGGTGCCGACAGTTTCACAATCGCGCTCGGTGGAGGTGTGACGGAGGTGCGAAGTTTGAAGCTGACGATCTTGGCGTAGCTTGCATTGCCACTGATGTCGGTGATCGAGTTGTCGGATGCAAACCGGCTAAAACTCAGTTCGCCTGTGATGACGCCCGAGGCGCTGAGGAGATTCTTCGGGACGACGATCGACGTGGCGGTGTTCGACAGCTCACGCGGAACGCAAGGATCAGGAGCGTCGAAGCGGTTGTTCTGGACATCCTCAAGACTGAATTGAATGCCGTCGTTAGCTCCCGCTCCGACAAACCCAGCCCAACGAAAAGTGGCATCCAGGTTTGAATTGTAGTTGCTGATTTCGCTGAAATTCGAGAGCTGGGGCGTTGGTGGCGCATCGCCCAGTTGGAGGTTGATCTTCTGAGTGACACCGCTTTGCCGTGTCAGGGTGATGACATATTTGCCGGAGGGAAACTCGGAGTCGAGTGCCGCTTGTGTGGCGAACGGCACGAGATAGAGGAATTGTCCAAACTGATTTTCCAACGCTTTTTGAGTTCCATTGGGCAGGCCAAGGCTGGCGGCAATGACAGGATTCTGTGCAGGCGAACTGATGATGGCCGTAAATCCGGCTCCATTTTGAGGAGACAAGGCGGGAGCTGACGGACCGGTCTGAACGAACTTAAGATTCTTACTAATGAAAACAGTCCCTTTTGAGCCACCCGGTCCTACGGGATTGCAATTATCCGGCGGGTTCGTCGTGCCGCCTCCAGGTGTGCCCGCTGTCGTGAAGGAGATTGTCTTCGGGGCAATGGGTGTTCCCGCCACGTCGGCGAAACCTGAGGTGAGGGTCATGGTGATCAAGGTGCCGCCGGGTAAACCACCGGGATAGGAAATGCTGAGGAACATTGGCACCGGCCAACTGTAAACGAATTTCGAAGAATCAACTCCGTTTCCCGACCAGGTGATCGCCGCAACCGGTTTCATGGGCGCGCTGAACGTGACGCTTATCGGCACCAGCGCAGGAACTCCAGTGGCACCATCCAGAGGAGAAGTGAAAATTACCGATGGCGCGGCGCCTCCTCCCGGGTTGCCGCCGCTGCCCGAGGTCTTGATTTTGAATTTGGTTTGTTGAGCGACTGAAATCCGTCCGGTTGCGCCTGGATACGAAGCGGTGTCCTCACCGACTGCTTTGGCGAATCGGAGGATTGCATCGTAGGTCTGGCCAGGCTCGAGGAAGCCAGATTCGACGTTGAATGAAGTCGCGGTTCCGTCCAGAGCGCCGAAATCTCCCAGTCTGCCTGAATTCAACATTTCGTTCCCGAAGGAATCGAAAACGAAAAGCTCGATCAGATCAGCGGCTGTGCCTCCGCTGATGGGCGACCACTGAATCGTAAAGCCGTCGGCGTTGGCGGTCTGGAGTGCTGTGAAGTTTGAAACTTGTGGTGCGGATCCGAATGCGGTTGCGGGAAGGTTCAACCTGGCTGTCTTCGCGCCGTCGTTGGCGGTATCGAAGTTGAAGGTCTAAGTGCCTGCGGAAAAAACAGCATTGAGTTGAGCCTGGTCTCCGAAGTTTTGTGAAATCTGGTAATCGGTCGCATCAGGCAGCGGGAGCGTGGCGCCATTCGGTGTTGTCACCGTGACTGCATTGATGGCGCTGAAGTCATTGGGGTTCACACCGAGAAATCCCGTGTACGGCGCGGTCGGATCGGCAGTTGGTGCCGCAGAGCTGTTCTGAACAAAGTTGGCGATGCGGGCAGCGCCGTAGCTTTCCACGTCGGCGGCGGGCACGGAGAGAGCAGCGAAGACAGTGGTGATGAGTGCGGTGGTGAAAGTGAAACAAGAGCGTGAATTCAATGGTACGTTCATAGGTTGAGCCTTCCGTTGGGCATAGTTTGTCCGTCAATTCACGACACGCAAGCGGGATTTCAATTCCGAGAAGAATTTGGCAGCCAAAAATTGCCCTGTTCAAAACAGCCGCCGAACAACCATGTCCCTGCGGACGCGCCGGAATTCGATCTTCATTTCATTCCGCCACCGTTAATGGATTGTTACCCCTCGGAAAAACTGCCGCTCGGGAGCGTTCTGAGTTGAGTCTTCGTAAATGAGGGTTCCGGATGGGTCCAGGATATCGAGTTCCGGTCCGATGGACCAATTCTGCAGGTCCACGCTTCGGTCGAGACGGAAGCGTTGATCTGTTTCGCCGCCGAACAAAAACATGGTCTGAGTCGAATTCGTCGGGTGTCTGACGAAAACGATTGGCAGGCTTGGCTGACGAATCCTGGATCGGAGAATCACTCCTTCGACGCCAACTGTCACCAGCCTGGTGCCGTCGGTCGCCGCACCTGTCAGAGATTTGCCCGTGATGGCACAAGCATTCTCCCATGTAATCGTATCGGAGCTCTTAAGCACTGTGCCTTGGGTGCCTACCGCGAAGAAAGTCGAGCCATCCCAGCACACATCATTCAGCCAGGCCTTGGTCCCACTGCTCTGAGCTTTCCAGAAAACCGTGTCAGTGCTGGTGAGCAGGATTCCGCCCTCACCCACGGCAATCCATTTCCCGTTGAGTGATCTGACCCGGTAAATCCAATTGGTTGTGTTTGAGACTCTCTTCTGCCAGAGGACCGCATTGGCGCTGGTCAGAATGGTGCCGTCACGCCCCACCGCCACCATTCCCGCAGGGCTGGCATCGACACCCGAAAGAAATGAGGTGGTGGGCGTGATCTGTTTTTTCCATGTTTGCCCATCGTTGCTGGTGAGGATTGTGCCTGTGCTCCCTGAAAGAACCAGGAGATCACCGAATGTCGCCACTCCTTGAAGGTCCTGGGGTGGTTGCGGAGGAGAGACTTGTTCCCAGACCAGGCCAAGAGAATCGACCAGGTTGGTGCTGATGGTTCCATCGAGGTTGGTGGAGACAACAGGCAACAATTCGCCGCGGCTCAGGAGAATGGTTCCAGACGTGCCCACGGAGATGGCGAGGTTGGTTCTGCCGCCGATACCGAGCAAAACGTCGTCGTTGGCACCGGCGGGGACAGTTTCCGCAGTCCATGCAATCCCATTGGCGCTTGTCAGTATCGTCCTCTTGTCCCCGACGGCAATGAAGGCGGCAGGGAATGATTTAAGGCCCCAGAGCCACGACCTCGGTGAGGAATCGAGCTGCAGCCAGGAGGTTTCGGAAGCAGAGTTTTGTTTGACGCCCTCCACCAGCAGGCCAGCGCGGCCTCCTACCACGAATGTCGCGCCGTCGTGCAAGGCGCTCAGGTATGTCGTCCCTGGAGCGGGAGAAAGATTGAACGTTGATAACTCATCGGACCAACCGGCGACACCCTGGTGCTGCCTCAATTCCATGTCTCCCGCGACAATCATTGAATCTGCTGAAGCTGCAATGGCATTTAGTGGCCCCGTCGCTCCGGTGATTACCTTCGTCCATCTTCGTCCATCGGAACTCGTGTAAACGGTTCCCTGATCACCCACGACCCAAAACTGCCCTCGGAGCCAGGCGACCCGGTTGAGATCAGCGGTGGTGAATGCTGATTCGCGTTGCCACAGAACCCCATTCGAACTTGTGGCTACGAAGCCCTGTTCTCCAACCGCCACGAAGACAGGCTTGTTGCCTGGCAATCCAAATGCAACACTTCGCAACCAATCCGAGAACGCAACCGCCTGACGCTGCCAGTTCGTGCCATCAGAGCTCGAGTAGATCGCCGCATTATCTCCAACCGCCACGATTGTGTCCGATGAGCAAGCCAGACCCTCAAGCCAGTCCGCCGTGTTCAGTTGAGTCAGGGCAAATTTCAAATTGAAATCAGCCGAGACAATCACGCCTTCCTCCCCCGAAGTGAAAGTTCTGTCGCGAAAGAAACAAAGGCTTCGCAATGCCTTGCGCGTGCCGCTTTCCCGATGGGTCCAGGTCTGTTTGTCGGTGCTGGTGTGAATTTGGCCGCGATCACCCACCTGGAAATAGATGCCGTTGGTGTGGATGAGATCGACGACGTTGTTTCCATGAGGCGATGGATTCGACCATCTCCAGCGCAAGAGGGGCTCGATACCGCGAAGGCAAGCAGATGAGATGAAAAGGGTGAAGATGAAAGCGCACAATTGTCGAGGGTTGGATTTGGTGATGGTATTGAGCATCTCCAGGAGGACTAAGAGTGTTGAGGTTCTGGGTGATGCGAAGCCAACTCAGCCACCGGAACCGCAAGAACGAAGAGACACCCATGGCTGCAGCTTCTTTTCAGAGAAAGCTCGGCCCCGATGGAAGCTGCAAGCTGCTTGCTGATGGCCAGCCCGATGCCACTGCCGCCTTCCTTGGTGGACTGGCAGGGCTGGAAGAGAACCGACTTCAAGTGATCTGGAAGGCCAGCTCCCTGATCTTCCACTTCAAAGAAAAGAGTGGAATCCGTCAGTTGGATGCGCAGCGTTACCGACTTGCCCCTCGGGGTTGCCTGAATGGCGTTGTTGAGGAGATTCTCAATGATTAGAAGTACGATGTTGGCTTCGCGATTGTTCAAGGACACATTCGCTGTGGACCGGCTGACAAGGATGACTCCAGATTGTTTTGAAGCAACTTCCAGTCTGGACTGAACGAGCTGAGCCAGTTCATCAGCAGAGAGTTCGTACTCAATTCCGCCTTCGTGCTCCCTGAGCACGCGCACAGTCTCGTTGACGAGGTCATGCATGCGGCGCGTGGTCGCGATGGCACCGGCCCAATCCACCTGCGATCCGGCGGCAGGTTCTGAATCGTGTTCGGTCATGAAACTCTGAAGTCCGGAAAGCGGGTTCTTAAGGCCGTGCAAGAGATGGGCAGTGACCGACCCCAATGCCGATGTTTTGGCCGCGAGAGCCAGCTCCCGATTGGCTTGAAGCAGCGATTGAGAACGGTGCGCCAGCAACTGATTGCTCCTGTGAAGTGCCAGGAAAGCGAGCCCGAGGACAATCGTCACAGCGGATCCAGTGATCAAGAAGGCTGCGATCGCCTGGCGGTTCAGGCTTCGATCCAGGTCATCGAACTCCCTGCTGATGCTCGTGCCATCGAGGAGGAACTGCGCCACGCCGAGTAATTGATTTGTTTCTCGAGTATGGAGAGGAAGGAGGATTTCAAGGATCGGAAGAGACTTGTGTGAACCCTGGTCGTGACTCATCCCCAGATCTTTGATCGCGAAATGTGGCTGAAAGTGCGCCACTGGATTGAGATTTTGGACGCGCCTGAAGTCGCCTTCCGACAACCTGGCATCCGGCAGATCCTCCGGAAAAGGGATGATAAAATTCCCGCTCTTATCGAAGAGCCTGGTGCCTTTGACCGAGGGGAGTTGCCGGAATCGGTTGGTGTCGAGGAGAGACATCAGGTGATCCGCCGGATCGTCGGTGATCGGCTCAAACGAGGCGGACCACTCGGATGTCTGTTCCTGCATCCAAAGCTTTTGAAGCACCTCGGCATCACGGCCTACAATCTGGTTGCGAACGAGGGATCGTAATTGATGCCTCCCGAGGAGAATTACGCCAAGCAGGATGGCCAGAGTGAGAACAATTGCCCCGGCTGCCACGTGCCGGAGTCGCAGGCTCCATCTGACTTGTTGGTTCTTTTTACCTCTTCCAATCACAAAAGTTCGGCTGTTGCCAAAGGCCAGCGAGTGCGTGCATTGGAGCAAAAATGGTGCGCCGCAGAAAGGAGAAAGCAGTTTCGCATATTTGAGCGACTTACCTTGAGGATTTAAAGAGGAGGGACTGTGAGGAAATCTGTTCGTTCAGAACTCTAATTCAATTCCTGCTGAAACGGCATTGGCCTTGTAAGCGTCGGATCTCAGGTTTGAGAGGGAGCGTTCGTGCGAGTATTCGGCGAAGAGCGTCAGGTGGTCGCGAAGGCTCTTTTCGGCACGAATGGTGAAGTAGCTCATGGTTCTCCTCCTTTGAGCAGGGTCGGTGGGGCCGGCGTGTTGCAGGGCATACTCGTAATGCGACAGTTTCAGCTCGCCAAGGAATTGAAAGCCTTTGACGCGGTAACGCAACTGTTCAGTCAACCGGAACCGGTCATAGTCATAATAGCCGGAGTAATTGTCGTTGTTCCGCAGAAAGCCCAGCCGTGTGCTCGTCCGCCAGCGGCGTTGTCCGTCCCAATGGTGGTTCCAAACCAGGGAAGTCTCCAGTTGCTGATATTTCAACGAGTCTTGGATGGTGGACAGGCCATCGGCGGAACGAGGTTGCCTGTCATCAAATTTCCGTTCCTGGAACTGAAGCCCCAGGGAAACTTCCGAACGGTTCCCATACGATTTCCCGATCGAGAACCTGGGTCCCAACTGCCATTCATCATCCACGACCGACTGATAGAACTGCCTGCTTAATGTGTAGCCGGCTTCGACAAACGTGCCATTGACCGCTTCGCGACGAACTGAGGGCTGGATGGCGAGATTGTGACCCTGAAGCTGAAGCGTGCTGAACAACTGATCCAGGTCAGAGTTATCCAGGACCTGATCAAAGAAAAGGTATTGAAGCGACAGGTTGAATCGCCACATCTCACCAAGATCTCTTTTCGCCTGGAACTGGCTGAATGCTGTGGTTTCCCCAGTCACTTCCGAGCCCGGAATGTAACGGGTGTGTTCCGCAGAAGTGATGAACATGAGATCCCACAATGGTTCCGGCGGACGCCAGAGGATCACATCCGCGCTGATCATGGTGAACGAACTCTCGACCGGAAGTTGAGGGCTAAACAGGACGTTATCTTTGAATCCGAAACTTGTCTTCAAAGTGTAAGTGGTATCCCAACCGCCAGGAGGATTCCCTGGTTTAGTGACCGGTTCAGCACTGCCTGAGCTCAAAGCGGCGATGGTCGTCAGAATGATGAGAATTCTTGGGATGTCACGTGGCGAAAGCAGGTGCCCGGCAGCCGATCGGCACCTCTTGTATGAGAGGTCAGGCGATTGAAAAGTAACGCAAACACCCCGGCGACTTGCATCGTCGGGGTGTTGCTTCAGCGTTGTAGGCCGGAAGTGGGAAATAGCCTAGTCACCACCACCCTTGCGTGAGCGGCTGTTTTCACGGCCCTGCTCCTTGGCCGCATCCAACACGTCACGGTGGTCTTTGAATTGATCTTTGATCTCTACCAGGAGTTTTCGGATCTCATCGCGAGCGGCGAGCTGGTGATCCATGAAAGTCTGGCGTTTCTCTTGAATCTCGCGTCGAAGGCGTGATCGGTCGTCCTCGGAGGAATCTTTGAGTTGCTGGCGAAGGGTCTTTTGCTCTTCCAGGAACTTTGACCGGGATTGTTTGAGCTCTTCGAGCATCTGCTGAACGTTGTTCGATACCTCGCAGCCCTGATTTGAAGGCTTTTCTACAGTTCTCTTTTCTGAACTGGTGATGGCACCGTCGGAACCCTTGGACTCGTTTCCGTCTTTGGATTTGGTTTTTCCAGAGTCTGTCTCGGAATTGGACTTTCGGATAGTTGAGCCCGGGCCGGGGGAGGGAGACTTCTGTGCGTTGGCGACTCCCGTGATCAGAGCGCAGGAAGCCAGATAAACCACCAGTTTGATTAATGTCTTCATATTACTCATTCGACGCTTGCGAATCTGGACCCACCCGTTGATCCGACTCAGCATTCTCTTGCGCAAGGAGTATGCCATTCATGAACCAAAGCAGTTCGCCGCTCAATGTGACGTTTTGGCAAGCTTTTGTGAAGTGCTTATTGTTTGGATCCATCCTGCGCTTGGGAAGCATTCCCAAGCGAACTCATCCAGGGCATCAGGATTCCGGGGAATCCTTCCCAGGTTCCTGTGGCTGTTTTTGCCCTGCCAAACGATAGCGAACATAGTCACGGGACACTCCGAGGAGGCGGGCCGCTGCAGAAACATTGCTGCCGGTCTGCTTCAGAGCATGATGAATGAGGCGATTAATCGCTTCCTCAAGGGCGAAACCTTCCTGCGGGAAGGTAAAGCTCGGACGGAACCAGTCGTCTGACGCCGACAGAGTCGCCACGGGAGTATTAACCAGATTTGCAGCGGGGTTCAGAGGGGTGGGTTGTGTTGGAAAAGGCTGGACTGCAATGGTATGGAGCTTATCAAATTTAAGTTCCTCGTTCTCCTCAAATACAATCGCCCGCTCCAGTTCATGCGAAAGCTCTCGGACATTGCCTGGCCAACGATACGAAAGTAGGCTTTGGCAACCCGCTGGATGAATCGGTTTTCGAGGAAGCCGATGACGCTTGGCCAGCCGGTCCATCAATGCTTCCGCAAGCCTAAGAATATCCTCCCCTCGTTCCCGCAACGGCGTAATTTCAACCCGATAAAGGTCGAGACGATGGAAAAGGTCTTCGCGGAAGTCCCCGGCCGCGACAGTCGCCTTCAAGTCCCGGTTTGTCGCCGCGATGATGCGCACATCGACTGGAATTTCCCGATTGCCTCCGACACGTCGGATCTTCTGGTCTTCGATCACGGTGAGGACTTTCGCCTGGAGCGGCAGAGAGAGGCTTGGCAATTCATCCAGAAAAAGCGTTCCACCGTTGGCAGCCTCGAACAGTCCCATTCGAGCGGTCCTGGCGTCTGTAAATGCGCCACGCTCGTGCCCGAAAAGCTCTGATTCCGCGAGAGTTTCCGGGAGAGCTGAACAGTTGATCTCCACCAGGGGTTGCCGTGCACGAGGGCCATTTCCATGGAGCCATCGGGCGATCGTGGTCTTGCCGGTGCCGGTCTCCCCGTGGATGAGAACCGGGGGGAGGCCGCTTTGCATGCGATGATCAGCGGCAAGAATCTTGTCAAGCTGTGCATGCAGAGGTGCAAGTGCGGAGCCGAAAAAGAATCCATCCGTTCCTCGAGGCGAATCGGATTTCTGATGTTCATCCAGGCGTTCGCTTTGTTTCGTCCGGCGGACACGACTCATGACCAGGGGCAGCTCGAGTGGATCAAAGGGCTTGGCAAGGTAATCCAGTGCTCCCAGCCGCATGGCTTCCACGGCACCATCAACCCCTCCCTGGGCCGTCATGATGATGACTCCTGTGGCTGCTGAGAATGCTTTCTCCTTCAGGAGATCAGTGCCAAGTCCATCCGGCAGGTTCACGTCCAGAAGCGCAAAGTCGAAGCTAAGATCATGCGCGAGTTTGCGGGCACGCTCAACCGACTCCACGCTTGTCACATCGGCGCCCAGTTTCTCCAGACAACTGTGGATTTGTTTGCGCAGCAGAACCTCATCCTCGAGAATCAGAATGCTCACGCCGGTCAGATCGGGTTTGGTCATGGCTATTTAGGTCACATGTCAGCCGTTGCACCGCAAGTAAAATGGACGGGAAGTATCTGTCCCGCTTCCTGGACACGATGATGAAGTTTCGACTGTAGATCGGCCTTATGCGGCGATGGCTGGCGGTTGGAGCTGCTTGCGACTTTAATGGATGGCTCAGAACTCAAACTCTTTGATCTGTAACGGCTACATTAATGCAATCGCGGTATGTGTGAGGTGGGTGAAGCTTGCTCGTGCCGGGATTCCGGGTGTAGCGTCCTCGAAACTTCGGTTGGCGGCCGTTGGTAGGTAAAAGTGCCGGCTCAACAGAAACTGATGAACAAGATACTGATTATTGAAGATTCGGCTGATGTGCGAAGCCTCATCAGCGACATGCTGTCGATCAATGACTACGACATTGTGACGGCGGAAAACGGATTGGTGGGGCTCGACATGGCGCAGCAACATCTGCCGGACCTGATCATCTGCGATGTTCACATGCCGGAGCTCGACGGCTTTGAAACATTGGCGAAGCTTCGGGAGAATCCGGCCACCAGCGCCATTCCATTCATCTTCCTGACCGGCGTTTCTGAAAAGCCAACGATGCGTCATGGAATGGAACTTGGCGCGGATGACTATCTCACGAAGCCCTTTACGATGGCTGAATTGCTCGCCACGGTTAAGACCCAGATCCAGAAGAAAGCCGTCATATCGCGTCACGCAGAACGAAAACTGGAGGAGCTTCGTGGTAATATCAGCATGGCTCTCCCGCATGAACTGCTGACACCAATCACCGGCATACTTGGTTTTTCATCAATCCTCGTGGATGACGCCGCCAACATGCCGCCAGCCGAGATCTCGGAAGCGGCAAGTAACATTCACTCTGCCGCGATCAGGCTTCGTCGCACCATCGAGAACTTCCTCCTTTACTCACAGATTGAACTGGTAGCAGCCGACGCGAAGCGAGTCATGGCTGTCCGGCAGGCACGGTACCCGGTACATTCAGCCGTGATGTCTGACGCCGCTCAGCAGTCAGCCCGTCGCGCGGGACGGGAGCGGGATTTGGTTTTGCATTTGACCGGGGCAAGTCTGGCGCTTTCACCTGAGAAGCTCGACAAAGTCATCCAGGAGTTGCTCGATAACGCCTTTAAGTTTTCTGAAGTCGGGAAACCGGTGACCGTTTCCACTCTGCTTCGGGAGAATTCCTTCCAGATGATCATCGAAAACCAAGGACGAGGGTTCACACCCGAGCAATTGAACAAAATCGGCGCGCACATGCAATTCGAGCGCAAATTCTACGAGCAACAAGGTTCCGGATTGGGGCTCATCATCACCAAACGTCTCATCGAATTGCACGGTGGCGAACTGGTGATTGATAGCATTCCCAATTCCCATACTCGTGTGCTGATAACCCTGCCGGCAACCGCATTGGCGGAGGTGTCCCCCGAGATTGGCTAGCGATTTCGGGTGAAAGTTGGATCTGCTGAGGGGGCTCCAAGCCGTGTGACCAAAGACAGACGGATTTCGATGCCTTGTTCCTGCTTGAGCTGTTGAGTTGTTTCGACAAGCCCGCCGAGATCGAGCTATTTTTTGTGGAAATGATGTTGAAGTTGACCAGTGCGTTTGGGCTTGTGGCGCTTGTGGCGCTGGCCTGGGCAATGTCCGAAAAACGAAAACTGTTTCCCTGGCGAGTGGTGTTGTGGGGTGTGGGACTGCAATTTGCCATCGCAGTCTTTGTGCTGCGAACTGATGCGGGGCTGACTTTCTTTAATGGCTGCCAGACGGTGGTGGACCGGTTCATTGGATTTGCGGACGAGGGGAGCCGCCTGGTGTTTGGACCGCTGGCCAGGGCGGATGTGGCCGGCAAGGCTTTCGGGGTGGAGAATTCCTTCGTCCTGGCGATCACGCTGACCGGCACCATCATCCTCGTGGCTGCCGCATCTTCGCTGCTTTACCATTACGGGGTGTTGCAAATCATTGTCCGAAGCATGGCGTGGGTGATGCGTCGGGTGATGAGAACCAGCGGCAGTGAAACCCTCGCGGCTGCCGCGAACATTTTCATGGGACAGACGGAGGCGCCGCTGGTTGTGCGCCCGTATCTGCCGCACATGACAAGGAGTGAGTTGAACTGCCTGATGATCGGTGGGTTTGCGAACATCGCGGGAGGCGTGCTGGCAGTTTATTCTGGCATGTTGAAAATATCGGCTGGCCACTTGATCACGCAATCGGTCATGAGCGCGCCGGCTGCGTTGCTGATCGCCAAAATTCTCGTTCCGGAAACCGAACGCAGCAACACGGCCAGCGGCGCGAATGCCAGGATCGAGCGCGAAAGCCTCAATGGCGTGGATGCGCTTTGCCATGGATCGAGCAGTGGAATGAAGCTCTCGATCAATGTCATCGCGATGTTGATTGGTTTCACCGCTGTCGTGGCGGCGGCAAACTGGCTGCTCGGTTACGTGGTCCATCCGTTCGGTTGGGAAACTTCCAAACCTCTCCAGGAAGTTTTGGGTTACCTCAATGCCCCCTTCGCCTGGCTGATGGGCATTCCTTTGAAGGATTGTTTTGCAGTCGGGCAGATACTCGGAGAACGCATCGTATTGAACGAGTTTTTTGGTTACATGAGCTTGAGTGCGCAAAGAGCGGCGTTGGATGAGCGAAGTTTTACACTGGCGACATACGCGCTCTGTGGTTTCGCGAACCTCGCGAGCGTGGCGATTCAGATCGGAGGGATCGGAGCGCTGGCACCGAGCCGCAGAACCGACCTGGCGCAACTGGGGTTGAAGGCAATGGTGGGCGGGCTTCTGGCGTGTTACATGACGGCGTGCATCGCGGGAATCTTGCTCTGAGTCAAATCTGAATTCTCGTGGATCTGACTGAAGCATATCTCGCGAAGATCGCCGGTTGGGAGGCGGTGAAGCACGCTCGAGCCTTCGTGGGGCAAGGCCGCGTGCTGAGTTCAAACTGGACCCCACCTGTGCTCAAGGGCGTGGTTGAGGAGGGAGGAACATCCTACCGCGCCGGGTTGGTGATCAAAGGGAGCATCGACATCGAGAATCTGTGCAGTTGCCGGGCCTCGCGCCAATGGGGGACCATCTGCGCGCACTCCGTGGCGGTGGGACTGCATCATTTGGGCGTGGGTGTGGGAACAGTCGCCGGATCATCAGCATCGGTGACGAAACAGGGTCAGCCCGAAGTCAGATCTGCCGGCAAGACCGGATCATCTCAGCCTCCAAAGAGCGGCAAACGCCTGCTGCGTTCGACCGATGGTGAAGGCGAAACATTGGAACTCTTTTTGATTATTCCGCCGAACTTCACGCAAGCCCTGGCGAGGGGGAAAGCCATGATTTGTATCGAAGGGCAGTGGGGCAGGGGACGTGTGCCGCTAAACGTGCTGCCGCTGACCGTTCCGTTCAAACTCTCCGAGCCGGATGCCCGGGTTCTGGATCGGTTGGAAGAACTTGGTGCCGGTGAAATACCGGCGATGATCATGGTATCGTTGCCCGAGTTCGCCGGGCTTCTGGACTGCCTCGCCGGCTTCCCCCGGCTCACGCTCGGCCGGGGGCAGGCAGTCGAAGTGGCTGCTGAAGCAAGGAGATTGGGTGTGGATGCCGAGCTGACACCGGCGGGCGAGATTCGGCTGACCCTGCGAGCTGGCGGGAACCTGGGAACCTTGATCGTCGGGGAGACCTCCTGGAGTTACGCTGATCACAATTTTCAACGTCTTGCACTGCCTAAAGTGTGTGCCGGCATTTTCAAGGGGGCGGTGACGCTGCCACGGGCTCAGATCCCGATGTTTCTGAACACCGACTGGCCGGCACTTTTCAAGGCGTGCGACGTCCGTGCGAATTTCAAACTCGAGGATTTCGTCCTCGAACCGCAAACACCCAGGTTTTTCCTTAATCTGGCTGGAGGGATTGCACGATTAGAAGCGCAGCTCCAGTGCGGCTACGGCACCCGGATCATGACCGTGGGGGTGACGAGCAAGGATGAATCGTTGTGGATGCCGGATCCGGCGGTTCTCACGAGATATTCAACGCGAGATCTGGCTTCGGAGCAGAAGGCATTGCAGAGGCTGTTGCGCCACGGTTTTACCGGACCCGATTCCAACGGGCGCTATCTGCTCGTCGGCCAGACGCCGGTGCTGACTTTCTTCGCGCGCGAGTTTCCGCGTTTGGAGAAGGAATGGAAAGTGACACTTGAAGAGCGCCTCGAGCGCAGCACAGCCCAGAACATTGAGCGCATCGAGCCACGTCTGCAGATCACGACTTCGGGCGAGCAATGGTTCGATCTGAATGTCTCCTACGGCACGACCGGTGGCGAGCGGTTTTCCGCCGCGGACATCCAGCGGTTGGTCCTGACCGGCCAGAACCACACGAGGTTGAAGAACGGAAAATTCGCGGTCATTGACACCGGCGCCGTGGAGGAGTTGGAGGAGGTGCTCCTCGACTGCGCGCCACAGCAACACGATCAGGGCTACCGCATGGATAATGCGCACGCCAGTTACTTGCAGGCCTCCCTGCAGGACAAAACGCAATGGACCGTGCAAGCGCCGACGGCCTGGCGTGAACGCGCCGTCCGGCAATCGGGTGAAGCGAAGCTGGATGTCCCGCCGCTGGGCGATTTGGAAACGGTGCTGCGTCCCTATCAGAAGCAGGGAGTGGGTTGGCTGCGGTTTCTCCGCGCAAACAATTTCGGCGGCATTCTCGCGGATGAGATGGGGCTTGGAAAAACATTGCAGACGCTCGCCTTCATTCGAGCGGAGCAGGCGTTGCTGAATTCCGGCGAGGCGCGGCTTCCCACACTGGTGGTGTGTCCAACTTCGCTTGTGGTCAATTGGTCGAACGAAGTGCGAAAGTTCACGCCAGAACTCCGCGTGCTCATGTTGCATGGGCCGCAGCGTCAAAGTGCGTTCCATCAGATTTCCTCATCAGACCTCGTGATCACCAGCTATGCGCTGGTGCGACGCGACGCGGATCTCTACCGCGCGCTGGAGTTCGACACCGTGGTGTTGGATGAAGCGCAGCATATCAAAAACCCGCAGACGCAGAACGCCCAGGCGGTGAAGGCGATTCGCGCCCGGCATCGCCTTGTGCTCACGGGAACACCACTTGAAAACTCGGTGCTCGATCTGTGGTCGATATTCGATTTTCTGATGCCCGGTTACCTCGGAGCTGCGAAGGACTTTCGGGAGCGGTACGAATTGCCCATTGTGCGCGACAGGAATGTGGAGACGCAGGCGCGGCTTGCGCGACGCGTGAAACCGTTTCTCCTGCGGCGCCTCAAGCGGGACGTTGCAGCGGATCTGCCGGCAAAGATAGAACAAGTGTCCTTCTGCGAACTCACGGAGGATCAGCGCGCGGTGTATCAACAGGTGCTCGACGCCGGGCGCAAACAGGTGATGGAAGCGGTGGGACAACAGGGTTTGCAGAAGAGCCGGATGGTGGTGTTGAACACCCTGTTGCGATTACGGCAGATTTGCTGCGATCTACGATTGCTCAAACTCGAGAACATCGATCCCACGTCGGCTTCCGGAAAACTCGATCTCTTCGGCGAACTGCTGGAGGAAGCGTTGGATGGCGGGCATCGCGTGCTGGTTTTCAGCCAGTTCGTCAGCATGTTGAAGCTGATCGAGGAACGGTTGAAGGCGGAGGAGCTGGACTATTGTTATCTCGATGGTTCGACGGTGAACCGTGCCGCCGTTGTGGAACGTTTCCAGACCCAGGAAAAGATCCCTGTGTTTCTCATCAGCCTCAAGGCGGGCGGCGTGGG
>SXMN01000222.1 GCA_005777315.1 Verrucomicrobiales bacterium
CGTCCATCCGCACGGACAATTGCCGATACTTTCTCCTGACCTGGGCGATGATGATCTTGAGCCGGATCCTTCGAGCTTATCTCTCGATCCGTTTCAAAAGCCAGCCTATTTGCTCAAGTTATTATTTCGCTCGCCCTAAATGACTCCCTTCAATGAGGGGCTCGGTATCTTCAGAGCTGGTGGCTGCACTTCGTGTCGGCGGCGGTGTTGGCCAGGTCGGTTTTATCACTCGACGCGCACACAAGAAATCTCCGTCCGCAACTGAGTGATCCTCCAGGCGGAAACACTCGCACCGGTCCGCTTATCATCGGGCTGGCTTGACTTGGCCTGAGGAAGCCCGCCGGGGACACCAACAACATCCCTGGTATTGGCCAGGAATTCAGCAGGCGAGTCATTTAGCAGGTAGGATGCTCACGAAATTCGCGGCGTCATCGGTGCTGCCGTTGCCTTTGTATTTGGCAACCTTCGGATAAGGGAATAGTGGTCGAGTCCGCGTGACGACGCCGTCCTTGTTACGGAGTTCCGCAATCAGTTTTTCCGGAGCCTTCCCTTCTTCCACCCAGCGGATGATCGCGGCTGCCAACCCGGCGGGCGACGGACCCGCGCCACGGAAACCGTGATCCACGCCCGGCACCAGAAATAATCGAGCGAACTGAGCCGTCTTTTTTGCACCGCCCATCTGTTGCTGAACCGGCTTGTAGTAGTCGATGGTTCCCTCCACGTTGATGAGTTGGTCAGCCAGGCCGTGATAGATGATGACCTTGCCGCCACGGTCCCGGAAGCGCGTGAGATCCGGGTTGTCGGTGCCGATCACCGCGCCGTATTGCTCGACGGATTGGTTCCACAACAACTCAAATCCTGCCGGTGTCATCGTGGTCCAATCCCATTTGGGGTCTTGCTTCAGGAAATACTGGAACCATTCCAATGCGATGCTGAAAGGTTTTCCAGTGAGCGGTGAGCCGGTGGTGCCGGCCAGCGCGGAAAGATCGGTGTCCCGGGTCAGCCCGTACCATAAAAATTTCCCATCCTGTCCGCGCGGACCATCCCAGATTTTGCGAATCACATCCGCATCGGCTTCGGTGAAGGTGCTGTCGCCGACTTTTGTTCCTACCAGCGCTTTCGGGTCATACTCGCAGCGCGTGGAGTCGTCGATGACTCCATCCGTGACTCCATCCGTGGCATCGCAGGCTGCCACAGCCGCTGCCATGGCGGCGTCGAGCTTGGATTTTGGCAGGAAATTTTTCGCGTCAAGCATCACCACCTGTGGCCACAGGCCGGCGGGAACAAACCTGTGCCAGTTGATCGCGGGACAAGCGGAGACGATGCCGTCGTAATCGTCGGGAAAGCGTTGCGCTTCCGACAGCGCCTGGCGACCACCCGTCGAGCCACCCTGGAAATAGGAATAGCGCGGAGCCTTGCCATAAAACGCCTGCGTGAGCGCCTTGCCCACCACGGTCATTTCGTGAATGCCCAGATACGCATTATCCTTGATCGACTGCCAGTTCAGCCGTCCGTTCGCATCGAGCGCGAAGCTGCCGCTGCCGCCTTCGTGGCCGGTGTCCGTCGCGCCCGTCGCGTATCCCTGTGCCACCGGCCCGCGCAAACTGTTGGCGCTTCCTCCCACGAATCCACCGCCACCTGTTCCACGGAATCGTCCGTTCCAATTCGTGACGGGCAACCCGATGAACACCTTGACCCGATCACCGGCTGGCGGGTGCGTCACCGTGGCCACGACACGGCACCACCCATTCGTGGGTTCGATGGCGGCAGAATCAATCGTCGTGTTCGGAATCGAAACTTTGAGCAGGCTCTCGCACGGGCATACGGGTTTGGAGTCCGAGAACAGAGGCTTTGGCGGAGTCTCGGCACCTCGGGCGAGAATAACCGAGACCGAGAATGCCGTTACGACGATTGCTCGTTTGATTCGCAGATGATTGCCAGGGATGGCGGAGTTAGAGTTCATAAGAGGGAATGGTTGTTGCAGAGTAGTTCGATGTTTGCCGTCGAGTAGAAGCGATGGTTCCACCAGATCAGCTCACAGTTGGTCATTCACCGCAAAGATGTTGTTCCTGTTGCTTCGGAAGCTCTGATAGGTCCACGTCTCGACATGCCCATCCACGAAAGTGACGTTGCCTTTGAGGTCATGACGACACGCGGGCTGTTTTGGGTAACTGTAAATTGACCAGCCATTGCGAGGGTCACGTGGGAAGGTCACGATCTCCGTGAAATAGCCTCCGTGCGGCACCTTGCTAGCCGCTTTGGGAATGCCCGTGTCGCCCATCAACCAGATCTGGCTGGGCCGATTGATCTCGGTGGTCTTCCGGCTGCCGAGCCGGTCGCGGCCTCCCGTGCTGTTGTAGGCGTAGCGGATGATCGTGCTTTCCAGGGGGCCGTATCCTTCCCAACGTGCGCCAAAGACGGTGAGGATGTCCTTCTCCTTCACCGCCGGGCAGCGCCAGACTTGGTTAGAGGCAGTATTGTCCGTGATGAATTTACCCTGCGAGACAACCTGCCACCACCACAGACCGCCCGCCTCGACAGTCGTGACAGCCGATGCCTTGGAATAAAGATCGGGGAATCGCTGATCGTAATCGTCGGCGTACATCAAGAAAGCCAGGCCGAGCTGCCGCGAGTTGTTGACGCATTGCATTCCTCGCGCCTTCGTCTTGGCGCGGCTCAGGGCGGGCAGAAGCATCCTGGCGAGGATCGCGATGATGGCAATGACCACGAGCAGTTCGATCAAGGTGAAGGCAGGCTTCGCCAAAGGAACGGGGTTCATGATGCTTGAGTCCACTTCAATGGCTCCGGCTTGTCAAGCGGTGCCCCGGATCGACAATGTCATAATCTCAATTTTGTTCACGTTCTTAATCCTTTTCACCGAGAGATTACGATTAAGACACTGCCTTTGGACTGCTCCCGATGATCAGGTTGCGCGGAATCTCATGAAACAATTTCGTGCCTTGATGGTTTAATGTGCGGTAGTCAATTCGCCGATGCCTATGCGCACACCATCGACCGGTTTCTGGACGCCATGGAAAATCCTCGGCTTGGTGATCGTGCTCTGTGCCACTGGGTTTGCGATTCTTTTTGCGGTAGCAGTCTTTTGGATTTCCTCGATTCGAGAACAGGAGCCTCGAACAACGCGAGAGCGGGCAAGGCTGGATGAAACAAGTATCCGACCGGCTGAACTTCCAAGCCCGGAACCATTACAAGGAGCGGACGCTGGCTTCATCCGACAACTTGATTCCTCAAATCAGGAGACTGAGAAATCCACTAACAATCCTCCCGCTTCGCAGGCTGGCTCCAAGCCCACGAGACAAGCTTCAGCGGAGCCGATGAGGAATGCGATTGGCAGCCTTCGAGGGCCGGCGACGAAAGCCTACCCTGGAGACGATATTTTCCGGGACGCGTTCATTCCGAAATTGGAAATTGAAATCCCGGCCCAGGGCGTGACGAGTCTGAAACGAAGGGGGCGGGAGTATGTTCGGGCGACGATTCGTGAAGGAGGAGCCGTTTACACGAACGTGGCGATTCGTCTCAAAGGCGGGCCGGGGAGCTTTCGGCCATTCGACGACGAACCGGCGTTTACTGTGAATTTCGACAAGTTCACCGAAGGTCAGAAATTTCACGGTTTGAAGAAGATTCACCTCAACAATTCAGTTCAAGATCGAAGCTTTGTTTCGGAGAAAATATGCCGTGAGCTTTTCGAGGCGGCCGGAGTTCCCGTTCCACGCGCGGGCAACGCGACAGTCACTGTCAATGGTCGTCCGATGGGCCTCTACGTCCTGGTGGAAGGCATCAACAAGCAGTTTCTCAAACGGTATTTTGCTGATACCAGTGGGAACGTGTACGACGGTCATTCCGGCACCGACGTCACGGACCGGCTGCCGACGAACGCCGGAGAAAACGCCGGGGACAAATCCCGTCTGGCCGCCCTTGCCGCTGCCGTCCGGACCTCAAATACTAACACACGACTGCCCAGCCTTGAGAAAACGCTGGATCTCGAGCGCTTCCTGTCATTCGTGGCGATGGAAACGATCCTCTGGCATTGGGACGGCTACACAATGAACCGAAACAACTTCAGGATCTTTCACGACCGGGGCGCGGATCGAATGGTCTTCATCCCGCAGGGATTGGATCAGGTTCTTTCCAAACCGCAAGGCTCGCTCATTCCACCGACAGCCGGGCTCGTCGCGCGACAAGCTCTCGAGATTCCTGAAGTTCGCCGACGGTACCTCGACAGAGTGGCTCAATTATCCACAAATGTTTTTCAAGTGGGGGCCATCAACAGCCGGATTCGGGAAGTGGCGGAGAAAATCGACCTCGTCCTGGCGGAGATCGATCCCCAGGCTGTTTCGTCCCATCGGCAACGGGTCAATGGTTTGATCCGTCGATTTCAACAGCGCGCAAACAGTCTCGAACACCAGCTCTTCCCTTCAAGCGCCGTGAACTTCCGCACACAGGCCTCCGTTCCACTCACCGACTGGCAGCCAAAAATCGATCTCGGCGACGCCCGCCTGATGCAGGAGCAGGACGACCAGGGGAACACGCTGCTCCGCATTTCGACCACCGACGGCTGCACGGCGTCCTGGCGCACCGGCACTCTTCTGGACAGCGGCCGCTACCGACTCGAAGCCCGGATCAAGACCCAGGGCGTGGTCTTTCCTGAAAACGATCCAAGAGCCGGCGCGGGACTTCGCGTCTCGAGATACCGGACTGGCCAAAAGAATTCCGGAGACAGAAGCTGGACTCCGATCACGTTCGATTTCGAGGTTCCGGAAGACCAGTCTGATGTCGAGTTGATTTGCGAACTGCGCGCCTCAACAGGTGACGTCTGGTTTGATTTGAAGTCATTGAAGTTAAGCCGTCGGTGAGGACTGCCTTCGACCCCGGGTCCCGGCGGGTTGAAAGTGTAAGTGTGATGTGCACCTATCCAGTTCAACAGAGCATGCGACACAGCGATCCATCCGGCGCATCCACAAGTTGTCGGTGGAGCGCGACTGTGCTGAAAGCCAGTCGCAGCAGTATCGCTGGCTTGCCCTCACGCCAAACCTGCTGCGGCTGGTGCTTCGCACACAACCGCGCTCCTGGCCGACAGCCAAGTTCACCGACAACTTGTGGATGCACTGGATCCATCCGCGCCGCACAATGAAGCTTTGATCGTTTCAATCTCCACGCCTAAACTCGGCCCATGTCGAAAGTCTTTAGTTGTTTTGTTGCCGGCAAGTCTGTCCATTCATCCAACATGCTGACGATTCGGAGTCCCTACTCAGGAGCGACAGTCGGAGCAGTGGCGATGGCTTCCCGAGCTGATACTGATGCCGCCGTGGCTGCCGCGCTTGCGTTTCACGATACTCCCAGCCGTTACCAGCGCGCCGAAATCCTGGAAAAAACGCGCCATGCGCTGGAGGTTCAGAGGGAAGAGTTCGCGATCACGATTGCCAGCGAGGCCGGCCTGGCTCTCCGCGAAGCGCGATACGAGGTGGGCCGGACGGTCGATGTCCTGCGGTTTGCCGCAATGGAAGCGTTGCGCGACGACGGGCAGATTTTTTCCACCGACATCTCAGCGCAAGGCAAGTCGCGCAAGATCTTCACCACCCGCGAACCTCTGCGCTGCGCGGTCGCCATTACCCCTTTCAACCATCCGTTGAACCAGGTGGCGCACAAGCTCGGTCCTGCCATTGCCGCCGGCACTCCGATTATTTTGAAGCCGTCCGAGAAAACCCCGCTGGTTGCGCTGAAATTCGCCGAACTGCTCTATGCCGCCGGATTACCCGGCCCGATGCTCAGTGTGTTGCTCGGCCCGACGAATGCAGTTGCCGAACCGCTGGTGAGGCATCCCGAAGTGGAGATCGTCGCGTTCACAGGCAGCGTCCCGGTCGGTAAACGCATCGCCGCCACGGCTGGCTACAAGAAGTTAGTTCTTGAACTCGGCGGCAACGATCCACTCATTGTCCTTGATGATGCCGATCTGGATCTAGCCGTGACGCTCGCCGCCGAAGGCAGCTACCGGAATTCCGGTCAACGCTGCACTGCGGTGAAACGCATCCTCGTGCAGGAAGGCATCGCGCCCGAGTTCACCCGACGGCTCGTCGAGAAAACAAAGGAATACGTTTGCGGCGATCCGCTGAATGAAGGGACGCGCGTCGGCACCGTGATCGACGAAGCATCGGCCATCCATCTGGAAACAGTCTTGAAGGAAGCCGTCGCCGCCGGAGCGAGAGTTCTTATCGGAGGCGAACGGCGAGGCGCTTTGCTCCAACCGACGGTGATCTCAAACGTGCCACGAGACTGCCGCATGGTAGTCAATGAAAGCTTCGGCCCGCTCGCCCCAATCATCACAGTGCGCGACCTTGAAGACGCCCTGACACTCGCCAATTCCACCGCTTATGGCCTTAGTTCCGGCATCGTCACCACCAACCTGAATAGCGCTCTCAAAGCAATCCGTACGCTCCGTTGCGGCACGGTGAACATCAACGAAGTCCCGGGCTTCCGGGTTGAGAGTTCCCCCTTCGGCGGCATCAAAGACAGCGGCCTCGGCATCAAGGAAGGCGTGATCGAGGCGATCAAGGCTTACAGCTATGTGAAAACTTTTTCACTCCCGTGGTAGAAGCCCAAACACGTTCACCCATTGATCCTGAGCGCAGGATGCCGTCCGGAAGTTTAGGCGAATGAGTGGCGGACATCCGTGATTCTCCGCAACGATTTTCAGTTGCGTTCACGGGGGGCGGTTCCTAGAAGTTGCCGATGCACCAAATCAAGATATTCAAGGCCTTGGAATCCGATCTCACGTCTTTTGAGAAACAGATCAATTCATGGCTCGCCGGGTCCGGTGTGAAGATCATCAACATCTTCGGCAATGTCGCCGCCCAGAGCATGCCGATGGACGAGAAGAACATCGCGATCAGCAAAGGTGCGTGGGCTCCATCGGATGTCGTCGTTTTCGTTCACTACGAAACAGCGTAAACTTCTCCCGGTGCCCCCGGTTCTTGATTTTGGCGCAATTCACGGCGTCCCGCCGGTTCTGGTGTTCCGACACGCGTCATCGCCTGTGGTTCCACACGAACCAGGTGCCGCCGACAAACTTTTTGACTGACTCCACTCCGTTCGTAAGCTCTGCGAATGTTTGTTCGTTGTATCGCGGCACTGCTCCTGACATCGGGGTTGCTGATGGCTCAGGAGCTTTCGTTGGTAAGAGTGGGTGCGAGCTGGCGTTACTTCAAGGGCGTCTCAGAGCCTTCCAATCCGCCGGAAGCATGGCGGGCTCTTGATTTTGACGATCAATCGTGGGTTGAGGGAACCTCCGGATTCAGCAACGGCTACGGAGGCGATTACGATGAGGCCACACGGTTCCATGATTTTGGAATCTCCTACGGGTCGTTTTATGCGCGACGCACGTTCGAAGTTGCCGACCCGTCCTCGGTGAAATGGCTGGTGCTGCGAATCGATTTCAATGACGGCTTCATTGCCTACTTGAATGGCGTCGAGGTGGCGCGGCGGAACATTCCAGGCCAGCCCGGTACCACCGCCGCTTTCGACAGCAGCGCTTCGGCATGTCACTCTCGCGGTTCGATCGAGGAGATCAACCTGCAATCCTTCGCACCGTTGTTGAAAACTGGCGCAAATGCGCTGGCTGTCCAGGTGCATGGGCAGGTTCAAGGAACAACGTCATGCGACTACGATTTCGCACTCTCCGCAGAATTGGTTGCCAACTTTACCCGAGGCCCCTTCATCCAGAACCTGTCCACGAATCGAGTGACGGTTGTCTGGAAAACGCCGCTCCCGAGCGATGCAGTGGTCGAGTACGGAACAACACCCGATTTCGGCCGGACAGCGACCGCGCCGGAGCTGACAGAGACGCATGCGTTGACACTGCAAGAACTGATCGCGGATACCACATACCATTACCGGATCAGAAGTCGCGCCGGAGAGTCAGAAGCCACCTCCACGACAGCCACGTTTCGGACCCTCAAGCACTCGGGGCCGATCAGCTTCGCGGTATTTGGAGACTCAGGCACCGGTTCGCTTCAACAGCACCTCATCGCGGAGCAGATCAGGAAGGCACAGCCTGATCTCGTGCTGCATACGGGTGACATCGTGTACCCTTTTTTCACCACAAACAGCATGGTGGATCTGCGTTGTTTCAGCGTGTACCAGCCTCACATGAAGAGTGCGCCATACTTCTTCGCTGTCGGAAACCATGACCTTTACGCCGGCGACGCGGGGTTTCTAAATGCGTTTTATCTTCCGACGAATTCGGTGACCGGGACCGAGCATTTCTATTCGTTTGATCATGGTGACGCGCATTTCGTGGTGCTGCTGCAACCGTACGCCAGCCAGTACCTGCTGACTCCGGATGATCCAATACGCCAGTATGAATGGCTGGTGAAGGACCTGGCCCGCACGACCAAGCCCTGGAAGTTCGTCTTCATGCACGTGCCGATGATCACCTCGGGAGCGCACCGGTTTGATGATCTGGCACGCTTTGGAACTCCGGACTCGGTGGACATCCGCAACACTCTGCTCCCCGTGCTGTCCAAATACGGTGTTCAGATGGTATTCGCGGGGCACGACCACAATTACGAAAGATTCAATCCGGTGCAAGGGGTGCATTCCGTCGTCACGGGCGGCGGTGGAATCGGTTTGCGGCATCTGGCGGTACTCGATACTGCGAGCAGCCAGTTCATGCTCACGCACCACTTCACCAAACTGGTCGTGGATTCAGATCAGCTCCGCTTCGAGGCAATCAACACAGAAGGAGAAGTGTTTGATTCCATGGTGATCCAGCGCACCGTCCCGGCAAAGCCGGTGTTCGACGCGGCATGGGGAACTCCGGATGTGGAAGACATCGGCGGGGATGATCTCGACGGGAACATCAACGGCCAAAGTTTTGACGTTGTCGGAGAACCGATCGCCGCGCTGGCAGGCATGTTCTCCAACATGGGCCAGGTCCATGTGAGCAACGACTCCACCAACCTTTACGCAGGCTTCGATCAGGCGATGATCTACGGCAACCAGAACATTTTCCTCTTTGTCGAAAGCCCAAAAGCGATCGGCGTGACGAACATGGTCGGTGTTGGAAACGGACTGATCGACCCGCTGGGACAGGGGGCTGATGGGCTTGATTTCGTGGAGAACCTCTCTTTCACCAACTTCACGCCGAGTGTTGGCATGATATTGGGGGACGAGTTCGGGGACAGACAGTCTCGCTCATTTTCGAGGTTGAGCCTGCCACTAAACATAGGGCAGGGCGCTTTTTTTCTGGGGCCTGAGCTAGGTGATGTTCCAGGTGTACGGCTCCAGCAATTCAACCGCTCGCCGCAAGCTGGCGGGATTCCCGGCGAGGAGAATGCCAATTTCATTAAGGTTTCGATTCCACTGATCGCTCTTGGTGGTTTGAGATCCGGAGACACGATCAAACTGGGCGCAGTCATCGGCATGGGGCTTTACGATACCAATGTCGCAAAACAAACACGGCAGTTGGACTCCGGCTTCCTGGGGCGCAGGTTGGAAGGTTCTGGCCAGGATCAAGTTGTCCTGGAAGGTATCGAGGTCAGACTGGCCTTCAATCCCGGCGGTGATGATGATCAGGACGGCCTCCTAAACGCAGACGAACTGGCGCGTCTCACAGATCCACACAACCCCGATACGGATGGCGACAGCCTTTTGGACGGATGGGAAACGGCACACAACCTGGATCCCAGATCGAGAGAGGGAGTCGATGCAGCGGCGGGCGACCCTGATGGAGATGGATACTCGAATGCAAGGGAACAGTTTTTTGGGACTGATCCGCGCAATCCCCGCTCCTCAGTGCGCCTTGAATTGGCCGTGGTTGGTGAAAGCAGTTACCGGTTCACCTGGCCTACCGTGGAGGGGCGGCAGTATGTGCTGGAGATGGCCGGGAATCTGGCTGCGGAATTCAAGAGCGTATCAGCCGTGGATTTCCCCATCCGTGCCACCTCCACGAATCAGACTTACTCAGCGCAATTGCCTCCTGCGTTGGCTTCACCCGACGGAGAGTTCTTTTTCCGTGTCCGACTCATTGAGTAGCATCGGATGATCCCGACGTTCAGTAAGGCAAGGGTGAGCTGAGCTGGACGAGAGAGGTAGATCGTGCTGATGCCACATCCGATGGACGTGCCAACCCCGGCATGGAAACTCGTATCGATTCAGAAGACACTGCGCTCCTCACCTTCCCTGCCCTCTGAAAACACGCGTCTGGCTGGGCATAGGGAGTGAGACGGAGTTCGTCGATTGATCCTCCCGCAACAATTGCAAAGAATTCGCGCCCTGCCTGGAAGTTCAGAGAAATGTTGCCAAAACTTTTCGTTCGCTTTTGCGCGCAGTTGGTGTAGTTCTGGCCCGTAAGCCCAAATCTCTGCATTCGCCTATGAACACACCGATCATTGTTCCCGGTTCTGCCGACCAACGCCAGACGTCTTCTCTGAGACGGTTGCTTGGCTTCACGCTCATTGAGCTTCTCGTCGTCATCGCGATCATCGCGATTCTCGCAGGCATGCTTCTTCCCGCACTGGCCAACGCCAAGGAAAAGGCCAACCGCATCAAGTGCCTGAACAACCTCAAACAGATCTCCCTGTTTGTGCAGTTTTACACGGATGACAATAACGACACCTTTCCCGGGCACCGCAACCAGGGCCAGACCGACAATCCAACGGCTGCTCTTACGAATTGGTGGGGCACGGCGATCGTGGGTTTCGGAGACAAATCCGCGAGCAACTTCTTTCGTTGCCCCAGTATCAAGGGCAAACGGTTTGACAATGGCGTGCGTTGGGATTGGAAGTTCGACTGTCACTTGGTCGGTTACGGGTATAACGGATACTTCCTCGGCCAGCATCCGTATTCAGGGGACAATCTGACGGTGGCTGGGGTGAATTTCGCCGTGAAGCAGACCACCAAGCGAAGCTGGGTTCTCAATCCCGCGCAGAATGTCCTCATCGGTGATTCCATGCCCAAAGCGGATCTCGCATGGAGCAGCAGCCTTTGGTGGCCAGCCTCCTGCATGGACCAGAAGGCGAGCACGACCAAGGGCTTTGAAGGCATCGATATGAGCCGCCACAAGAAGACCGGTATCGTCGTTTTCAATGACGGACATGCCGAGGCACGCAAAGACGGACAAATCAACCCCCCGGTGGATCCGTATTCAAACAATCCTAAAGCCCTCATCAATTCCCAGTATTGGGATCCGCAAAATCGCGCCAATCGCTGATCTTAACGTTGCTGATCCCGGCAATGATCCTCGTCGTCGGCGAGTCGTTGATGGATATGCTCCCCCGCGAAAGCGGCGGGCGCGGATGTTTTCTTCCGATACCAGGCGGCTCTCCGTTCAATGTGTCGGTTGCGCTGGGGCGTCTTGGTGTCCCGGTCCGGTTTCTCTGCCCTCTTTCCCGCGATCCTTTCGGCGAACTGCTCCGGCATGTTTTGCTGGCGAGTCGTGTTGATGTGTCGCTGTGTCCGCTGACCACCGCCCTCACTACTCTGGGTTTTGTCACTCCGGAAGCTTCATCTGGAACTTCCAATTACGCGTTCTACACCGCCGGCACCGCCGGTTGCGCACTGGCACCAGGCCACTTACCTGAGCAGCTTCCAGCCAGCACCCGATGCCTGCACATTGGCTCCTTCTCGCTGGCGGTGGAGCCGTTCGGGTCAGCGAGCGAAAAACTCCTGAATGATCATGCAAACGGGCGTGTCGTCTCGCTCGATCCAAACATCCGGCCCTTCCTGATTCCCGACAAAGCTTCATTCGTGCAGCGGCTCGACCGTATTTTGCTGCGCACCCATCTGGTGAAACTCAGCGCGGAGGACGCGGAATGGCTCCGGCCCGGAGTGTCGTTTGACGTTCTGGCGGGAGATTATCTGGATCGAGGCGCGCGGCTTGTGGTCTTCACTCTCGGCGCCGGCGGATCACTGGCGTTTACTCGTGAGGAACAGGTCTCGGTGGCCGCCCCGCCTGTTCATCTGGCGGATACGGTTGGGGCGGGCGATACGTTTCACGCGGCCATGCTCTGCTGGCTGGTGCGAAATCATCTGCTCACGCCGGAAAAGATCGGGAGCCTGTCTGGGGGCCAGTTGCAATCGCTCCTCGGTTTTGCCGCCGCCGCCGCCGCGATCACTTGTTCGAGACCTGGCTGCGATCCGCCGTGGGATCGGGAACTCGCGGCTTCAACAAGCGATGATTCGATGCAATAACGAACCATGAAGTTGTTCCATACTGTTCTGACGACCGTTTGCCTGGCTTCGGCCATCTCCCTTTACAACGTGCCCGTCGGCGCCCAACCCACCATTCCCTACACGGAACCGTGGCGTCCGCAGTTCCATTTCACGCCGGAACGCAACTGGATGAACGACCCGAACGGCATGGTGTTCTACGAAGGCGAGTATCATCTGTTCTATCAGTATAATCCTTTTGGGGACAAATGGGGTCACATGAGCTGGGGCCATGCGGTGTCTCCGGATCTGGTCCATTGGAAACACCTCCCATTGGCGCTGGCCGAGGAAAACGGAGTGATGATCTTCTCGGGCAGCGCGGTGGTGGATTGGAATAACACCAGCGGTTTCGGCAGGGACGGCAAACCGCCAATGATCGCGATCTACACCGGCCATTACACGGGGAAGCCGCTTCAGAATCAGCAGATCGCCTACAGCAATGATCGTGGCCGCACCTGGACCAAGTTCGCCGGCAATCCCGTGCTGGACATTGGCGAGAAGGATTTCCGTGACCCGAAAGTTTTCTGGCGCGAGCCAACGAAGCGCTGGGTGATGGTCGTCTCGTGGCCCGTGCATCGAAAGGTGCGGTTCTACTCGTCGCCGAATTTGAAGAACTGGACGCACTTGAGCGACTTCGGTCCGGGCGGCTCGACAAGTGGCATCTGGGAATGCCCGGATTTGTTCCCGGTGAAGATTGAAGGCAGGCGAAACGCGGAGAAGTGGGCGTTGATCGTCAACGTTGGCTCCGGCGCTCCCGCAGGCGGCTCAGGTTGCCAGTATTTTTTAGGTGATTTCGACGGGAAACAATTCACGCCCGTCAAGTCTTCCAAGTCTCCGACCGGAGAGACTTTGTGGGCCGATTGGGGCCGTGACTTCTACGCAGCGGTTTCGTGGTCGGACATTCCGAAACAAGACGGTCGCAGGCTCTGGCTCGGCTGGATGAGCAACTGGGAATATGCACAGGACGTGCCCACCTCACCGTGGCGCAGCGCCATGACCGTCGCGCGAGAACTGACCCTTCGCCAGACACCGGGTGGCCTGCGACTCGTGCAGCAGCCTGTCAAAGAACTCCGCTCACTTCGCGGCCCGGTGACACGGTCCAGTTTCAAGAGCCTCACCCAAGGAGCATCAGAAACCGTGTCAGCAAGCGGCGATCTGCTGGACATCAACGCCGACATCAAGGCCAGCCGCGATGCGGTGTTCACTTTGAAGCTAAGGTCCGGGGCGACCGAATCGAACGATCTCCGTTTCGATATCCAATCCAGGCAGATGCGGCTCGACCGCAAGAATTCGGGGAAGGTGGATTTTCATCCAAAGTTCCCGGGCTCCTACTCGGCCCCGGTGCGGCTTGTGGATGGTCGGCTCAAGCTGCGAATCCTTGCCGACAATTCCTCGCTTGAAATCTTCGCCAACGACGGAGAAGCCGCGCTCACCAGCCTTTTCATTCCCAACAGCGCCAGCCGCCTGATCGAACTCCATGTCGAACGCGGCTCCATCGCACGCGCCGACTTTGAGATGTGGCCATTGAAATCCATTTGGAAACAGTGAAGTGCGGGGAAAGCCTGTCAGAACTACCTATTTCTGACTGCTGGCGCCTCCCGGCAGGGCCGGACACGCGAGGAGCGTGAAAAGACGGAGCGGAGACCATCGTGTTTCAATGTCCCATTCACGGCAACATGGGGATGGGTGATGGGAGCGTCCAGTTGGGCAGACAGCCGGGTCGAAGGTTCAGGAGGTGATTGTAGGCCACCGTACTGTGCTTGCCAACGCTCACGGACGAGCCGGATACAGCCGCGCTTCCGAGTGCATTGGCAACATTTCCAATTGAATTGTCATTGAGCGTCGCAGACGATTCCCGCACTTAAGAAAATGACAAACGTTCCCGTTGCCTGCTCCTTCACCGTCAATGGTCGGACTTACACCCCCCCTGCCCGCCCGGTCGTCGTCGTCTGCCTCGACGGTTCGGCTGATGAATACCTGGATGCCGCGCTCGCACATGGCCGGATGCCACACCTCCAGCGCATCAGTGTGAGTGGTTATCGAGGGCTGGCCCGCGCCGCAATGCCAACCTTCACGAACGTCAACAACAGCTCGATCGTCACCGGAGTGCCGCCGAGCATTCACGGCATTGGCGGTAACTTCTTTTTTGACACTGCGAGCGGCCAGGAAGTGATGATGAACTCGGCGAAATTTCTCCGCGTGGAAACCATCTTTCCATCCGCCCAAGGCGCCGGACGAAAGGTCGCCGTTGTCACCGCGAAGGAAAAACTGCGGGACATCTTTGCCTCCGGCCTCATTGAAAAAGGCGGCATCGCCTTCTCTTCGGAGAAGGCAGTTCATGCAACGCGTCAAACTCACGGGATCGACAATGTCGAATCGCTTGTTGGCCCCACGCCGCCCATCTACAGCGGCGAAGCCTCACTTTATGTTCTGAAGGCTGGCGTCGAGATCCTCAAAGCCGGTCTGGCTGATTTCCTTTACTTGAGCACCACCGACTTCATGCAGCACAAATTCACACCGGAAGCGCCGGAGGCGATCGAGTTCTACGCGGGAATTGACGCGCATTTGGGCCGGCTGCTGGAGCTGGGTGCCGTGGTTGGTGTCACCGCAGACCACGGCATGAACGCCAAGCAACTCGGCGACGGCTCTCCAAACGTAATCTATCTGGAGACCGAATTGGTGAAACAGTTCGGCCCCGGCTTCCGTGTCATCCTGCCAATCACAGATCCTTACGTCGTTCATCACGGTGCTTTGGGCTCTTTCGCTCAAGTCCATTTGCCGACGGACAATGCTTCTCAAGTCACAACGCGCGAAGTCATTTCGTGGCTTCTCGCCCGTTCTGGAATCACTGAAGCTCACCCACGCGAGACCGCGGCGCTGCTGATGGAACTCCCGGCAGACCGCATGGGTGACCTGGTGGTGTGCTCGGGCCGCGATGTCGTTCTTGGCCGCACCCCGGCCTATCACGACCTCAAAGCGATCGAAGGCGGCCTTCGATCCCATGGCGGGCGCTACGAAGAAATGGTGCCATTCATTTTCAGCGAACCGCTCAAACAAGACTTCGCCACCCGAGCCCGTGGTGATGTTCGGAATTTTGATGTGTTTGATTTTGCCATAAACGGAACAGCTTCATAAATTCCGAACAGACTGCATGAACGATCTCAGTACCGCCCCTTCCATGAATCTAACAATCCAACTTCCAAATCGACATCACATCGTCACAGTGCTGGCAAGCCTTCTTGTCCTGGCTCTGCCGCTCAAAGCCGACGATTGGCCCCACTGGCGCGGCCCGGAACGGAACGGCATTTCCGTGGAAACCGCATGGACTGATCAATGGCCGGCGGAGGGGCCGAAGATCGCGTGGAAAGCGAAGGCCGGTCTGGGTTTTTCATCATTTGCCGTTGCGAACGGCCGCGCTTTCACACTGGGTCACGCCAGCGATGCGGACACGGTATATTGTTTCGACGCCGATTCCGGCAGGGTGCTTTGGAAGCACAGCTATCCATCCGATCTCGGAGACAAGTTTTTCGACGGCGGCACCACCGGCACGCCAACGGTCGATGGAGATCACGTTTTTACTCTGGGCCGTTGGGGCGACTTGTTCTGCTTCGAATCCGCGACCGGAAAAATTGTCTGGTCCAAAAACATCCAGAAAGAAACCAACGCTCCAATTCCCGACTGGGGATTCGGCGGTTCGCCGCTCGTTGCTGGCAATCTGCTTATCCTGAATGTGGGGGAGGCAGGCCTCTCGCTGGACAAGACCAGTGGGAAAATCCTTTGGAAATCCGGCGAGAAGCCAGCCGGCTATTCGACTCCGCTTCCGATCATGCAAGGCGAGGAAATGCTCGTGTTGCTCGGTTCCGGGCAGAGTTACGCCGCTGTGAACCTGAAGAGCGGCAAGGAATCCTGGCGCATCCGTTGGGCAACACAATACGGCGTCAACGCCGCCGACCCCATCATCGAAGGCAATCTCGCCTTTATTTCCAGCGGCTACGGCAAAGGTGCTGGTCTGTTCAAACTGGGCAAGGGTCAACCGGAGAGTGTCTGGACCAGCAAAGCTCTTCGCACCCAGATGAACGCATCGATCCTCATCAATGGACATCTCTACGGAGTGGATGATGACGAAAGCAAAAGTCCTTCGCTCAAGTGCGTCGAGTTTGCCACCGGTACGGAGAAGTGGTCGCAGCCGAATTTTGGTGCTGGCGGGCTGATTGCCTCGGACGGAAAACTCATCATTCTGACCGAAAAGGGCGAATTGATCATTGCGCCAGCCTCGCCCGAACGTTTCCAGCCTTCGGCACGAGCACAGATCTTTGGTGGCAAATCCTGGACAACCCCCGTGCTGGCCAACGGTCGAATTTACTGCCGCAACTCTCGAGGAGACGTAGCAGTGGTGGACGTGAGAAAGAAATAATTGCCTCGCTGGCGGGCCCCGCTCCAAGATCACGTTCAATGAATGTTCCCCGTCGCCATTTTCTCAAATCGAGCGCTGGAGCAGGCGTGGCTTTCACGGCCTTTCCATTCATCAACACCGCAGCCGAGCCAGGCCGGACTTTTCGCACCGCACTGATTGGTTCTGGCTGGTGGGGCAAAAACATTCTCAAGGAAGCAATGGAGGCGCGACGTTCCAAGGTTGTTGCTCTTTGCGATGTGGATGCGACGACTTTGGAGAACGCCGCGGAACAGGTGAAGGATCTCAGCGGCGACCAGCCGAAGACCTACAAAGATTACCGCGAGTTGCTGGAGAAGGAGAAGCCGGAGATCGTGATCATCGGAACTCCGGACCACTGGCACGCGCTGCCTGCCATCGCGGCACTGAAGGCCGGAGCTCATGTTTATCTGGAGAAACCGACAGCGCACACAGTAAACGAGAGCAAAGCCTTGCTCCGTGTCGCCCGCGAAACCGGGCGCGTACTCCAGGTCGGATTGCATCGACGCATCGGGCCACACCACGCCAGCGCGATGAAGTTTCTGCGGGAGGAGAAGGCGGGGAAAGTAGGCATGGTGCGGCTCTTCGCACACGGCGGTGGCGGTCGTGAAACGCCAAAGCCGAACAGCGAACCACCCGACGGCCTGGACTGGAATTTCTGGTGCGGCCCCGCGCCGCTGCGACCATTCAATTCGAAAATTCATCCGGGCGGGTTCCGCAATTTCCTCGATTACGCCAACGGCACACTTGGTGATTGGGGTGTGCACTGGCTGGATCAAGTCTTGTGGTGGTCCGGGGAGAATTATCCGAAGCGGGTGTTCTGCACTGGCGGGCGCCCGATCTCCGGCCCCGCAATCCTCAATGACAGGGAGCAGACCTCAGACGCCCCCGATCATCAGGTGGCGGTATTCGAGTTCGAGAATTTCACCTGCACCTGGGAACACCGAAAATTCGCTGACAACCGGGCCGAGAAGCACAAGATCGGCGCCTACTTTTACGGAACCAAGGGCACCTTGCACATCGGCTGGCGCGATGGCTGGACATTTCACCCCGCAAATGACCGGGATCCCGTGTTGCATGAGGATTCGCAATTGCAGGAGCCCGACGGCCATAACATCAAGCTCCTGTGGGCTGATTTTTTGAACGCGATCGACGCAAAACGACCGCCTGTCAGCCACATCGAGGCAGCGCACCGCTCTTCCACGATTCCGCTGCTCGGCATGATCTCGTGGCGGCTTGGTCGAAGTCTCGCGTGGGACGGCGCACGGGAGGAATTCACTGGCGATCCGGAGGCCAACAAGCTGTTGGGCCGAACGTATCGATCGCCTTGGGAATACCCGGCGGTGTGAGAGATTCCCTCCAATTCATCCAGCCACAGAACAGGACATACCGCTCGTCTCGGCCTGTTCCGGACGGATATTCGTCGGCCCGCTCAGACCCGTTCGGTGTCAGTTATCCGTGAGGCAACGGTCTCATCCCCTGCGCGGCTCGAAGGCTGCCTCGTAGAGCGCCACAAAATCGTCCACTGTCAGGGCACGCGGATTGAAGCCTGCCGTCCATTGCCTGGCCGCCTCGGCAGCCAGCGAAGGAATTGAGTCCCTGCTCACGCCGCAGTCGGCCAGCGAGCGCGGCATCTGCGCAACATCGAGCAGGGATTCCAATCGCGCCACCAACGCATCCACTGCGGATTGGATTCCATCTCCGATGCAGGCGATCCCGGGTCCGGATGCCAGTTCCGCATAAGCGCGGGCCGGATTCTCCTCCTTCGCATTGAAACGCACCACATGCGGCAGCATCAGTCCCACGGCCACACCATGTACAACATCGAAGTGCGCGGTCAGCGGGTTGGCGGTCGAGTGGGCCGCGCCCAGCATGCTGTTCTCGATGGCGGTTCCCGCGAAGGCCGCACCTAGAAGCATCCTTCCGCGAGCTTCAATGTCTGCGGGCTGCTGCAAGACGCGCGGTAAACTCGGCACACAAAGCTTGAAAGCCTCGTGAGAATACATCGAGGAAAAGGGATTCCGCTTACGTGTCACAGCCGTTTCCACGGCGTGGGCAATGGCATCAATGCCAGTGCAAGCAGTAACTCCTGGCGGCTGGGAAACAGTGAGCAATGGATCAAGAATGGCGACTCGCGCCGCTGCTTTCGGATCCAGGCACGCCATCTTCTGATGCGTCTCCTCATCCGCGATCAAGGCGGCGGACTGGCATTCGCTGCCGGTGCCGGCGGTGGTTGGAATCGCGATCAGTGGCAGCATCGGTTTCGTAGCCTTGCCCACACCCCAGTAATCACGCATCTGACCGCCATTCGTGAGGATAAAATTGCAGCCCTTTGCCGTGTCCATGCTGCTGCCGCCGCCCAAGCCGATGATCAGGTCGATTCCAGCATCACGCGCCACTCGCACACAATTGTCCACGCAACGCGTCGTAGGGTTCGCGAGAACGTCCTGAAAGCTCACCACGTGCAGACCGATGGCCCGAACAAGACCCTCTACGCGGCTTGCATGGCCGGCGGCAACGATGCCTGCATCGGTAACCACCAGCACCCGGCTTGCGCCCAGCTCCTGTGCGAGTGTGCCAACTTCTTCGACAGCTCCCGGTCCAAACACAAGTCGCGTGTGTGGCTGCTGATCGAAGGATGGCAGCACTTCCCATGACTTGGATTCGGAGTTCTTTCTCATGCGCACAGTCTGACGGAAGATTGCCAAAAGCTGTTCACTCCAGCAGGGAATTCCCTACCACGCGCGTTCAATGCTTCGACGTCTGTATAGGAACTCGAACATGTTGCCCTCGTGCGGCTGATCCCAGGAGATCTGCATCGTCGAAACAGGGCCAATGTTCAACCGCTCGATATGCGGGTAATCGAAGAGCTGTTCGATGAACATCGGGTCTTTCGTGATGGCGCTGACTGCCAGTGAGTAACCGATCTGTTTGAGCATTTCTCCCTGTGACACTTGAACGACGCTTGCATACGGGCAGAGAAATTCTCGATGGGCGAGTGGATGCGAGAAGGAGTCGCAAAGGACAATGGTTGGGCGTAGAAACACGCCGCCCTGAAACTCGACCCTTCTTGAACCGTTGCGATACTTCGCGGTCACGTCGGCTGCTCCTGGCGTCTTCAATCCTTCCTCAATCTGGGCATCGATGAAGTCAGCCATCTTCATATTGGCAAAACCGGACAGACGGGCCTTCTCATCGCTCGCCGGCAGCGGTTCCAAGGGGCCGAGCCGTTCTGCCAGCACATCGGCGATCTCGGCGGCGTATTTCGGAACCACGATCGTCGAAGCATTGATGCAACTGCGCCCTCCATTGTCTGAAATGGCCGATACCATCACGTCGATGAACTCGGGCCAGCGTTCAATCTGGTCCTCGCCTACGAGAATCTTGCTCCAGCCCGGCCCGTGAATTTGAATAGCCGGGTTGTTTGCATACTGCGCCGTGGTGGTCTTGTCCCCGAAAATCAACGCCCGACCGCATGAGCGCAAAACTTCACCGGCTCCTTCGTGGTCGGTCGGATAAAAGCCAAAAGCCTCCGCAGGGCAGCCAGCAGCAGTGAACGCCTGGATCAGCCGATACGGTGTCCATGGCTCCTCCCTGCCCGGCTTGATGACAACGGGTATCTTGAGGGCGATGGCGGGAAGCCAAAGCGAGTTGACCGCCGGGGAATTGCTCGGCATCACCAACCCCAGCGCCTGCGTCGTCGGAAAAAAGCTGATCTTCGTTCCGAACTGTTCGCCGCAACCGGAATCGAGAATCCCGAGATCAAGACCGCGCGTAAGGCCATTCAAGATGGTCTTCATCTGGGTCAGTGCCTGGTGGATCTTGGTCATGTTGCGCCGCACCATCACCCATGGCAGACCGCTCGTTCGAGAAAGCAGCTCGATGTACTCCTGCGGCGATTGCATGTGCCCCCGGTCACCGAGTGGCAGCGTTCCGTTCAGGAACAGCTCACCTGCAGCGGCTGAAATGTCCAGCAATTGCTGGACGGAAAACTTCTTCAACGCGTCGCGAGACCCGCTGATCTTTTGGAGATCTTTACGAATGATTCCAGCATTGATGGTGCTGACCTTGGCTACGGCTTCGCCAGTCTTGTGATCGGTGATGGTGATCTTGTCGAGACTGTCGTAGCTGCGACCGGGGCGGATGACTGGGATGTGAGGAATCGTGCTCATTTTCTCAAATGCGGCGGCAACCTATACGTTTACGTATTATTGCAAAGTAAAATTTCCAAAAGCCTCCCACCAGTATCTGTGCGTTTAGAGGACTATGCTGGTTCCACAGCAATAATTCATTGAGGCAGGGAAAAGGACAACTGACCCGAGTTTCGTGCAAAACACACCCCACATCGGGCAGAACCTCGACTCAGAGGCATCCAATTGAAACTCTAACGGTAGGGCTATTTCTTTTCGCCCTTCTTTCCATCTTTCTTTTCATCCTTCTCGATTCCGGAAAGATTTGGAGGCGCATTCGCATTAAGCTCACTGATGATTTCCTCCGTCAGATCAGTCAGACCATTGTTGAAGAGGACAACGTCAGTCTGGTTTATGGTTTCAGCCGAAGAATCAAGCACAAGATTGAAAGCTCCAGCTTTTGCCTTGATGGTGATCTTTTCACGGATGTCACGAAGCACGTTTTCGCGCATTCGCTTTTTTTGGTCTTCGAGGCGTTGAAGATTATCGGCCCGATACTGTTTCACACTGCGCTCAATCTCCTGAAGCTCGCTTAACTTGGCCTCGGCTGACTTCTTGCGCTTGTCCCTTTCCTCCGCCGACACTGCCTGATCTGCCAGACCGGCGCTGAAAGTCTTGTACTCGTCGCTGGCTTTTTGATAGTCGTCGAGCATTCCCTTGAGCACCTTCTCCGCTTCAGCTCCACGCTCCTTCAATTGCAGATCCGCCTGCTTGGTCTTGAAGTAGCCTTCGAAGATTTTACGGAGGTTGGTTGTGGCAATCTTGGGTTGGGCATCTGCGGCCCGAGCCATCGGCGTGTGTGTGTAAGTGAAAAGACCCAGAGCCAGTCCGAGGATGATTTGGTATCCGAAATGTCGCTTCATCATAAAATTATTGCCTAAAAGTCGCGTGTGAACCCGACACTAAACTGAAACTTTCCGGAGCTGCTGACGCCGGCATCATGCGAGAGCGGAAATGCATAGTCCAGGCGGAGGGGGCCAAGGCGCGGGATGTTGATTCGAAAGCCCACGCCCACGTCATCGCTGTAGGTGGCCTGCCCCGGTTGCAAATCGAAGCTGTACGAATTCAAATACACGTTTCCGATGTCGTAGAACATTGCGAAACGCAAACGATCAATAATTGGCAGACTGTACTCCACGGAACCGTACCAGAACATCTCACCACCGATCGGTTCCCCAGTGTCTGTCGGTCCAACCTTGCGGTAACGGTACCCGCGCAATGAAGTCACGCCACCCAGGAAGTAGCGATCAAACAGTGGCACACGAGTCGTGTCACCAAAGTTATCCACCACCCCGGCCTGCCCAAGGATTTCCCAGACGTGGCCATCGAAGAATCCCGGGAAATACAGGGATGTCTGGAGGCGAATTTTGTAAAAGTCGGTGTCGCCACCAAGTTGTCGGCTGGCGATTTCCCCCATCAATTCGGTACGGTGTCCCTTGTTGGGAAGCTGAACGTTATTCCGCGTGTCGTAAGCGAGACCCGCTCCAAATTTTGAAACTAAACGGTCGGATGGCTCATTGCGGATGACCAGCGGAGCGTTGGTTGACACATGGGAGATGCCAATGTTCTCCATGGTGTAGCTCACGTTGCCGATCAGGAAGTCGCTCCCGAGGGTACGCGTCAGACTCAGACGACCGCCTGTCTGCGTGATATCGTAGAGGTCGCTGTAGAAGTTCAGCTCGCGGTGGTAAAGGTCCGTTCCAAACGCCAGCTTGCGGCCGAGGAACCACGGTTCGATGAAGGACAAGACATAATCCTTGCGCCTCGTCCCCATCTGGATGTTGATGCGGAATTTCTGGCCGCCGCCACGAAAATAGGGCGGGTTGAAAAGATCAAAATTGCCTTCCCGGTAACCGACAAAGCCGACGAGGTTGTCCACAGAGCTGAAGCCTGCTCCGAGTTCGAAATTGCCGGTGCTTCCCTCTTCGACGCCGATGACGAGGTTCTTGCGGTTGGGGATGTCAGTCGGCTCGATGTCCGTATCCACTTTGTCGAAGAACGCCATCTGTTCCAAACGCCCCTTGCTGCGCTTGACGCGCACCATGTCGAACACTTCTCCAGGCGCGACTGCCAATTCCCGCCGGATCACCCGATCCCGAGTCTTCGTGTTTCCGCGAATATCTATCTTCTCGATGTAAGACTTGCCCTTGTCCTCGTTTAGAATCTGGTAAACGAGATCCATCGTCCCTTTTTCAGTGTTCGGGTTCTTATCCGCCACGACCCGAACATCGATATACCCTTTCGAAGAGTAGAAATCCTGGATGGCTTCGATGTCGTCGGTGAGTCCCTTGGGGGTGAATGTTTTCCCCACCGTCATCTTTACCGGCGTGGAGCCGCGCTCCGGCTTCATGATCTGCTCGGCGGTAAAAAGCTTGTTGTCCTTGAACTCAACAGCTCCGACCTTGTATTGCGCCCCCTCGGATATGTTGAGGCGAAGATTCAAGTGCTTTGGATCTTTGTAGTCGAAGTTGACATCCTTCAGCTCAAAGTCGATATAACCCTCGTTGCGATAGAAGTCGGAGAGTTTCTCCTTGTCCTCTTCAAACTGCTCGTCCTTCAGCACGCCACTCCCGGTAATCCACGAAAACATCCATCGGCGGCGAGTCTTGATGGTTTTGCGAAGTTTCTTCTGGGTAAACGCGTTGGCATCGACGAACTGAACGTTTGAAATCCTGACCTTGGGAGACTCTTTGATTTCAAACGTCACTCGCCCGCGTCCCGTCTGCTCATCGATGGCCGGAGGTGCAACCTTGACCTCAGTCTTCTGGTATCCGGCTTTTTGGTACAGTTTTTGGATTTCCAGGCTGTCGGTGAAGAGCTTGCGCTCGTCAAGGGGCTCGCCGATTTTTGATGTCAGCTTCTTCTGCAATTTACTGTTGCTGTACTTCTTGTTTCCCTCGAATCGAACATCGGTCAATGTGGCCTTGCCCTGGACGAAATAGATCAGAGTGACTCCAGCCGCGGCCCGCTCCTCTGCGACCCGGATGTTCTGGAACAATCCTGTCGAGTAGAGAGTGCGGACATCATCATCGACGCCTGTCCGGGTGTATGTGTCTCCGACTTTGACCCGAATGTTCGCCTTGATGAGATCATCGCTCGCGGATGGAGGCCCGACATGGCGGATCTCAATCTTCTGAACAGGAGAAGCGGACACGGCCTGAGCCATGGCTTGCGTGGATGCCATGTGGATGCAGCAAAGAAAAATGCCCCACATGGGCCATGAACCGCGGAGGAAAAGTTTCATCAACTCGGATTATTGCGGCACATCTTCGTCGCTGACTTTGGCGGCATTTTCAAAACGTGTAATTGACTTCAAGAAAGTCAGACAAACATCACCAGTCGGGCCGTTTCGTTGCTTGGCGATGAGCATGTTCACTGGAATTGCTTCCTGCGTCTGCGGCACAGCGCCATCTTCCGTGTCGGATTCCTTGGACGGCTTGTAAAGCAATCCCACCAGATCAGCGTCCTGTTCAATGGCACCCGACTCACGCAAATCCGACATGCGAGGAACGCGCCCCTTTTCCTTCTCCATGTCGCGGTTTAGCTGCGCCAGCACAATGATCGGAACATTCAGTTCCTTGGCCAAGGCTTTGATGCCGTTGGAAATATCAGCGATTTCCTGCTGCCGGTTTTCAGCTCGGCGCGAAGTAGAATTGAGCAATTGTAGGTAGTCAATGACAAAGAGCTTGATGCCGTTCTGTTGGTACATCCGACGGGCCTTGGCCCGCAATTGCAGAATGGACAGGCCCGAAGTGTCATCTATGAACAGCGGTGCCCCGGCCAGCTTTCCAGCGGCGCCGGTGAGCTTGGGGAAGTCACGTTCGGCAAGAAAACCGTCGCGAATATTACGTAGATTGACCCGCGCACGCGAGCAAAGCAGCCGCAGCACCAGTGATTCTGAACTCATCTCAAGGCTAAACACACCCACCGGCAGGTTCAGGTCGAGTGCGACATGCTCGGCGATGTTCATTGCCAGCGACGTCTTGCCCATGGAAGGACGGGCGGCGATGACTATCATTTCCCCGCCGTGAAGACCGCTCGTCATCTTGTCCAGATCAGTGAAACCGGTACCGATTCCGGTGAGCATCCCCTGGCGTTGGTGAAACTCCTCGATGGTATTGATTGCCTTGTGAACAAGGTCTTTGATTGTCCGGGTGGTGGACTCAACTCTTTCCTCGCTGATGCGGAGCACATCTCTCTCCACTTCGTCGAGCAGAGCATCGACCTGTCCTTCGTGCTCATAAACCCGTCCCACCACTTCAGTGCAGGTGTGGATCATCCGCCGGAGAAGGTACTTCTCACGGAGAATATCCACGTAGTACATCAGGTTGGCCGCTGATGGAACCGAGTCGGCAAGCGATGCCAGATAGGTGATGCCGCCGATCGCCTCAAGCTGGTTGGCGTCCTTCAGGCGTTGCTGAACTGTAATCAGATCGATCGCCTCCTTCTGATCGTACATGCCCGACAGGAGATCGAAAATCTGCTGATGTCGCAGGTCGTAGAAAACTTCGCTCCCACGTTTCAGACGTTCAATACACTCACCCATGCATTCCTGCGGTGAAATCAGAATACAGCCGAGCACACCTTGCTCGGCTTCAAGAGAGTGCGGAGGAAGGCGGTCAAGGCGCGGGACCGTCACGGCGGTGGAATCACTCTTTCGTCGGCGCGATTTTCTCAAATCGACGGGAGAAGCGGCTGCTGGTTCAACAGAGTCGATCATCGGTTCATCAAATGGAAATCAACCACGGAGGGCAATGGAGAGTTGTCGGAATGTTCTGGCACCAAATTCACCGCCAGTTCACTGCTCATCCACAAAACCATTTTCAATAAAAAAGGCCGGGATCCGAACGGATCCCGGCCTGAAATTGCAACTTGATGTGGAATCAGTCTTTGGCCGATTTGGAGGTTCTTGGGTTGGCAGATTTTTCGCCGCGATCTGTCCTAGTACTCCGTCAGTCGTGAGTTGATGGGTCAAACAAATTGAGCTTGTACTTTGGATAAGCGTGTCTAATTGGAGTAGATGCCAATTAAGTATCGCATCCGTTTGTCACCGCCAGAACGCGAACAACTCATGAACATC
>SXMN01000223.1 GCA_005777315.1 Verrucomicrobiales bacterium
GATACCCTGTCCTGACCATCTAGTGTACTACTAGTAATACCCATGTCCTGCTATGAGTGGAGAGCATAGAATACATCATAGTCTAGCTAGGTGAGGAGAGCACTAATACCGAGACCGACAGCCATCACCATGTATCCGAGTTGCGAGAGTGTGGAGTAGGCAAGGATGCGTTTGATGTCGTCTTGCTGAACGGCGATCAGCGCGGCGAGCAAGGCGGTAAAGCCACCAATCCAGGAGATGATTTCCAGTGCCGGAACGTTCAGCATGAAGAAGACCCGGCACAGCATATAGACACCCGCAGCCACCATCGTCGCCGCATGGATGAGCGCGGAAACGGGTGTTGGCCCTTCCATCGCGTCGGGCAGCCAGACATGGAGGGGAAACTGTGCGCTCTTGCCCATGGCACCGCAGAAGATCAAGAGCCCCGCCACCGTTGCCATCGCCCCCATGACTTCCGGGCTGCTTGCGAAACGCTGTTCGAGTTGAGCGAAGTTTAATGAGCCAGCAGCAGCCCAAACCATGATGATTCCCAGCAGGAAACCGAAGTCGCCAAGCCGATTAGTTATGAACGCCTTCTTGCAAGCATCCGCTGCGGACGCTCGTTCATACCAGAACCCGATCAGGAGGTAGCTGGACACGCCGACCAGTTCCCAGAAGACGAACATCTGGAGAAAGTTGCTGGCGAGAACGATGCCGAGCATGGAAAACGTGAACAAGCTCATGCTCGCGAAGAAGCGCGAGAAAGACTGATCATCATGCATGTAGCCATAGGAATAGACGTGAATGACGCCGCCAACTCCGGTCACCACGAGCAACATCATCAAGCTGAGTCCGTCCAAACGCGCGCCGAGGCTGACCTCCAGGTTGCCCACGGAAAGCCATTGAACTCCAATTTCGTGAAGCCCTTTATCAAGCGGAAGCGTTGCGAAGAGCGCGCAGGAGAGCACGAAGGACAAGGCCACAGCACCGATCGAGATCAGGGCGCTGACCTTCGGCTGCCGTTGTGTAAACAGCGTGATCACCACCGCCGACAACAGCGGCAGGAATAAGATCGGCCAGGCGAGATTTTCAGGATTTCCAAACATAGGTTCGCTTCTGCCGGTCAAAGTTTCATCGTGGTCAGGTCTTCGACATGCGCGGTCTGTTTCTTCCGGTAGAGGGCTACAATCAAAGCCAGCCCCACCGCGACCTCCGCTGCCGCCACTGTGATGATGAAAAACACCATCACCTGGCCATTGAGATTGTCCGTAAAGCGCGAGAATGAAACCAGGGCGAGGTTGGCCGCGTTGAGCATCAATTCGAGCGACATGTAGATCACAAGCAGATTGCGCCGCGCGATCACGCCCAGCAACCCGAGGCTGAAAAGCAGCGCGGTCACCACCAGATAATGTTCAAGGCCGACGTGCATTGTTTGGCTAAACACGAGTGAACACGAACGCGAGGGGATGAACTCCTGATTCGTGTTTGCTCATGTCAATTCGTGGTTTCATTACTTCAAATCTTTCTTGCTCAGAAGAATCACCCCCACCATCGCCACGAGCAGCAGCAGCGAGAGAATTTCAAACGGGAGCAAGTAATTCTTAAATAGTATTGTACCGAGCGCAGCCGTGCCGCCTTCAATCGTGGGAGGCTGCAGGTTTGCGCTCAACCTTGAGTCCACGAGGTATGTTTTGAGGACGACGCCCAGCACGGCCAGCACCGAAAGCAGCCCGGTGATCAAGCCAAACAATCTGATCTTGCGGCGTTCTTCCTCCTTCAAATCCAGAAGCATGATGACGAACAAAAAGAGAACCATCACCGCACCGGCGTAAACCAGGATCTGCACCGCCGCGAGGAAGAACGCATGCAACAGCACGAAGAGCCCCGCCATCGAAACGATGGTTAGCACCAGAAACATCGCGCTAGTCACCGGATTCCGGCTGAAGGGATTCACGACGACCAGCAAGCCACAGAGCAGCGTCAGGGCAGCGAAGATGTAGAATAAATAGTCCTGGGCGGCCATGTTTAGAAATTCATCAGAGCTTCACCGGAAACGTTTCCTGCACCTTCGCCTCTTCCAGTTTGTGTTTCCATTTCTGAATGCCTGCGTTCGTGCCACCCAGGGCCAGGAGTTTTTCCTTGTCGTAGATCATCTCACTGCGGGTCAGGCCGGTGAGCGAGTAATCCTTTTGCAGGAAGATCGCCTCTTCAGGACATACCTCCTGGCAGAAGCCGCAGAAGATGCACCGAAGCATGTTGATCTCGAACTCCAGCGGCATCTTCTCGGCATTCGATCGATCCGCCTTGAGACCGCTGTCGCCGGGCGGCGTGATCTTGATGGCCTTGGGCGGGCAGACGAATTCGCAGAGCTGGCAGCTCACACATTTCGTGTTGCCGTCCTGATCCTTCAGGAGGTATGGCGCACCTCGGTAACCATCGGCGACCGTCCAAGGCACTTCAGGATAATAGCCTTTGGATGTCTGCTTCGCGGCGTTGTCTCCGCCAAAGAGCGTTCGTCTGAAATGCTTCCACGTCACCTTGAACCCACCAGCGATGGCCGGCAGGTAAAGGCGTTCCCAGAAAGTCAGCGGTTTGCGTTGAACGATCATGCCAGCACTCTTTTTGGGGACGGCTTCGTCTTTGGGTGCTTGCGGCGAAACTCAGGCGAAGGGTTCCCTGCAAGCAAACCTTCAACGCTCAGATCTTCATCCAAGTCAGGCCAGTGAATACCGAGACCTGCACCACACGGCTCCCATTGATTTCGCTGCTTAAGGGTTCCGCGCGCCAAACGCGGATACCACTCGACCGGCACACTGATAGCACGACCATCGTGTAGCTTGACGATCAGCATCGCAGACGTGACCTTTACGTCTTTCACTCGCGGGTCAGGAATCGAAGTATTCATGCCATTGCCCCAACAGTTCAGTTTGGTGTTCGAAAAGGATTTGCGAAATCCGGCGCAACTCCGTAGGGCCGTAATTGCGGTTCGACGCGATCCGTATCGGCTCGAGCCAATACTTGGCTGACGCTCCTCCTTTGTCCACATGGACATGCGGCGGCTCGTTCCCTTCCATGCTATAGAAGTAGAACCGGAATCCACTTTCTCTGAGGACAACAGGCATTTCATTTGGAGTTCAAGAGCAGCAGCACCGTGGCAGTCACCAGAATGTTCGCCAGCGCCAGCGGCACAAACCTTCGCCAGCCCAGGTCCATCAATTGATCATACCGGAAGCGCGGCAACATCCAGCGCACCCAGATGAACAGCACCATAAACACGAGCATCTTTCCGACGAAGACACCGATGTGCAACAGCCCGGCGAGGATCGTATTCGCGGGAGTTGCCAGGCCAGGCAGGCTCCATCCACCGAAAAACAGCGTCACCATCATGCACGACGCCGCGATCATGTTGGCATATTCGCCCATGAAGAAGAGCGCGAACTTGATCGAGCTGTATTCGGTGTTGTAGCCGGCAACCAGCTCCGTCTCAGACTCGGGCAGGTCGAACGGCAAACGGTTTGTCTCGGCAAACGCGGAGACGAGAAAGATGAAAAACGAGATCATCGCGCACGGCCAGAGCAGATAGCTCATCAAAGTTTGCTGCTGCGCCATGAATGGCAGAGCAAACCAGCCTTCCAGTGCCTGACGCTCGACAATCTTCGAAAGGTTCAAGTCGCCAGCGACGAGAAACACCGGAATGACGGACATACCCATCGCGATCTCGTAGGAGATCATCTGGGCAGTGGATCGAATACCGCCGAGGAAAGGATACTTCGAATTACTCGCGTAGCCGGCCAGAACAATTCCATAAACTCCAAGTGACACAATGCCGAACGTGTAGAGAATTCCGACGTTCAGATCCGCAATGACCATCTTTTGGTTTCCCAGATTCGACCCGAATGGAATCACTGCAATGGTCAGAAACGCGGGAGTCATCGTGAGCGCCGGGGCCAACCAGAAGTAAGCTTTGCGGACGTAGTTCGGTGTGAAATCCTCCTTGAGGAACGCCTTGAGCCCATCGGCCATCGGCTGCCAAACGCCCCACCTCGTCAGGAAAGGTCCGATTATCGGAATGCCGCCGATCAGCGGGAGGGAAACGCGGTTTGGCCCCACGCGATCCTGGATGAATGCCGAAATCTTCCGCTCCGCGAGAACCGCGTAAGCCACCATCGGCATGAGTGCCAGAAAGATCACACATAGGATCTTCAGCGTGCTAAAAATGACAAAGTTCCAGTCCATTGATATCAGATCGGCACGTTTACTCCGGTGTCACCGAGTTTGGCCCACTCGGCACCCTCGAAGGCAGGCACGTCCTTCGCCATCTGGTTGAACAGGCCCTCGATGCTCGAGTAGCTGTTCTTGCCAGTGAGGTTTACGACGAGTTCGCGCAGGAATTCCCACTCAGACCGCGCGTCGCCCTTCGGCTCGACGGCTTTCATGAACTTTTGCAGGCGTCCCTTCACGTTGACAAACGTGCCGCGCTTCTCGGCGTGGGCGCAGCCGGGCAGGACGTAGTGCGCCTTCTTCGTCGTCTCATTCGGCAAAATGTCGCTGACGATGAGCGCGTCGAGCTTCACGAGCACGTCAGCGCCGATGCCGCACTTGGTCACGTCCTCGCCGAAGACGATGAGCGTCTTGATGCGGCCCGCGCGGATGCCGTCGGCGATCTTCGGCAGGTTGATGCCCATCTCGGTGAACGCAATGCCCGTGAGCCGCGCGCCGTTGCTGTTGGGATTCTTGTCGGCGTTGACGAGCAGCTTGTCGCCTTCGCCCTCGCGGGGAACGGAGTCAGTGAGCGCGCCCAGCTTGGTCGCGAGTTTCTTGAGCAGGTAAAGCTCTTCCGTCGTCTGCCGCGCGCTTGCCACTATGGCGACGGAACCTGGTGGCGCCTTCACGAGCTTCTCGGAGATTTCCTTGATGGCGGTCGTCCACGTGGACCTCTGACCACTCACTAACACGTCCTTGAGACGGTCTTCGCGGTTGATCCACTTGTAATTCAAGCGGCCCGAGTCGCACATCCACGTCGAGTTCACGGCGTCGTTCTGCCGCGGCTCGTAGCGATAGACCTTCTCCTCGCGCGAGCCGATGACGGTGTTGCAACCGGTGCCGCAACTTGTGCAGAGGCTCTTGGTCTCCTTGAGGAACCACACGCGCATCTGGAAGCGGAAATCCTTCGAGGTCAGCGCGCCGACCGGGC
>SXMN01000224.1 GCA_005777315.1 Verrucomicrobiales bacterium
CGCCAAGAGATCGCCGCCTGGACCCGGCGTCGCAATCAGCCCTCTTCCAAAATCAACTGGCGTTTCACCACCGACGATGCCCGCGTCAAACTCAAGAAACTTTACCCCTCATTTGATGACTGACGGAGTACTAGCTTTGCTCCGAATTGCCCACGGCGTTGCCACATCTGCTGTTGCCTGACGGACCTACCTTCGATGAGACGTTCGAGATCAGTCATCATCGCAGCGCCATCGGTGTAGCGATGGTCGGGCTTTGGCGCGCAGGCGCGATGCAGAATGGCGTTGAGTTCGAGCAGTCGTTCGCGGTCGGGGCGCGTGGCGAGATCGGCGGGTGGTTCGGGCCAGGCGTTGCGGTCGTGGCCGGTAATCAGTTCGTAAAGGAGTTTGCCGAGGCTGTAACAATCCGCTGATGGCGTGCCCGGTCCTTCGGGCGGAATGTAGCCTTCGGTGCCCACGAAGGAGCGAGCGTCATCGATGCCGGCCACGAGGCCGATGTCCGCCAGCTTCGCCACGCCACCGACGAAGATGACATTGGACGGTTTCACGTCGCGATGCACGAGCTTCTGCGCGTGCAGATACGCGAGCGCGCTGGCGAGGGAATGGCCGATTTCGAGGCAGCGGTCGATGGGCAGGGCTCCGTGTCGTTTGAGATCAGAGCGGAGGGTCCGGGGAACAAACGAGTTCAAAGTTCCAGGTTCCAGGTTCAAAGTCGGAGGCGCTTCAAATTCGGCTCTCCGCTCTGATTCGGGAATGCCTTGAACCTTGAACTCAGAACTTTGAACTCCCACACACGTCGTAGCGTCCGCCAACTCCATCACGCAATAGAAGCAGTCGTCCGAGCCGCCGACGTGGAGGATGGCCATGAGGTTCGGGTGGCCGCGTGAGATGGGTTCGTATTTTTGCAGCCCGTCGAACTCCCTCTGGAACGGACGCTCATCACCGAAGGAATCGCGGCGGACAATTTTCACCGCGCGCAAGGTTCCCAGCGTTTTGTGTTGTGCCAGCCATACTTCTCCATAAGCGCCGCGCCCGATCACTCGCAACAGTTTGTGATCAGGCACCTCGGTCCCTGGCGGAGCGGGCAGGGGAGGAGTGCTTCCTTGCGGTGTGGACGTTTGGTTCACCGCCAGAGTCTGGGGAGTGACTGGAACCCCTGTTTGCATGTTGCCCTTGTAGCGGTGGGCACCTTGAGAGGCAACGCCATTGCGAATGATCATCATTGGTCGATTCTGGAGCATTCTGCTCCACTGCACGGAAGAGCTGCCCGATGTATCAACCAAGCGCGAGTTGTCGGTCAGTTGAGGTCTCCTTTGCTTTTCTGAGTTTCAACGGTTGGTTGACCGCCGATTGCTATCGAGCCACGCTGCGGCGTAGTTACCGTGATCCATGAAACAAGCCCGTCGCATAGAAGCTTTCACTTGGCTGCTCAGACGCTTGTTCCGGGCTTTGGTGCTGACGAAGCTTTGTTTCTTTGTCCTGACTTCGGGAGTGTGTGTGGCGGTAAATGGCAACGGGGCAGGGGACGACATTTTTCAGAGCACAAATCTCATGGAGATTTCCATCGAGATTAACGCAGAGGGTCTTCAACTATTGCGTGAATCCGGTTCGACACGGTTTGGGCAGGGCAAGCCCCAGGCACGAGCCCGGATTGTCGAAGCGGGTAGGACTTACACGAATGTAGCGGTTCAGTTGAAAGGGTTCACCAGCTTCCAGCCCATTGATCAATTCCCGGCGCTGACTCTGAACTTCAACAAGCACGCGCCGAAACAGAAGTTTCACGGTCTGACCAAAATCTCGCTCAACAACTCGGTTCAAGATCCGACACGGCTGCATGAGAAGTTGTCCCGCGAATTGTTCGCTGCGGCCGGCGTGCCCGTGCCTCGCGCCGATCATGCGCTGGTGAAACTCAATGGACGTCCGCTCGGCCTCTATGTGCTCGTGGAGGGCTACGACAAATCATTTCTCAAACATCACTTCGGGCGCGCCGATGGAACTCTCTACGAAGGTGGCGTGCTGCAGGACATCGACCGGCCGCTGCGTGTTGATCCCGGGAGTGATCCCGCGGGCCGTCGCGCTGTGCAACGACTCATCGAGGCGTCGCGCGAGCCGGATGAAGGAAAGCGTTTCAATGCGCTCGCAGCGGCGCTGGACATGGATCGCTTTCTCTCGATGACCGCAATGGAGGCGCTTCTTTGCCATTCGGACAGTTACTCGATGAACCGGAACAATTACCGGATGTACCATGACCCCGGCTCCGACAAGATGGTGTTCATGCCGCATGGGATGGATCGTGTATTGGGAACGCACCGGAGCAGGCTTGATCTGCCCTTCGTGCCGCCGGCTCTCAGTCTGGTGAGCCGGGGCGTTCTTTCCACGACCGAGGGGCGCCGCCGTTTTGTCGAGCGGGCGGGAATCCTTTACACCAATGTCTTTGTGTCGGACCGGCTGTGTCGTCGCGCTCGGGAGCTTGATTTGAAAATCTCACAGGCAAAACAACGCTGGCCACTGGACGACGGAATCAACGACGGGCCGCGTCTGGCTCGCGGTAATGGAGCAGGGGATTTGTGCCGCCGCATTGCCATCCGTTCTGATGAGTTGCGGGCGCAATTTGAGCAGGCGGCCGATTTCCTGCCCACCACGCCAACGCCTGACTTCGACTCGGCCGGTGTGGCCCGGATTGGCGGTTGGAAAATCAGGCGAAAACCGGGTCAGACGGATTTGAAATGCGAACCCGATGCTGAAAACGGTGGAACCGGCCTGCGATTGCGATCCGCGAACAGCGCTCTGGCGGCGTCGGTAAGAACGCGGGTTAGTCTTCCGGCGGGGGACTACCGGTTGTCGGGCCAACTCCGGATTGAGGGCGGTGGTGGATCGGGCACGATCACGCTGCTGCGTTACAATCACTCGCGCTTTGATGAACAGCGCGAGCGGGCCTCTGGGAAACAGATTGATTTGAGATTCCGGGTCTCGACACGCGCGAATGAGGAGGTCGAGTTTATATGCGAGCTGCGCGGCGAGTCTTCCGAAGTTTCCTTTGATCCCAGCTCGTTGCGACTGACGAGAGAGCCTTGAGAGCCTGTCCGAAAATTCCGTGGGAGTCCTGTTTTTGAGGAAAAGGCTGTATGGCGAGGCTCGAATGCTTCCGCACGGGCACTGGAGGATACCCGCAGAGGTCTCCGACCGAGGAGCAACGAAGCCAGCCGGCCCTTTACTCGGAAACCCTGCGGGCGGCGGGTCTTTTGTCCGTGGCCTGCGTTGGCTCGGCCGTCACAGCCCGCTGCGGGGATGTTCCGGCCTCGCCGCCTTGGCCACAGCCAAAATCCCTCGCCGCAGGCCCCCACGCAATTTTCGGACAGGCTCTGAGCGGATCTGATTCGGGACTGGCGTTTGCGGTTATCAAAAGAATCGTTATGGCTCTGTAGTGCCACGCAGCACCGCGCCACATTCCCACGTTGAAAGGCCGATATGCCATCGCCGCCAGAAATCCTGAATGAAAACGGTGGAGTTGAAGAGCATTGGACGATCGAAGTAATCGTGTTCGGGAGGACTATGCTGACGGAAATTGACCCATGACCTGTTGCTGATAGCTTGCGGGTGGCGACGCGACGGACGCGGGCCAATTAGGAGTTGATCATTACACGTCAGTTCATGGTGCGAAGCAGGAACCGGGGGTTCACACTCGTCGAGTTGCTGGTGGTCATTGCTGTGATTGCGATTCTTGCCAGCCTGTTGCTGCCCGCGGTGAGCAGTGCCCGGGGCAAGGCGCGCCAGGTTCAATGCCTGAACAATCTTCGGCAGCTTGGTGTGGCTTCTTTGATGTATTCCCAGGATCACGCCGGTCTTTTTCCTCTGCTGATGCCGCCGGGACTCGAGCCCGCGACCAACTGGGCGACGGTTCTCCGAACGAATAATTACCTTCCGTCACTCGATGTTTTTGTCTGCCCGAGCTATTCGCCATTTCGTTTCACCAGCCTTTCATCATCGACCGGCATGCCGACCAACTGGGCAAGGATCTATGGTGTCCGGCAGGATCCACCTGACGAGTATCGCCAGGGGCGCAATCTCAAGATCGATGCCGTGCGTGCTCCAGTGGATTATCTCCACTTTGCGGACACCACAACCTGGGGACGCGGTGGTTGGATCGGCCAGCAGTATTATTTTTTCAACGTGGCAGCAGCCAATCAAGTTCATGCGCGACACGCGAACAAGGCCGATGGCTTCTTCCTCGACGGCCATGTTGAGAGTTGCAAACGCACCCGGCTGGATGCCTTGGGGATCTCGGCGCTTTTCGGTCGCGACATCGTGGGCTATTTTGGTGGAACGCAATGAATTCGCGTTCTCGTCTTGGCATCGCGGCGGCGTTCGCGGTGATCAGCGTTTCGCTCTGGCTCTTTTTCAATCGCGGTTCACGGGACGGATCGTTCGCTGTCCGTGGCGTTGCCATGGGAGCGCTTGCTGAACATCTCGCGAGGGCTTTTCCAGCGGATCGAGTTCTTGTTCTGGCGAATCCATTCATCAACGATCCACGGCAGCCCAAGTCAGTTCGCGCGATGGAGGAGGCGAGTTTGCGTACCCTGAAGAAGGCGATGGGTGACGCGAGAGTGGTGACAGCATTTCCGCAACTCCGTCTCGGTGCGCAGGAGAATCCCCAGGCGTTCATCGTCGATTCCGAGACTACCACGCCATTGAGCTACCTGATCGCGCCGGATGCCATCGATACACTGGTGAGACAGCATCCCGACTGCAAACTGATCGTCAGCCTGATCGGGCTGCCTGTGGAGTTGAATCGAGTTTCGGCTTGGAGCGAACCGACGGGGCCAAAGTTTGCGCTGCTGCTGCCAGATCTGCGGATGATCGGAAATTCAACAGCCATCAGCGCGGCGATGAAATCCGGTAAACTGGTGGTGTTCGTTTTGAACAAGCCTGGGGCGAAGCTGGATGAACAATTGTCTGGAGGTGACGTGCGCGTTGCGTTTGATCGATATTTCCTTCTGGTGACACCCGATAACATCGAAGCCCTCATGAGGGATGATCCCAGGCCGTTTGAATCAGGTGGTCCTCTGGCCCGGTGAAGGTGGGGTGCAATGTTCTGATTGGACTGCTCAATTCAGCGCGATGTTCCGATCACAGCCGTTACCAGGCGGATGCGGAAGAAAGCTGTCCCCTCGCAACAGTCAGCAAACGTGGCTGCGTTTCCGGAGACAGGCCCACTGACCGGCTCAAAGCGTGGGGGATTCAAATTCGTCGAGCGCTCGATCACATACGAGTGAATGTTGTGCGAGTCTCCAGTAACGGCGTCATGCAGCCGGGCTGAAGGCCCTTGCCAGGAAATGGTCACGGTGCCCGCATCACGGGAGATCCCGGTGACGAAGGGCAGGGGATGGAAACAGATCACACCACGCACGCGAAGCTGGTTGTTCGAAGTCCAGAGTGCCGAGGACCACGGCTGAAAGTAATTGCTGCCGTCCGCCCAGCTCGAACGGAGTCGAACCATCTGCGATCCATCGTCACCGATGAAGTAACCGTAAGCGAGCATTCCATGGATGTGCGGGTTCAGCCGCTCTCCGTCAATTTCCCGGTGGAGGACATCTTCCGGCTGGAGATAGATCAGCACTGGATATCCGGCGTCGATCTCCGCCTTGAGGTCTGCATAAGTGAATCCCATTCCTCCCGGGCTGTTGGAATTCACGTCTGCCAGTTGTGAAATTGTATCAGCGTCATAACCGCGGAACCTCGCCCATTCGCGCAGTCCGGATGGAATGTCCGTCACAGAGCTGCCATCGGGCGCCTGCGGCTTGAAATTGATTCGTGGATTTCCTGATCTATCCCAAAAAACGAACGAGTAGCCATCAATGTTCCCGTCACATTCATCGGCGAGTTTCTTCCATTTCCGCTGGCTCAACCCGATGAAATCACCAATGCAATCCGGCGTATGCTCCCGCCTTCTGTCAGTGACATAGGGGTCCGGCGATGGATCTTCGTAGCTGTAAGCCAGGTCGCTGTAAAAACGCCAGTAATCATCGATGTGGCCTGGTTTGTCCGCAGGCCGTCCGTCAAAGCCGGCCCTGCTCGCCCACATCGAGCGAATGCCTGCATTCTTGTTGTAGCTGTCGAGGGGGGCAATCCCCTCCGAAGTTGGGCCCGTGTAGAAATTTGGAAAGCCATTGCGATCCCAGTAACCGGCCAGATTTCCACAGGCCGTTCCGAAACAGCCCGCATACCAGTCGTAATCCGGAACATCCAGGAGGTACACGTCGGTTTCCGCCCGTGCATCGCTGCTGAAAAGAGCAGCCGCCGACAACAAGGCCGTTGTCATGGTGGCGAGATTGGAAAATTCCTTGCGCACAAATACAGGCTGCACTGGGTTCACCAATACTGGAGGGATCGGCCACTTTCCAGCCGAAGTTTGTGAAACGGCCCGTTCTTCGCGCGTCTCAATCGAAACGAGTCAATGGAGTCCTGGTGGAGAACGTGCGTTTTGATCCGCCGCCATGCCGCTTCGACCATTCCGCTCAATACATCCGGCACCCCCGGCTGCTTTGACTTTCATCTTGCAGCCCTATAGCGTCCGCTCATGGAAGCACTGCACGCCCCCTGGCGAATTCCCTACATCCTGGCCCCCAAACCGCCGCCGTCGGATGTTTCTCTTTTCACCCGCGTCGCGCAATCGAGCGACGATGAAAAGAATCTAGTGCTCGTGCGGGAACGGACCTGCTACGCGCTGCTGAATGCCTACCCATACAATGGCGGTCATCTCATGGTGGTGCCGTACAAGGAGACACCCGATCTCGAAAACCTGACCGACGAGGAATTGCGCGATCTCATGAAACTCACGCGACGCTCACAGAACGCCCTGAAGAAGGTGATGCGCCCGGACGGATTCAATATCGGCATCAACATCGGGAAAGTTGCCGGTGCCGGCATTGCGGAGCATCTCCACATTCATGTTGTCCCGCGCTGGAACGGCGACACCAACTTCATGCCGGTGCTGGCGGATGTGAGCGTTCTTCCCGAGGCATTGCAGGATCTCGCGGTCAAACTTCGCGCCGCTTTTGCCGCCGACACCGTAAATTCATAATTCCGTCAATGCCCACCGATACCTTGCATTTTGAGAACGCTCGTGTTGCTCAACAACTCTTCAACAACGACCTGAAAAACCTCGAGCTTCTCGAGGAGGAGCTTCGCCTCAAAGCCACCGCGCGCGAAGGATGGATCAAGCTGGAAGGTGCGGAAGATTCGCTGGAGCGCGGGAGGCAGTTGTTTCGCTATCTGGAGAACTCCATCAAGGCCGGCACGACCATCCGCAATCGCGAGTTTGCCTACGCTGTCGGGGTCTTGAAAAGCGAGGGTCCGGAAGCGCTTCACGGCATGCATGGTGAACGCATCCATACCTCGACGCGCAAACCGACCGTCGCGCCGAAGACGCTGGGGCAGAAACGTTATGTGGATGCGATCCGCCAGCATGATGTGACCTTCGGCATGGGGCCGGCCGGCACAGGGAAGACCTATCTCGCGATGGCGATGGCCGTCGCGGCGTTGAAGGAGGAGCGTGTCTCGCGGATCATTCTCACGCGCCCTGCAGTGGAAGCGGGGGAAGCGCTCGGTTTCCTTCCGGGCGACTTGAACGAGAAGATTTCCCCATACCTCCGGCCTTTGCAGGACGCGCTCTATGACATGATGCCCGCCGAGGAAATCCAGAAGAACACGGAGCGTGGCATCATTGAGATCGCTCCGCTGGCCTACATGCGCGGACGAACGTTGAACAACGCTTTTATCATCCTCGACGAGGCTCAGAATGCGACTTCCGAGCAAATGCTCATGTTCCTTACGCGGTTGGGGCTGAACTCGAAGGCTGTCGTGACGGGCGATCCCAGCCAGGTGGATCTTCCGGCCAACAAACGCTCTGGATTGATCGAAGCGCAACGCATCCTCGCCAAGATCGAAGGCATTGCCGTGGTCGAATTTCACAAACGCGACGTGGTGCGCCATGCGCTTGTGCAACGAATCATAACAGCCTACGAGGAACGCCGCGCCCCGGCCAGCAGGCGGAATGAGCGAGCTTAGGGTCCGTGCAAAAATAACTCCGGATTTTGCTGGCGGAATCCTGACAATATGGCGAGGCGCGAATGAGAAGCATACCCGCAGAGGTCTGCGACGAATGAGTAACGAAGCCAGAATGTCAGGAAGCCCCAACCCTGCGGGGCGGGGCGGTAACAGGCCATCTGCGGCGTTGCTCGTCGGTTACAGCCCCACTCCCGGGGATGCGCCCTCCTCGCGCCTTGCATCTGGCCTGGCAGCGCTCCTGCCAAAACCCGAAGTGATTTTTGCTCGGACCCTTAACATACGAAACCGCCAGCGCAGGCTTCGGCTCGATGTCCGGCGTTTCCGCCAGATGGCGGATTACGCGGTCGAACTGCGTTTGGGAAAACGCGCCTTCGAATTGAGCATCTTCATCGTTGGCGCTGCCGAGATGGCCCGGATCAATTTGAAGCATCTTCAACATGAAGGTTCAACCGACGTGATCACTTTTCCATACTCAGACGCAGGCAGCGCCGAGTCTCTTGTGGGTGACATCTTCATCTGCATCGACGACGCCATTCAGCAGGCTCGCAGTTTCAAATCGACCTGGCAGTCCGAGTTGGTGCGCTATTTCATTCATGGTCTCCTGCATCTGGAAGGCTACGACGATCTCACACCAGCCAAACGACGAATCATGAAGCGCGAGGAGAATCGTCTCGTGCGTCATCTCACTGGAATCTTTCCTCTAAATCGATTGCGACTGAAGTCTCCGGCTGGTGAGGCAGTTCAGTGAAGGCCAGAATTCGGACTTTGTTTTGAATTGTTTCTAAAGTGAAGCTCGACGCCGTGGCCTTGCACTGTGATGATTCCAGTCGAAGTATGCCCCGGCCAACACACAGACACGAGCGTCTTGCGTCCATCTATCCTTGCGGTCGGATGTCGCGGCGCAAGTTCCTCTTTCAAGCTGGCGCCGGATTCGTGGGGACCGCGATGGGAGCGCTTTGGGCCGCGGATGGGAAGTTGAAGGACGCGCAGCCACTGGCGCATTTTCAAGGGCAGGCGAAGTCCGTGATCTTCCTCTTCATGTGTGGCGGGGTCAGTCATATCGACACCTTCGATCCCAAGGACAATAAGTGGGCCGGTACGTTAATCGATGCTGTCGGGTTTGGGGACAATCTTGCTGAGATGAAGCGGCCAGTAATTCCGTGCAAACGGACCTTCACGAGATACGGCCAATCGGGGATTCCCGTGTCCGACTGGTTTCCCCATGTAGGCGGTGTGATTGATGAGATCGCTTTGGTGCGTTCCATGTGGTGCCACGAAACGAATCATTTTCCAGCCGTGGTGGAAATGGCCACAGGTCATCGGGATCGCATTGTCGAGCATCCGACACTTGGAAGCTGGGTTTCGTACGCGCTCGGTTCTGAAAACCGGAACCTGCCATCGTTCGTCAACATCGGGCGTCCGTCCTCTCCGGTTCAATTGAGCGGAGGGTATCTTGGCGCTTCCGTTTCCGCGACGCCGTTCCAGCCGGGCGATGTTCCGATACGGAATCTGGTCCCTCCGAAAAGTTCCAGCCCTGCCGAGCGCGACCGTCAGATGCGCGTGATGGAGGAATTGAATCGGGAATTTCGCCGCGAATACGAAGTTCATAGCGCGATTGCAGCCCGCACCAAGGCTTACGAGCTGGCCGCGAGAATGCAATTGCATGCACCGGAGGCGGTGAGTTTCGCCAGTGAACACGACTCCACCAAACAGCTCTACGGGATTGGTGAGAAGGAGACGGATGATTTTGGAAAGCAACTGTTGCTGGCGCGCCGCCTGGTGGAGCGGGGCGTGCGGTTCATTCAGATCTGTCACGCGGGCGGAGGCAATGGAGCCTGGGACTCTCATGGGGACATGGACACCCACGCTCCACTCTGCCGGCAGGTGGATAAACCGATCGCCGGTTTGATCCAGGACTTGAAACAGCGCGGATTGCTTGACAGCACTCTCGTCGTCTGGACGAGCGAGTTCGGACGCACCCCCTGGTCGCAAAACACAACCGGACGCGATCACAACCCAAAGGGCTTTAGCTCGTGGCTCGCCGGAGGCGGGGTGAAGGGTGGGATGATTTACGGGAAGACGGACGACGTTGGTTATCGCGCGGTGGAAGACAAGGTTTACATCAGCGATCTTCAGGCGACGATTCTTCACCAGATGGGTCTCGATCACCGCAAGATGGAAACCGAGATCAACGGCCGCCCAGTGCGACTAGTCGAGGAGGGATCACAGCCGATCCACGGGATACTGGGTTGATGGGAAACTGCGGCATCCTGGATCGAGGTGTTTCCATGAAGCGTGAGGAAACGTATATGAGAACGATTCAGATCGAGGTCATCGACGTAGTGCTTCGGTTGCCTGTCAAACCACAAAGTCCTCCCAGATCGCCAGTGACTGTCCTTTTCATCGAGGAAGATCGAGGCGGTTGGAAACCAGCTCAAAGCCTTGTTGCCAGCGGTTCTTCGCTGTTTTCGGTGGAAAGGATTTTGGGGCTGAGTTGTCCCGTAGGGACAGTTGACAATAGCCCAACGTTTCAACGTTGGGTTGTTGCGGGATGGAATTACGTCCCGAAGGGACGGTTGAGGCATCGGAAGAGCCCCTCAAGCCTGGAGGCAGGATCAGTATCAGCCGTCCCTGCGGGACTCCTTCCACTTCCATTGGTTCCCGGCGTTGAAACGCCGGGCTATTATCGGAAGTTCCTACGGAACACCCAGACCATTCCACCGAAAACAGCCAGGAACCGTTAGAAACCAGCTCAAAGCCTTGTTGCCAGCCTCTTGAAACTACTTTGAGCAACGTCACGCGCATCCTCGACCGCGTCCAGCAAGGCGATCCCAAAGCTGCCGGGGAGTTGCTGCCGCTGGTCTATGAGGAGTTGCGCGGACTGGCTGCCGCCAAGATGGCCCATCAAGCGCCGGGCCAGACCCTGCAGGCGACCGCGCTGGTCCATGAAGCGTATCTGCGACTCACTGGTGGAGTCCGCGATCAATGGCAGGATCGCGCGCATTTCTTCCGAGCTGCCGCCGAGGCCATGCGCTGCATTCTTATCGAGAACGCCCGCAAGAAAAGCCGCTGGAAACGTGGAGGCCGGCTGGAGCGGGTGGAACTGGAGGGGTTGGAACTGGCCGCCGCCACGCCGCCGGACACCCTGCTCGTCGTTCACGAAGCGCTGGAAAGACTCGCGGCGGAAGACGCGCCCAAAGCGGAATTGGTCCGGCTCCGGTTCTTCATCGGCTTGACCAACGAGGAAGCGGCTAAAGTGATGGGGCTTTCGGAACCAACCGTGAAGCGGTATTGGGACTTCGCCCGCGCCTGGTTGTTGCGCGAGATTCGTGTGATCGCCGCAGGCGGCTGAAACGCCGCTACAGGTTCACGGCTCCCACGCGCGATCATTTACTTTGCGCGGTCAAAGACTGGGCTTTTGAGAGTCGTCTGAACAGGGGTGGGGACGGCCCGTCCCCACGGTTTTGGAAGCTGGGGACGAGCCGTCCCCGCCCCTGCAGAAAGCTCAATCTATGGCCGCGTTGGGTATGGAACCATCGGTCGCCTTGCAGAAATTTCGTTTTGCCTGATCCTTTTCGGCGATGGATGGCGTTACTCTAGGTGAAGGTGGCCTATGATCAGCCTGGCTACCGGGAGAAACCATGAAACAAGAACAAGAAATCTTCCAACAGGCGATGGCGCTGCCATCGCGCGAGGCACGGGAAGGGTATCTCCTCGGTGCCTGCGGTCAGAATAAGGACCTCCGCAAGAGCGTTGACGAACTGCTCGCAGCCTTCAACGACGTAGGTGAACTGGAATTTCTGAAAACAGGCGACCGCAAGCAGGAGGATCAAACCGTCGTTGCTGAGACCAAACTTCACGAGGGGCCGGGCACCGTCATTGGCCGCTACAAACTTCTCCAGAAGATCGGCGAAGGCGGCATGGGCATGGTTTATATGGCGGAGCAGGAAGTGCCCGTGCGCCGCCGTGTCGCCCTCAAGATCATCAAGCTGGGCATGGACACCCGGCAGGTGGTCGCCCGCTTCGAGGCGGAGCGGCAGGCGCTGGCCATGATGGATCATCCGAACATCGCCCGCGTGCTCGATGGTGGCGCGACCGAGGCGGGCCGGCCGTACTTCGTCATGGAACTGGTGCAGGGCGTGCCCATCACCGAGTTCTGCGACAAGAACAAGCTCTCAGCCAAACAGCGGATGCGCCTTTTCGTCCAGGTTTGTCAGGCCATCCAAAGCGCGCATCAGAAGGGGATCATTCATCGCGACATCAAACCGTCGAACGTCCTCGTCACGCTGCACCACGGCGAGCCGATGCCGAAGGTGATCGATTTCGGCATTGCCAAGGCGACGAACCAGAAGCTCACCGAGAAAACGCTGTTCACCAATCACGCCACGATGATTGGCACACCGGCTTACATGAGCCCGGAACAGGCCGAGATGAGCAGCATGGACATCGACACGCGCACGGATGTCTATTCGCTGGGTGTGCTGCTCTACGAATTGCTGACCGGCAGCACGCCCTTTCCCGAGAAACGCCTGCGCAGCCTCGGTTATGGCGAGATGCAGCGCGTGATCGTAGATGAAGAACCGGAGCGGCCATCGACGCGCCTCAGCACAATGGCCAACGAACAGAAGACGGCGGTGGTAAAAAATCGCGGCGAAGAACTGGCCTCGTTGAGCAAACTGCTGCGGGGCGACCTCGACTGGGTGGTGATGCGGTGTTTGGAGAAGGACCGCCGCCGCCGCTACGACACACCCAACGAACTCGTGGCCGACATCGAACGCCACTTGAACAACGAACCAGTCGTCGCTCGCCCGCCAACAATGATCTATCGGCTCCAGAAACTGGTTCGGCGGAACAAGCTCGCGTTCGCGGCGGCCGCAGCGATTGCTGCGGTGTTAGTGCTCGGAGTGATTGTCAGCACTTGGCAGGCGGTTCGCGCCACGCGAGCAACGCGGGAAGCGGTGGAAGCGCAGCGCAATGAAAAAGAGCAACGCCAGTCGGCTGAGAGTAACGCGGAAAAGGCCCGTGAAGCGGAGCAGAAGGCCGAAACCCAACGGAACGTCGCGGTTGAGCAACGCAAACTCGCCGACATGCAGTTGGCCCTCCAGGCATGGGAGGAAGGCGATTTCCAGCGCGCAAACGAGTTGATTGAGGCCAGCCGTCCGGCGCCTGGCAGGACGCCGGCATTCGAGTGGCGCTATCTCAGGAAGCTCTGCCAGGACCAGAGCATCGCGACCTTCGGCACGAACAACCAGTATCGATCCGCATTGTTCTTCGATCGTGATTTGCTCCTGCTCAACGACGAGAAGAAACTCACTCTTCACAACCTTTCCGACGGGAAAGAGCAGGTGCTGCTCGAAGATCAGGACGGAATCTCGAAACCCAGCTTGTGTTCCGGAAACACGAACCTTTTCGCCACGGTCACAGACGACAGCCGCATCAAAGTGTGGGATCTCGCGGCCAGGCGCGTGCAGATGGAATTTGAAGGGCATCCGCTCAATTCCATAAGTGACACCATCACCTTTTCCCGCGACGGAAGATGGCTGGCTTCGACCATCTCGGATAACTCCGTCCAGATTTTGGATGTCGAGGCGAGAAATCTCAAGCGCGCCCGGATCGTCCACCGGTATGACGCTTTTGCGAGCGGTATCATCTTTGCGCCCGACGGGAGACAACTGTTCTCGAGCGGGAGCGATACTGTGATCCGCGCCTGGGATGTCGCCACAGGCGCGGAAGCGGGAGGTCCACTCGAAGATCACACCGCCGCGATTTACACGCTGGCAATTTCTACCGACGGCCTTCGGATGGCCTCCGCAAGCTCAGACACCAAGGTCATCGTCTGGGATGTGGTCTCTCACAAACTTTTGACGACGTTCTTTGGGCACATCGCCGTAGTCACCGCACTGGCATTTTCGCCGGACCAGCGAATCCTCGCTTCCGGAGGGGCCGATCGCACCATCCGGCTCTGGGATTTGAATAATGGGAAACAAATTTCACTGCTTCGCGGACACGAAGCTGGAGTAACCTCGCTAAGTTTCTCTCAGGATGGACAGCGGCTCGTATCCCGGAGCAATGACGGCCGGGTCAAACTCTGGAAGGTCACTGCCGGGCTGGAAAGAAACATTCTGACCAGGGATCAGAACGCTGTGAGCGAAATCGCCTTGTCACCGGATGGAAGAAGCCTGGCTTCAGATGTCAGGGATTCCTTCGACGTAAAGCTTTGGAACCTGCTGACCCGGAGCCGGACCACTCTCACCGGACACTCCAACGAAGTCATAGCTATTGTATTTTCCCCCGACGGCAGGATTCTGGCCACCGGCAGTCACGACCAGACGGTGCGGCTCTGGGATGTGGCCACTCACAAGGCTGTCGGTACGCTCACCAACGGATTCCCCGTGGGATCAATCGCCTTTTCGCCGGACGGACGAACGCTGGTTGCCGGCGGCTCCAGGCATTATTTCAGGGTGGGCGGTCAGGGTGGCCTTCAGTTCTGGGATGTGCATTCGCATCGTGCCATCGGGACAGTGCCTGGCAACGCGTCGGACATTGTGGCGGTTGCTTTGTCTGCCAGCGGATCGTTGCTGGCAACGGGCCACCAGGATGGCGGCGTCGGTTTGTGGGACGCTCAAACGCGCCGACTTCTCCAACAATTTGGTGGGCCGTCCGGGGAGGCGGCAAACAAGGCGGTAAACACCTTGGCGTTCTCTCCGACAGAAGCGCTTCTTGCCTCCGGTGATTGGGGCGGAAGCATCGTGTTCTACAACACCACGACGATGGAGAGGTTCAGCACGATAAGGGCTAATACCATGAGGGTAAGGGCGGGCGAAATAATAACTTGAGCAAATGTTAGTTAACGGGGTTCGATGACATAGTTCCATTCCCCGTGGAACTTCGCTGGCGTGATATGGACGCGAGCCAGTTCATCGTCCGAGACGCTCACTCCAGTTTCA
>SXMN01000225.1 GCA_005777315.1 Verrucomicrobiales bacterium
CGTCCATCCGCACGGACAATTGCCGATACTTTCTCCTGACCTGGGCGATGATGATCTTGAGCCGGATCCTTCGAGCTTATCTCTCGATCCGTTTCAAAAGCCAGCCTATTTGCTCAAGTTATTATTTCGCTCGCCCTAACTGATTCCCCTGTAGTCGTGCGGCGTCCGCCATCGAATACGGCAACAAATCTGTCGGGAATGAAAGCGGTCCGTGCATTCAAGCGGAACGAGTCGCAGTGAAATAATCTCATGGCTGTCTCCGAACCTCGGCACAAGCAGGTGTAAGGTCGGTCCCTTCTTTTCCGGAAGACCGCCCCTCGACATCACATTGGTCTCGGCCCCATGACGCAGGCAGTAGCACCTGCAACCAAGGCAGCGTAAGTTCCCGCGAGAACATCATCCAGTGTGATTCCAAGACCGCCGGATAAATTCTGGCTTTGTCGTATCGGCCAAGGTTTCCAGATATCGAAGAGACGAAAAGCTCCGAAAGTAATGAGATGCATCGGCAGCGACGCGGGACGGGTGAAATAGCCAGGATCGGGCAGGGTTTGATAAACCGACCAATACCACATCAACCATCCGGTGAAGCAAACCGGCATGGCGGTGATTTCATCGAGCACTACAGAACCTGGATCCCTCTGCCCAAGCTCCCTCTCGGCCACGCCACAGCACCAGATTGAGACCATCAGGCCGGCCACCGTGCCAACAATGAAGAAGGAGAGGCTTTGGGACAGGATGAGGAGAAAGAACCAGGCGATGCCGACAATCGAGCCGAACGTTCCTGGAGCGAAGCGTATTTTGCCTGCACCAAACCCCTGAGCGGCGAAAACACAAAGGCGGTTCATACTGCCAGATGTGCAACCACAGCTTTCATTTCACATGTCTCGAAGATACAGCTCCCGGTTTTTCCACAGGTACAGCCAGCCCGAGACAAACGTCAACGCAACCGCCACCCAGATGGAGATGTGGGTGAATGGCTCGACCCAGGGCCGCCCAAAGATAGGCAGCGAGAATAGTTTTCCTACGAAGCCCCATTGCTGATGGCTCTCGAGGACCAGCACCGAGAGGATTGCAGTGATCTGTGAGATGGTTTTGTTCTGGCCGTAGCGCTCCGCAGCCAAAACAAGATTTCGCGATGCCGCCAGCAACCGCAGACCGGTGATCGCCAGTTCACGTGCAACCACGATGACAACCATCCACGCCGGCATCAAGCCGCGCTCGACAAAGGCGATGAACACGGAACAGATGAGTATCTTGTCCGCCAGCGGATCCATGAGGATGCCGAAGTTCGTGATGAGATTGTCCCGCCGCGCAATCTTTCCATCAAAATAATCGGTCAGGCCCGCCATGCCAAACAGTACCAGCGCCACGGTGTCGCTGTAGGGGAATCGCGCGAAGAAGACGACCAGGAACGCTGCCGTCAGAACGAATCGGGAGATTGTGAGTTTGTTCGGCAGGTTCATGCGCGGGAGGTTGCCGGGGCGGGACGCAGCCGGCTCATTTGATAGCCATCCACGAAAACGCCGTCGAGAAAGGCGAACTGCCGGAGAGTGCCTTCAATCTCGAAGCCGAACTTGCGGTAAAGTCGCACGGCGGGTTCGTTGTCGATATAAACCTCGAGTTCGAGTCGAACAAGGTTCAGCCAGTTGTCCGCGAGATCGACCGCTGCCGCGAGCAGCGCCGAGCCGACCCCGCAGCCCTGGCAATCGTCACGCACGGCCATGCCGAGCCGTGCGGCATGGCGACGGCGGGGCAGATTCGGATTCGTATGGATGCCCAGGATCCCGATGACCTCGGCTTCGCGGCATGCCACCAAATGAATCACCCCTGGCTCAGGCTCCTTCAAGCGAGTGCGCCAGAGATCAGCCGATGGAAAGGGTAGCTGGAAAGTGCCGCGCAAAACTTTTTGACCTGCAAATATCCGAGCCACGGCAGAGCAGTCCTCAGCCGTGACGTGACGAACGGTGATGTTCCTTCTCGGTTCTTCCATGGTGGCGGATTCGCGTGCTACCATGCGGGGTTCAAGCAGGTTCCGCAATAAGATCGTAGTCCGTATGCCCGATGATCTTGACACGGGCGAATTCGCCAACGGGCATTTTGCCACGGACATAAACCCGGCCATCGATGTCCGGCGCGTCCGCTTCACCGCGCGCGACGAGATACCTGCCCCGCAACAAGTCCGTGCGCTCATCGTGGCCCCGGATCAAGCCGTGCTCCCACGAACTGACGTCCGCATTCTGCAGTTCACGCGCGCGTGCCTCCTTCTCGACGAGCACTTTGATCGTTTGGCCGATGAACCGCTCCGAAACTTCGCGGGCCACTTTCAGTTGCTCGGCCATCGCGCGCTCGCGGCGCTTGCGCTTCTGAGCGTCGGTCACCTGGCTGGTCATGGCTCCAGCCCGGGTGGTCTCCTCTTTGGAGTAGGCGAAGACGCCCATGCGCTCGAATTTCGTGTTTCGTATGAATTGGAGCAGCGTTTGGAAATAATCCTCCGTCTCGCCGGGAAATCCGACGATGAACGTTGTCCGCAGCGAGATCCCGGGGATGCCGACACGGATGCGCTGAATGAGATCAATGATGTACTCGCTTGATGTCTCCCGCCTCATGCGTTCGAGCATGGCCCCGTGAATGTGCTGAAGCGGCATATCCACGTAGCGCGCCACCTTCCGGCAGTCGGCAATGGTCTTGATAAGTTCATCCGTCCAGTGGGCTGGGTGGGTGTAGAGGAGGCGGATCCAGAAATCGCCCTTGAGCCCGTTCAACTCGCGCAGCAGCGTGCATAAAGTGGTGGCATCCGCCGGAAGAGCGCGCGCTGCCTCAGCGAATTTCTGAGGTGCCGCAATCGAACCGGAACGATCGGAACGCAAGTCCAGACCGTAATATGTCGAATCTTGTGAGATGAGGTTCAGTTCCTTGACACCTTCCTTGATCAACTGCCGCGCTTCACGAACGACATCCTCCTGCGACCGACTGCGATGCGATCCACGCATCCTGGGGATTGTGCAGAAACTGCATGGATGGTTGCAGCCTTCCGCGATTTTAACATAAGCGAAGTGCCGGGGGGTGAGGCGGAAACGTGGCGTGGCGTAATCCGGGATGTACTTGGGGCGAAAATTGATGCTGACCAATGGCGCTTCCCTGGAAGCGGTAACGGGACCCGAAGTGACGACAGTTTTGGTTTTACCAAACTTGTCGGTGCCTCGCATGGACTCATCGTGATTGTGGACTTCGGCAGTGCGCGTCTGATCGAGTTTGGTCAGTCGCGCTGCAATCTGCGCCTTGGATCTCGTTGCCGCCTTGGTTCGCGTCGGTTTCGCCTCAGCGGTGGAAATTCGTTGTGCGCGATGTTGTATCGCTTGCATCACGATCTCAGAGACCTGCGCCACCTGATCGATGCCCATGAATGCGTCCACTTCCGGAAGTAATTTGGGAAGTTCCTCTCGGAAACGTTGCGGCATGCATCCGGAGACGATCAAGCCCTGGCCCCGGTTCTTCGCCTCGCGTACTTCCGCTGATTCGAGGATGGCATCGACGCTCTCTTCCTGGGCCGCGTCGATGAACGAGCAAGTGTTGACGATCACCACATCCGCCTGAGCTGCGTCATTTGTGATCTCGACACCACTTTTCATGAGCGAGCCGAGCATGATCTCGGCGTCCACCAGGTTCTTGGCGCAGCCGAGAGAGATGAGTCCGACTCGCACAGGTTGCGGCTGCTTGCTTTCACTGCGTTTCGACATGAAACGACTCTACCTTGATCCGGCGGGGGCAACGCAAAGGAAAAGACGATTTGACTTCAAGGGCGAAGAAAGCAGCCGTTTGCCAAAACTGGGCGAATTCAAGTTGAAGCTCGTTCGTCCATCGGTTAAGCAACTCCGAACAAGACGCCAATCCAGCAACAAGACTCTTCAAATATGCGCATCTATTCCTCAGCCAGAGCATCTACTTTGTTCGCCCTCGCGTTTGCCACAGTCATCGCAACCGCAAGTGACTGGCCCCAATGGCGGGGACCGCGCCGGGACGGGATCTCGACAGAGACCGGACTGAAGAAGGACTGGCCAGCCGGTGGTCCGACGCTGGCATGGAAGACGACCGGCCTTGGAGCGGCCTATTCCAGCGTTGCTGTCGCGGGGGACAAGGTTCTCACACAAGGCGAGAAAGGCGAAATAGCCATCGTGTTTGCCCTCTCACGAAAGGACGGCAAAGAACTCTGGTCGGCCAATCTCGGCAAAGGCGGCGCTCCCGGTTGGGGAGGGTTCCAAGGGCCACGCAGTACTCCCACCGTGGATGGAGACCGCGTGTACGCCTTGGGACAGTACGGTGAACTCGTCTGTCTCAATGCCAAGGATGGCAAGGAGGTCTGGCGGCGCGATTACGTGAAGGATTTCGGCGGCGGAATCCCCGAGTGGGGTTTCAGCGAATCCGTGCTCGTTGATGGTGACAATTTGATCTGTACTCCCGGAGGATCTCCAGGCACGCTGGTCGCCCTGGAGAAGAAGACCGGCAAGGAAGTCTGGCGCTCGAAGGATTTCTCCGACCCGGCTCATTACTCATCAGTCATCGTGGCGGAGATTGATGGTGTCCGGCAGTACATCCAACTGACGGAACGCAATCTCGCCGGAGTCGCCGCCAAGGACGGTAAAGTACTGTGGAAGGCTCCTCGCAAGGGCGCCACCGCCGTCGTCCCAACACCGATTTACAATGACAACCATGTGTACGTCACTTCCGGCTACGGCATCGGATGCAATCTCTTCAAGATCACGAAAGAAACGGGCGGTTTCAAAGCCGCAGAGGTTTTTGGAAACAACAAAGTCATGGTCAATCATCACGGCGGTGTGATCCTGATCGGTGATCACGTTTATGGTCACTCTGACAGCAAGGGCTGGACGTGCCAGGAGTTCAAGACAGGCAAGGTCGTCTGGCAGGAGAAATCGAAGCTTGGCAAGGGATCAGTAGTGTTTGCCGATGGCCGGCTATACTGCCGGCAGGAAGACAGCAAAGGCACGATCGCCATCATCGAAGCTTCGCCCGCCGGCTGGAAGGAGCATGGGCGTTTCGACCAGCCAGATCGAAGCGAGAAGAACAGCTGGGCTCATCCTGTCGTCTCGGATGGCAAACTCTACATTCGCGACCAGGACATGCTCCTGAGCTTCGATGTGAAGGCGAAGTGACCTCTGACAGCTACTTTTTCATGAACTGCGCCTCGGAACACCTGCGTCATTTCTCGCCAACGTCCCGCCAGGAAGGATGCTGCACACCCGCCAGGTCAGCCTTTTGAAGTGAACTAATTCTATCTCATGTTCGTCCTTGATGCCCACCTTGACCTTTCGATGAACGCCATCGAGTGGAATCGCGACCTGACCCGGTCCATCACAGGGATTCGCGAGCGAGAGAAGGCACTGCGCGACAAACCGGATCGTGGCCGTGGAACGGTTTGCCTTCCGGAAATGCGGCGCGGCAATATCGGTCTGTGCGTCGCCACACAAATTGCCCGCTATGTGGCACCAGGCAATCCCCTGCCCGGCTGGCATTCGCCCGAGCAGGCATGGGCGCAGACGCAGGGCCAGCTCGCGTGGTATCGGGCCATGGAAGAGCGCGGCGAAATGATCCAGATCACAAACGCTCTGGCACTGAAGAAGCATCTTCAACTCTGGCAGGAGCAGTCACAGAACACTCCCATCGGCTACATCCTGAGTCTGGAGGGTGCTGATTCCATCGTGACGCTTGCCCATCTTGAACGTTCCTACGCACAAGGACTCCGCGCTCTCGGACCCGCGCATTACGGTCCCGGCCGCTACGCGAACGGTACTGATGCCACTGGAGGACTTCCAGCGGGCGGACGGGAGCTGCTGGCTGAGATGGATCGCCTTGGAATGATCCTTGACGCCACCCATCTCTGTGATGACAGCTTCTGGGAAGCACTCGACCATTTCCGAGGACCAGTATGGGCGAGCCACAATAATTGCCGGGCGCTTGTGCCGCACAACCGCCAGTTCAGCGATGAACAAATCAAGGTGCTCGTGCAGAGAGGCGCGGTAATTGGAGCGGCGCTCGATGCATGGATGATCATTCCCGGCTGGATCCGAGGACAAACCACGCCTGAATTCACCGGCTTGAAATTGGAGAAAATCATCGATCACATCGACCACGTCTGCCAGCTTGCGGGAAATTCCCACCACATCGGGATTGGAACCGATCTTGATGGCGGTTATGGGCGCGAGCAAAGTCCAGGGGATCTCGACACCATCGCCGATCTGCAAATGCTCCCAGACCTGCTGGAGGCACGCGGCTACAAGCCAGACGACGTGAAGCGGATCATGCACGGCAACTTCATACGCTTCCTGAAGGAGGCGTGGAGTTGATGGAATAGATTCCACCACTCAACGACTCGATTTAGAAGATGAATGCACAGAACACACGCACACCACAGCCCGGCACGTATGCACCGTTTTCATTGTCGGGCCACGTAGCTCTTGTGACCGGCAGCAGCCGGGGTCTTGGCCGCGCCATGGCCATCGCACTTGGACGTGCCGGAGCGAAAGTTGCCCTGAACTATTGTAATGACGCTGCCAAGGCGGAAGCCACTTTTGCCGACTTCGAGGCACAAGGCCTGCAAGGAATGCTGGCCCGTGCCGATGTGACCGACCCGGATTCCATCTCAAAGATGATGGTGGAGATCAAATCTTCGCTCGGTCCTGTGGACATCCTTGTCGTCAATGCCACTTGCGATCAACCGCACAAACCGATCGAGGAGTATGACTGGGCTTTCTTCCAATCAATGGTGGACTTCTTCATCAAGAGTCCGTTCCTGCTGTCGCGTGCGTGCCTGCCGCACATGAAGCAGCAGTGTTGGGGGCGCATCATCAACATTGGCTCCGAAGTGGTCAGCCGCGGCGTGCCGAACTTCACCGCCTATGTCGCGGCAAAAGGCGGCCAGAATGGATTTCATCGCAGCCTTGCCACGGAAGTCGCGCCCTTTGGCGTCACGGTCAACATGATTTGCCCCGGCTGGATTCCCGTCGAACGGCACGCGAATGATCCGCAGTCCGAGAAAGACGGATACCGCGCGCTCATCCCGGCTAATCGCTGGGGTGTTCCGGACGACCTCTCGGGGGCCGTTGTCTTTCTCGCGAGCAATGAGTCCTCCTTCATTACAGGACAAAGTCTTTACGTGAACGGCGGCTTGACCGTGACATAGTGGCGGGTGGAGTTTCGTTGCAACAATTCTATTTGCCAACGTGTCACCTTGACTGCGATCTGAACTGGCTGCGGAAATCGGGTTGCGGCACAAGACTTGTGCCGACCGATTTGCGAAAAACAAAACATCGATCGAAACTGCTGAAAGAAATTCAACTATGAACCGGATGCACGAAATTGATTACAAGATTTTTGGAGATGACATGCAGTTTGTGGAAGTTGAACTCGATCCCATGGAAGCTGTCGTGGCCGAGGCGGGCGGCATGATGTACATGGATGATCATGTGGAGATGGAGACCATCTTCGGGGATGGCTCGCCACAACAGAGTGGTTTCCTCGGGGCGTTGATGGGCGCAGGCAAGCGGCTCCTCACCGGCGAGTCGCTCTTCATGACTGTCTTTCAAAACCAGGCTGGAAGCGGCAAAAAGCGCGTCGCTTTCGGCGCGCCATATCCTGGAAAGATCATTCCTGTTAATCTGAGCGAGATCGGTGGCGAGTTGCTTGCACAGAAGGATGCGTTCCTCTGCGCCGCAAAGGGCGTCAGCGTCGGAATCGCATTCACACGCCGGTTCGGGGCCGGTCTTTTCGGTGGTGAAGGCTTCATCCTTCAGAAGCTCCAAGGTGACGGGCTCGCTTTCTTGCACGCCGGAGGCACGATCATGCAACGTGATCTTGGCCCCGGTGAAATTCTGAAAGTCGATACAGGCTGCATTGTCGGGTTCCAACCTTCAGTGGAATACGACATTCAGTATGTGAAGAAGATCAAGACCGCGATCTTCGGTGGTGAGGGACTCTTTTTTGCCACACTGCGGGGACCAGGTCGAATCTGGCTCCAATCCTTGCCATTCAGCAGGCTTGCTGGCCGAATCTTTGCCGCGGCACCACAGAGAGGCGGCGGTGGCCGTGAGGAAGGCTCAATCCTCGGAGGTCTGGGGCGGATGCTTGATGGAGATAACCGTTAACACCGCATTATCAGCAATTTCCTGGATGCGTCCGGAGGGGTCTCACTCGAGAAAGATCAGTCCGCCTCGGTTGCGACGATGTCTTGATCAGTCAGATGCCGCTCCTGGAGTGTGTCAGTCTCGAGGACAGATAATTCTGCGTTGTCTTCCAAATCATCACCACGGATATTGGGATCAGGACCAAGCCGGTTCCAACTCCCGGGAGGTCATCAACTTGTTTGGCAGCGAGCAGCGGAATGAGACTCACAAAAGCCGTCGGGCCAAAAATCATCCATACGCCCATCACGACTATCAGACTGCGAGGCCGCTGCACTGCCTGACGATATGCGTGGCCTTCCGCAAATAGCCGCTCGAAAGGCCCGGTAGCCGCGTAAGAATTCAGCGGGGCACCACACGCGGAACAAAAGTTGGCGGATGTCTCGTTGGGCAAGACGCAGCACACACACAACTGCGATTCGCCCGGTTCCTGAGATTCCTGGAAGGTTTGTCCTTTGGCCGGGCTCATCAAACAGCTCCCGCAGCGAAGCGGGCTTATCCAAAGACCTATCCAGTATGCACGGCGCCTTCGGCAGCCGCTGCCTGTTTGAAGACAATCTTCCCGTCCTCAACAGTGACAAGAACAGGACTTGTGTCGTGCAAGCTGCCTCTAAGAATTTCCTCTGCAAGGGGATCTTCAAGCTGACGTTCCACAGCGCGTCGCATGGGGCGGGCTCCGTAGGTGGGGTCATAACCCTTTTCCAACAGAAGATCTTTCGCCTTCTCGTCGAGTTCCAACCGAAGGTTCTTTCCCTTCAGGCGTTGAGTGACCTTCTCAATTTCCAGATCGAGAATTTGGACCAGATCCATCTTGTTCAGCGGGCGGAAAACAATCACGTCATCGAGGCGATTGAGAAACTCGGGACGGAAAGCCTTCTTGGACTCATCCAGAATCTTCTCACGAATCTTCTCATAATCATTTTCGCCACCGGCAGGACCGAAGCCGATGGTCGCCTTTTTGACGGTCTCAGCGCCAACGTTGGAAGTAAGGAGAATGACCGTGTTTCGAAAATCGACAACGCGTCCAACGTTGTCGGTCAGCCTTCCTTCCTCAAGAATCTGAAGGAGCATGTTCATGACGTCGGGATGCGCTTTCTCAATCTCGTCGAAAAGAACCACGCTGTAAGGACGTTGGCGCACCTTTTCCGTCAATTGCCCACCTTCCTCGTAACCCACATATCCGGGAGGAGAACCAACCAGACGTGACACTGTGAACTTCTCCATGTACTCGCTCATGTCGAGCTGGATGAGTGATTTTGAATCACCAAACATTTGCTCAGCGAGCGTTTTAGCGAGAAGCGTCTTGCCCACGCCGGTGGGACCGAGGAGTGCAAATGTCCCGATTGGCCGCCTTGGATCCTTGAGATCCGCCCTGGAGCGGCGCAACGCGTTGCACAACGCGCAAACGGCCTCCCGCTGTCCAACAACGATGTGCTCCAGTTCCTTTTCCATCGTCAAAAGCTTCTGAGCTTCGCCCAGTTCCAGGCGCTTGAGGGGTATTCCAGTCCACTTGCCGACAACTTGAAGAATGTCCTCCTCATCCACGGTGACTCTCTTCTCGTCCCGCGAAGTTTTCCAGGCGGTCAGCACGGCCTCCAGCTTCTCCTTGGCCTGTCGTTCCTTGTCCCGCATGGCGGCGGCACCTTCGAAATCCTGCTCCTTGATAGCTCGTTCCTTGCGGGTCTTTATCTGCTCTATCTCGGCTTCCAGATCCTTCAGGTCGGGCGGACGAGTCATCGCCGCAATACGGGCCCTCGAGCCCGCCTCATCCATGACGTCGATGGCCTTGTCCGGCAGAAAACGGCCGGTCAGGTAACGATCCGAGAGCTTGACCGACGATTCGAGCGCGGCCTGGGTGTAATCAACTTTGTGATGGGTCTCGTACTTTGGAGAAAGCCCCTTGAGAATCAAAATGGCTTCCTCGACAGAAGGTGCCTCGACCTTGACGCTCTGGAATCGGCGTTCGAGGGCCGCGGCCTTCTCGATGTACTTGCGATACTCGTTCAAGGTGGTCGCACCGATGCATTGCATCTCTCCCCGGCTCAGAGCCGGCTTGATGATGTTTGAGGCGTCCATTGTCCCTTCGGCGGAGCCGGCACCCACGATGGTGTGAAGTTCGTCAATGAACAGGAGGATGTTCTTGGCGCGGCGAATCTCGTCCATAACCGCCTTGATCCGCTCCTCAAACTGCCCCCTGTACTTCGTGCCGGCAACCATGAGGGCAAGATCGAGTGTAATGACGCGTTTTTCGCGGAGCAATTCAGGCACGTTTCCGCTCGCGATTTCCTGTGCCAGTCCTTCAACGATGGCCGTCTTTCCAACGCCTGCTTCCCCGAGCAACACTGGATTGTTCTTGGTGCGACGGCAAAGAATCTGGATCACGCGCTCGATCTCACTCTTCCGCCCGATCACCGGATCCATCTCGCCCTTGCGCGCGATCTCGGTGAGATCCCGTCCAAAGGCTTTCAAAGCAGGTGTCTTGACTTCGCCCTTCTTATCGGATGCGGCAGGCTTCTCCCCGCCCTCGTTCGTCGGCGTCTCCTCGGAGGAATTGAAATTCGGATCGAGTTCCTTGAGAATTTCCTGGCGGGTCTGCTCGATGTCCACGTCCATGTTCTTCAACACCCGTGCAGCCACCCCGTCGCCTTCCCGCAGGAGCCCGAGGAGAATATGCTCGGTGCCGACATAAGTATGATTGAGCCCTTTGGCTTCCTTGGCCGCGAGCGAGAGAACCTTCTTCACGCGCGGTGTGTAGGGGATGCTGCCAATCATCTTTTGATCGGGGCCTGTGCCCACCAGTTTCTCGACTTCCATCCGCACGGTCTCGAGATCAAGCCCTATCTTTTGGAGAACATTCACCGCCACGCCCTGCCCAAGCTTGATCAAGCCGAGGAGAAGGTGCTCGGTGCCGACAAAATTATGATTGAACCGATCAGCCTCTTTTCGCGCCAGAGCAAGGACTTGTTGGGCTCGTGGCGTAAAATTGTTCATCGCTTCATCGCTCATATCGTGTCGGAAGATGCAGTCGTTACTCAGGTTTGTCCAGCTTCGGCCCTTTTGATTCGGGAGACAGCGCCACAGGACGGCTGACATTGCGCAGACGGTCTCGCAGCATATCCGCCCGCAGAAGATCGCGCTCATCCGCGGTAAGCTTTTCGGAAAATTGTTGTTGAAGATGAGCTGGCTGGGTCAGGAGAAACAACTCCTCAACAAGGCGCCGCTCCACTCCGGGGAACGATCCGATGTCCAAGCCGAGCCGTAGCAGCGACAGAAGATTCATCGTCTCCTTGGAGGAAATGCTGTGCGCATTGGCAAGGATGCCGTAGGCGCGGCCGATGTGATTGAACACCACCTTCGGTTTGTTGCTCAACAAGCTGGCCCGGGCGTTCTCTTCGTGTTCGATAATCTGCCCGAGAACCTTGTTCAGGCGTTCCACGATATCCTGCTCGCTTTCGCCCAGCGTCATCTGGTTTGAAACCTGGAAGACATTTCCCAGGGCCTCGGTCCCTTCGCCGTAAAGTCCGCGCACTGCAAGGCCAAGCTTGTTGACCGCCTGGATGATCTGATTGATCTGCTCGCTCAAAACGAGCGCGGGAAGATGCAGCATCGCGCTGACGCGGATGCCCGTACCAAGGTTCGTCGGACAGGCTGTCAGGTACCCGAGGGATGGTGAAAAGGCGTAATCGAGTTTCTTTTCGAGAGCACTGTCCAACTGGTCCACCGCATGCCAGGCTTCCTTCAATTGCAACCCGGGCCTTAGTGACTGCATCCGCAAATGATCCTCCTCGTTGATCATTACAGCCAGAGTTTCTCCCTTGTTGATCACCAATCCGCTTCCAGCATTCTTCGCGGCGTGTTCCCGGCTGATCAGGTGTCGTTCGACCAATATCTGCTTGTCCACGGCCGTGAAATTTTCCATCGACTCTGAAAACGCCCCTGCCATCTGGCGGATCGACTGGACGGCTGGCAGAATCGCTTCCAGGGAACGGACGCGATCCGGCTTCTTCGCCCACCCTGGAAAGGGAACCCCCTTGAGATTGCGAGCAAGTCTCACCCGGCTGGACATGACAATGGAATCATGCGGCCCCTGGCCATAAATCGTCCCCGGTGAGCTGAGGAATTCGTGAATGTTCATCCGACAGTCAGCTCTTTGAGTTTGCTTTTGACCGAGCTGATGTCGTCACGCAAATGGACCGCTGCCTCGAAATCCTCCTCCGCGATGGCCTTGTCCAGTCTCTTCTGGAGCACCTTCAGCTTATCGCTCAAATCAAGGCTTTGCTTTAGGGCGTGAGGTGTCTTGCCCACGTGCTTGGTCCCCTTATGCATGGTCTTCAGAAGTCCTTCCAAGCCTTCTGCAAATGTTCCGTAACACTCGGCACATCCGAGCCGTCCGGTTTTTTTGAAATCCGCCTGGGTGAAACCGCAATGAGGACACTTCAATTCCACCCCTGCGGCCACTTGTTCCATCTCCTGTGCGGCGCCGAGTCCGAGCAGCAAATCCGCCAGCGAAAAGCCCGTGGGATCGTCCACGCCCTTCGCCTTTGAACACTCCTCGCAGAGATCAACCTTCTTCGTCTTCCCCTCGATCATCTGTGTAAGATGCACTTTGGCCTGATTCTGTTTGCAAATATCGCACAGCATATTCTCTCTTCGTATATCGGCTCCGGTACGGCATTAGTCAAGGCGCTCAAGGAGGCTGCAATCCAATCCCAAATGCAAAACCACAATCGAACGCGACCATCTTCAATACCGGACTTGAAAATAACAAATCGACATCTCCAATGCCAGCCTGGTCTGCTGCTTCAAAACCCAGTCCAGAGTGAAGTGCCGGGCTAACTTTCTTCCCAGCCATCATTCCAATCCCGCCGCCGAAAGCACCGGAGAACGGAAATCAGGGGGCAACTGAAATCAGAATCGATCGAGAACTAAATCAGCTCACCGGAAACTTTAGTTAGAGCGTGGTACCGCTCAACCAATTCGCGTGTAATCGCACCCGGCTTGCCGCTCCCAATGACACGTCCGTCAATTTTGACCACAGGGATCAACTCCGCCCCGGTCCCCGTCAGGAAACATTCATCCGCATTGAAAAGGTCGTACCGAGTCAGGTTGGGCTCGGCGGTCTCCAGACCCATCTCGCGCCCGAGACTCAGCGCAACACTCCGGGTGATGCCGTAGAGCGCCCCTGCCGAGAGCGGCGGCGTGAGCAGTTGCCGGTCCTTCACGATGAACAAATTGTCGCCGGTGCATTCCGAGACATAGCCCTCCGAATTGAGCATGATGGCTTCCTCGACACCCGCGTTGTTCGCTTCGATCTTTGCCAGGATGTTGTTGAGATAATTCAGCGACTTGATTGCCGGATTGACTGCGTTGTGCAGATTGCGGGTCGTGGGAACTGTCACAATATCCAGGCCCCGCTCGTAGTATTCCTTCGGATAAAGCTGAATTTTGTCCGCGATGATGATGATTGAAGGATTCTTGCAGCGATTGGGGTTCAACCCGAGCGTGCCGACCCCGCGCGTCACCACCAGGCGAATGTATCCATCACGGAGTTTGTTTCGCCGGCACGTTTCAACAGTCGCTTTCATGATTTCGGCGTGCGACATAGGGATGCTCAGGAGGATCGCTTTGGCAGAATAAAAAAGCCGGTCAATGTGCTCCTTCAGCTTGAACACGCGCCCGTGGTAGGCGCGAATCCCTTCGAACACACCATCTCCATAAAGCAGCCCATGGTCGAACACCGACACCTTGGCGTTCTTCTCGTCGCAAAATTTGCCATCAATATAGATCTTCATCGCCTTCAAAAGTTGCGGGAGCCTACGTCAACCAAAGTAAGACAGGCAACAAGGGATTTGAAATGGGAGTCGTGTCGGGACCATCAATGCGCATCCAGAGTGTCAACTTTGCAGAACTTGGGTGAATGTTCCTGAACGCCCTATCCCAGGACAGCAGAACCAGCCCGCAGGAGGAGGCTGGGAAGATGACGGACGGCACTCACCAGCTCGAGAACCAGATGAGGGAAACCCTGCTGTCCTGTTCGGAGTTTGTGGGACCGGTTATTCCGCTCTCCTTGACCCGATCTCACAAGATGCATCGTTTGCGTTATCCACCAGTTCCAGCACTTACTGAGGAGACCGTGAGATAGGCTACAAATCTTGACGGCGGCACAGACGCACCTGCTTCGTTGCTCACTTGGTCGGAGGCCGCTGCGGGCATCCTCCCACGTTCGCGCCTCACAGCTGCATCTGTGGCGCTCGCCATCATTCGTAGCCTATCCCACGGTCTCCTCAGTAGGTTGGCCATACCCGCCGCCTCAGATACGTCTCAGCAGTTTCCGATCAGAGATTGGAGGCTCCGGCGAAGCAGGAATCGTTGGACCGGTCGATGGCCTCACTCGATCTCACACTCGCTGATGATCTTCCGGTAAGCTTGTCGCGCGTGTTCATAGTCCAGTTTTGCCTGCTCCATTTCGTCAGCCTTGATGTGGCGCTGCTTTTGCGACCAGAGCTGATCCACGCTTTTCAGGCACCATTCGACGCTCCGGCGCGATGGGCGCACCGGTTTGTCGCCAACCATGACCCAGATTGGATTCGTGTGAGATGAAGGGAGGATGCGCATCGCGACCCAACTGCTCTGTTCAATGGTCGTGTCAAAGCTGATTTCCTGCAGCTTTCCATCGGCCACGATGTTCTTCTTCGCGACAGGTTTGCCATTGACGAGCAGTTCGACAGGCACTTCGCGCGTGTCGTCGATTCGCGACCGTTCAATATGCCAGTAGGGTTGCTGTTTATAAGAACGTTTGCGGATTTCGTCGTTCGGTTTTTCGTCCAGGCGCGCGGCAACTTGTGCACTTGCGCGGACGCGGCCCGATTGCGCCAGCCTGAGTTCACTGCCACGCTCGCCGAGTGCGACGTTATTCACTTTGAATCCCATCAGGTGGCTGCGGCCGTCGCCCACGTAATTACGGCCCTGGCGAATGCCTTCGCACCATTCAGCGTAGTCCAGCTTGCCATCGAGCTTTACGTAGGAGCGGCCAAGACCAACCCGCTCGCCGTAGATGCACGGGAAATCAGTCTCCCCGCTGATACGCGTGCGGTAGCCGGCATTTAACGTGTGGTACCAGATGTTCAACTCCCAGACGGAAGGCGTGTCCACCGTGGAGATGAAATCGACAGCGCGCTCCAGCTTCCGGCTCGGGCCGGGAACTTCGTGTGTGACATCGACGATGTATTCCATCGCGCCGATGCCGTTCATCGGCGGAACGATGTAGTTCGGCAGATCGGAAGTATCGACTTCAAGTCCCCAGCCCGAGTGCGCGGGACCGACGACGGCGCCTTGCTTCTTTGCCCAACGAAGTGTGTTCAGACAGAGCGTAGGCCAGTGTTTGTAAGAATCGCCTCCCGGATACATCTGCTCGGTAAGGCGCAGCAGACAGAGGTGGCCAGAGTTGTGCGAACCGAAGCCCGAGACTTCCACGTCGTAGTGCAGCAGATAGGGATGCTGTGAGACCTTGTCGTCCTTTCCGGTAAAGAATTGCTTCTGATAATCGAAGCACGGCCCCCAGGTCAGGTTGCAGCCGACCTTCAGATCCTCGCCGATGCAATGGCGCATCATGTCGGGCGCGTGGACGCCTTCGGTGGGCTTGGTGTAATGAGCGCAACCGGCCGCGTGAATGTGGTGATCGCCTGACCACCAGCCAAATTTTGAGGGATCGATCCAACGTTCCGCCTTGAACTCAAACTTCCTCGCACGCGCGCCAACGGTGATGGTGCTCTTCTGGAGCAGGGACTCCGGACCGCGCGAGAACTCAACGGTGTAACTACCATCGGGAAGCTTCACTGTTTCACCATCCGCGCGATAAACCTGCGGATGAAACGGAAAGTCCGGTGCGACGCGCTTGGCTTGCGAAGGATACACCTGGCCCTGAGCGTCACGGATCAAAAAGGCGGCGGTGGTCGGTTTTCCATTTTCATCACGCACACGAAGCGTCACATCCTTGGTGGATTCACAGGTAAACAGAATATCCACATCGTTGCGGTAGCCGATGTCCTGGGTACCTTGCCCGACATTGAATGAAATCTTGGCTTCGCGCTTGCCGGCATCGCGGCTGTAGAGCTGGATCAGACGGTACTCGAGCTTGAGTCCGCTGAGTTCCTTCGCCAGGGGTTGTTTGGTGTAGGATTGCATGTCGAGCCACAATTCTGACTGCAAACGCATTGTGGGAGCCGGGACGCCTTGTTTTTTCAAGAGTCTGTCGGATTCGGAAGAAAACCACGGGCTGTCAGACGAGGCCCGTGCGTTCGGGCTGACTGCGTCCAGCTCGGCAGTGACGCCAGCTTCATTGTGAACTTTCACCAAAAATGTCCGCCAGCCTTGCTCAGTCAATTGAGCCTTCACCGGGCCACGCGCAACCTTTACGCGAGATTCCGCGTTGATGTTCACGCTCACCAGGCAATGTTTGTCGAGCACACCTTGAATCTCGGCGACGGCTGCCTGCCCGTTGCTGGATTTGATCGCATTCTCGATTTCGGTCACATCCTTCCCTGGCAACGGTGAGCCGACCGCGTTAAGTGTCTCAATCACGCGATGAACCTGTGCGCCGAGCGGTTGGAGTTCGACGTCAAGGACGAGCGGCAGGGATGGGGCCTGGGCTGCGAGCGTGGTGCGCTGGAATGTGAACTGGGCGGCGAGAACAAGGATGAGGCAGATGATTCTGTTGAGCGGCATAAAGGGCCTTTCTTTAAGGGAACGACCGACAGCATGCCTTGATCCCGTGCGTTTGGATAGCCAGAAAAACTATGCTCCAGTTTGTGGGCATGGCCCTCGACAAGGAGGGTGGAATGAAGTTTGAGGGCAAGGAGATGGAATGAATTTGGTGGCGCGCCGCTGTGGACTCTGATTGGATTGGCGCATGTCCATCGCGCATGCGGATCAAATGTTGGCAGGATTGCCC
>SXMN01000226.1 GCA_005777315.1 Verrucomicrobiales bacterium
TATGAAACTGGAGTGAGCGTCTCGGACGATGAACTGGCTCGCGTCCATATCACGCCAGCGAAGTTCCACGGGGAATGGAACTATGTCATCGAACCCCGTTAACTAACATTTGCTCAAGTTATTATTTCGCCCGCCCTTACCTGGAATACGGTGGCCACGGGATACTCGTTTTCGACATGGATCACGGACATCGTTTCGTGAAACGGATTCCTTCGGCAGGCCTGGATGAGCAGGGGAAGCCGATGAACGTCAAAGGTGTCGCTGCGAACGCCTCAACGCGGCGGCTCTACGTCACGACGATCAAGACCCTGATGAGCTTTGATTTGTTGACCGAAAAACTCCTCTGGGAAAAATCGTACGAGGGCGGTTGCGACCGGATGGCTCTCGCGCCGGACGGACGCGTCATGTATCTTCCTTCTCTTGAAAAAGCACACTGGCACGTGATAGATGCGCTCTCAGGGGATGTCATCGAGAAGCTTGTGCCTGATTCCGGCGCGCACAACACAGTTTACTCGCTCGATGGAAAACATGCCTACCTTGCCGGGCTGAAATCGCCATTGCTTCGAGTCACTGACACTCGAACGCACACGATTGCCCGCGAGATTGGCCCGTTCGGAAATGTCATCCGGCCCTTCACTGTGAACAGCGCTGGCACTCTTTGCTTTGTCAATGTGAACGATTTGCTCGGTTTCGAGATCGGCGACCTCCGCACTGGAAAACAACTCCATCGCGTCGAGGTCCAGGGCTTCGCCAAGGGACCCGTGAAGCGGCATGGTTGTCCGAGTCATGGCGTTGGCCTGACGCCGGACGAGCGGGAGATTTGGCTCACCGACGCGCCAAACAGCCGTCTTCACATCTTTGATGCCACGCTGATGCCGCCGCCACAAGTTGCGACTATCCAGGTTCGCGATCAGCCTGGCTGGATCACTTTCAGCATTGACGGGCGATACGCCTATCCTTCAACGGGCGACGTAATTGATACGAAGAGCAGGAAGATACTCACCGGCCTGACGGATGAAAACGGCACCGCCGTTCAAAGCGAGAAGATGGTCGAGATCGATTTTCGCAACGGACGGCCGGTGCGTGCTGGTGATCAGTTCGGCCTCGGGCGGGCGCGTCATTGAATCGCCCTTCCGAGATCTGGCGACATCGCGCATCAAGCCCAGGCTGGCTTGGGTGTGATTAAAACTGGGTGAGGGGGTCCGACCTGGGAGCGCCGGCATCCCTGCCGGCGCGGGCAGCGAGTGCGGACGGGTCCCCGGAGAGAGAAATCGCCGACAAGGATGCCAGCGCTCCCAGGCGTGGCTTCACCTGCTTTTAATCGCACCCGGCTGGCTTCGTGGCCCAACTTTCGGGCAAACGCCATCGTCAGGGCGGGTTCCGTTGCATGAGTGGGCCGACCTGAACGACTGACGACGTTTGTTGACTCAAATCGGGCTGAGGAGCCGTCCTTCTACATGGCCGTTACACCATCGGCCACAGAGTTTCCTCGGTGGATCATCAAATCCTGAAGAGGCACCCATCGACGGGTCTGCGTATCCGGAAATCAGCGATGAATCTGAAAATACCGATTCAAACCACAAAAAACTCGAAACACACGTAAGCAGAACCAATTGGGAAAGCCTCACTACTCATCCACCGGGCGAGTGGACTGTTGGTTCCAAGTAGTTCCTCTTTCGTGGCTTTCGTTTGTTCCGTGGTTCCAATTGGTTTCTCCAGGATGAGTCGAAAGTTTTTTGAAATCGGTGCAAGAATTCGACCTCGGCGCGCGATTAACACACAGAGCTATGAACTATTCGCCGCCAAAATCGCTGTCGGACGTCCGTCCTCCGGGTTCGCGGAGCTGATCCGGTTGAACTCAGGCCATGTCCAGGCACTCAACACATCGCCGCTCCGCGAAGAAGCTGGCTGCCACCGTCGGAGTAGTGCTGTTGGCGAGCCTGGCGTGGGTGATCGCGGCGGAATTCGGCATCAAACAAATCAGCGTTCAAGATGGCGACCGCGTCACGATCACTTACGACGCCCAGACCGGCGCTGCTTACACCCTGTTTCACGGAAGCTCGGTCACAAACATCAACACACCGGTTGCCACGAACCTGAGTGGCACGGCGGGTTCCGCTCAATTCGTTCAAACGGCCACGGCGAACGAGAGCTTCTACCGCATCCAGCAAACCGGCTCCGCTCCAACTCCGCTGACCACCATCACCGAAACGTCTCCCGCCAACGGCGACAGCGGAGTCTCGGTGAACCGCGAGAGCATCGTCCGCTTCAGCGCGGCGCTGGCTGCGAACGCCGTCGTCACCGCGAATAACTTCTACGCCAGCTACGGCGGACGGCGCTTGCTCGCGCGGATCGAACTCTCCACCGACCGCCGCACCGCCACGCTGTTTTATCTGGAGCCGATCCCTGGCGGCACCCGTGTCTATGCCGTGTTCGATGGCACCGGCCTTGTCGATACCCTGGGTCGCCCGCTCGACGCCGATGGCGACGGCCAGCCCGGCGGCGTCGCATCAATCACCTTCGACACTTATAGCACCACGCCCCTCAACGGCACCGCTGTGATTGGACGCGTCTTCGCGTCGGAGCTCGTTCCCGGCTCGGACACTGGCACCAACGCCGTCAACCGCCCGTTGGAAGGCGTGACCATCACGGTGGACGGGAAGGAGCAGGAACTTCGCACCGTGACCGACGCTCTGGGCAATTTCAGACTCGATCCCGCGCCTTCGGGCCGGTTCTTCGTGCATATCGACGGGCGCACCGCCACGAATGGTCTCGCCAATGCCGGACTCCGCTGGGACCAGCGCACTTATTGCCCCGTCGTGGGCAAGGCATGGGAGGCGGTGGCCGGCAAGAGCGACAACCTCGCGGGCGACGGCGACTCAAGAATCCGCACTGGCCAAATCTTTCTGCCCCTCATCACGCCGGGCACGTTGCAGACGGTGAGCGTGAACACCGACACCGCCATCACCTTCCCGCCGTCCGTGATTGCCAGCAACCCCGAGCTGGCTGGCGTCACCATCACCGTACCGGCCAACGCGCTCTTCAGTGACAACGGCACGCGCGGTGGCAGCGTGGGCATCGCGCCCGTGCCGCCGGACCGCATTCCCAGTCCGCTGCCGCCGGGCCTGAACTTCCCGCTCGTCATCACGGTTCAAACCGACGGTGGGCAAAACTTCGACCGCCCGGTGCCCGTTCGTTTTCCGAACTTGCCCGATCCCGTCACGGGAAAAAAACTCGCGCCCGGCGAGAAAAGCGCGCTCTGGAGCTTCAACCACGACACCGGCGACTGGGAAATTCAAGGGCCGATGACGGTCACTGCCGACGGGAACTTTGTGGAAACCGACTCAGGGGTCGGATTAAGACAACCTGGTTGGCATGGGGTGCTGCCAGCTGTTTTGGTGGCTGGAGGGGAATTTTTACAGTTCGAGCTTTTTTCCAAGCTCATTTACCCAGCCGCTATCAAGGCAATGTTCACATTTTATGGTTTAGTCTTTCTTTACGAGCTCGGCGATTCCGCAGTTGCCAAGATAACCTGGCTCGGTCGAAGTTTAGGCGCGTTATCAGGCGGTGATGTTTTGACATCCCCCAATCGGAGGCCAAAAGCCAACTACCAACCACCAATCAACGGCTGCACACGCGTTCCTGATTTGCCGCTGGGTCTGGGAGGCAAGGTTAGCTTTACAGAGGCTTGCAATCAGCATGACATCGATTACGGCACTTATGCGGAAAACCTCTTCGGGCACAAGGCGTGGGCTGATCTGCGTCTTCTTGCGGGCCTGAACAGCGCGTGTGACAAGGCAAACCTGGCATCGGCTGAGAGGACCGCGTGCGGTGAAGCTGCGTTTAGTTATTACATAGGGGTTCGAGATTTCGGGCTTTATTTTTACAAGGAAGCACAGCGGGAAGCCAGCGAGGATGACCTTGACTATTCAATCCTCCCGTCAACGCCGACAAAGATTGCCGGACCAGCTTTAGATCAAGGACCGCACTACTACGTTATCCTCGACATGTATTCTACCGATGTTGTTCGGCGGGGCAAAACATCCGCAGGCGGACTGTCTCAAGATACCTTCGTTTTGGCACCAAATGGTCTCTACCGCCAAACAGTGGTAAACCCGAGAACGCTTGAAGTCGGCACTGTGGACTTTGGGACTGACGGCCCGGGTTCAGAGGTCCGCATTCCGCCGACATTCCTTCGAACACCTACGGGTACTGACACAGATGCCGACGGACTCACCGATGAGGCTGAACTTGTCATCGGCACAGGCTCTCACAACCCCGACACCGACGGCGATGGCATCAAAGACGGAGCCGAAGTCGCTCAAGGCACCGACCCGCTCGACGGTCTCGCCGTCCGCACTGGCATTATTGCTTCGGCGAGCACGCCGGGGACAGCGGTCGATGTTTGCGCGCTCAACGACATGGCCATCGTCGCCGAAGGCACGGCCGGCGTGACGGTGTTCAACGTCTTCAATGGGATGAATCCCGTCCGCATTATTCAAGTGGACACGCCGGGTGACGCCCAGCGCGTCTCCTGCTCTGGCAACCTCATCGCCGTTGCTGATGGTTCTGCTGGCCTCGCCGTCATCGACATCTCGAATCCGGCGACTGCCCGCATCGTTCATCAACTCAATCTGGGCGGCTCCGTTCAAGCCGTGGCCGCTGCGGGCGGCATCGCTTACGCCGGCCTTGCCTCCGGTGAAGTCATCGCAGTCGATTTGTTCAGTGGCACGGTATTAGAACGCGCGAGCGTGCTAGGCTCGGTCCAGGATTTGGCACTCGGTGGCGATTATCTCTACGCGCTGACCGACGACGCACTCCACACATTCTCGATTCAGGACGGTGAGTTGCGTCGTGTGAGTTCGGTCAATTCGCCGACGTTCATCTACGGAAACCGCCGGTTGTTCGTGGGGAGCGGCGTTGCCTACGCCGTGCAGAACAAAGGCGTGAACACGTTCAGCCTGGAGAACCCCGCGCAGCCGGCATTGCTGAAAGCCGACAACACGACTCAGTTCGGCTGGAAACAATTCGTCGCGAACGGTTCCGGGCTTGGGCTGGCCGCTGTGGACCCCAACCTCGGCACGTCCGGACCGAATGACCTTTCGCTTTACGATGTCCGCAATCCCAACCAGCCACCCGCGTTTCTCACCACTTTCTCGACGCCGGGCGTCGCATACGCCGCTTCGATTTACAATGGCCTCGCCTACATCGCCGACGGCGCGGCGGGCTTGCAGGTGATCAATTACCTCGCTTATGACAGCAAAGGCCAGCCGCCGACCATCCGGCTCGACACAAGTTTTCCGCTCACCACCGCGACCAGTGGTGTCGCCGAAGAAGGGAAGCTTGTTCGCCTCACCGCCGTCGTCACCGACGATGTGCAGGTCCGGAACGTGGAGTTCTATTTCGACGGCGTGAAAGTGGCGACGGACGGCAACTTCCCTTTTGAGCATCGGTTCGTGACACCGGTGATCACCGCCACCAAAACCAATTTCACCGTCCGCGCCAAAGCCACCGACACCGGCGGCAACCTCACCTGGACTGATGAGATCAAAGTGAACCTTGTCCTTGATGCGACTCCGCCTCGGGTGACGCGCGTGGTGCCGGAAGCCAACAACGTTCTCGCGCCACTGGAAACCATCACCGTGTTCTTCAGTGAGCCGATTGATGAGGCGACGCTCAACAGCAATTCCGTCCGCTTGATTTCTGCCGGACCGGATGGCGTCTTGGGAAATGCCGACGATGTCGCGGTGGGGGGCGGGGCGCTTTCTTACCGGAATGATCCGGTACTGGCGCTGTTGACGTTTGGCTCAAAGCTGCCGCCCTCACTTTATCAACTCGTCGTCAGCCCGCCACTGGCCGACCTCTCCGGCAACACGCTTGCCCAGGAGTTCCGCTCCCAGTTCCGCATCTTCAGCACGGTGGACACGGATGGTGATGGCCTTCCCGACGAGCTCGAAATCTTTCTCGGCTTGAACCCGCTCAAGGCGGATAGCCGGGGCGATGGTGTGCGCGACGGCGACAGGGATTTTGACAACGACGGTTTGAGCAATGCGGGCGAAATCATCATGGGCACGGACCCACGCAACCTGGACACCAATGGGAATGGAATCAAAGACGGCGACGAAGACACAGACGGTGACAGTCTTTCGGACGGGAAAGAAACTCGCTTGGGCACGAATCCCTTCGCCGCGGATTCGGATGGTGACGGTTGGAACGATGAACAGGAAGTGACGGCGGGAAGTGATCCGCTGAATCCGGACGCAACGCCATTCATGGAGGTCATCGCCAGCCCGTCAGCGAGCATTGTTGCCCTCGGTGTCGGAAGTGAAAGCGCTGCCGATGGGACGATCGCCAATCCGCCGGTTCAAGTGATCTTGCCTTCAATCGCGGACCATGACGTGCTCACGGACGGACTCACGGTGGCCCAGCCGCCAGTCTCCTTAATCCTGCTTTCCGCCGACGCGAAGGACGAAACCGTGATCGCCCAGCCGCCGGTGTCGATTGTCGTTCCGCCTGCCTCTGAGCCGAACGCTCCGGTGGACGGACTGACTATTGCGCAACCACTCGTTTCAATCATTCTCCAGTCTTCAGGAAGCGGGGGTGGAACCGTCATCGCGCAACCGCCCGCTTCGATGATTCTCGTGGCTGAGGAATCCCGCGATAGCACCTTCATCGCGCAACCTCCAGTGTCGGTGGTCTTACAGGCCGTCGAGTTTCTGAATGGAATGAACTTCGGTTTGACCCTGGCCCGGCCGCCAGTCGTCGTGATCACTTCTCCAAACGTTTTGTCTCTCAATCTGGACCCGAACAAAACCAATCAAACTCAACTCCTCATGCGAAAGGACACCAAATGAAGATCACCCAAACAACTCTTCTCCTATTCCTGCTAATCAGTGCGAGTGCGCCGTTAGCAAAGTCTGCGGATTTTGACTCTGGGAGCAATGGCAGCTACGGAGCGATGAACATCACTGCCAATACGACTTTGGACCTGCCCGCCGATGGCAAGTTCCACTGCACCACAATTAGCGTCGCCCAGGGAGCCATCCTCACGTTCAAACGAAATGCGTTGAGCACGCCGGTGTATCTCCTTGCCCAAGGAGACGTGACAATCAACGGCACCATTGATGTCTCTGGTGGCAACGCAATCTACGGTGATCCAAAAGGTGGCCTGGGTGGTCCAGGTGGGTTCGATGGTGGTAGGGCTGGGAACGCGTCGGACGTCGGTGCCGGATCTGGCTATGGACCGGGCGCAGGAAAAAGGGGCGATAACACGGGTGGTGTCACAAATGCAGGAAGTGGCTCTTATGCTTCAAAATCACAAAATGATTCGATCAAGAATCACGGCGAAACTTACGGAAGCCCGTTATTGGTACCGCTTGTTGGTGGTTCTGGTGGTGGTGGCATTGTGATACCGATTAGCCAAGGTCCGGTCGGGGGTGGAGGAGGCGGGGGTGGGGGAGCTATACTGATCGCATCTAGAACACGTATCGTTTTTGGGGATACCGGGTCCGTTTACGCGAATGGTGGATACGGTACCAAATTTGGTTTCTCGGGCTACTTCAACAATCACGGGAGTGGTGGTGCAATCCGCTTGGTTGCACCGAACATCACGGGAAGGGGCTCGTTAAAAGCAGATCCATTTGTTCCAAGTTTTACCAACCTTCGTTACGCAGGTTCCGGTCGAATCCGGGTTGATTCTTTGGATCGCGACGATGTGAAGCTGACGTTTTCCCCCTACAGTGTTTCGACAGTAGGTTCAGCCATGTTCGTGTTCCCAAACAAGATTCCTCGGCTGGACATCGTTGAAGCGGCGGGAAATGCCATCGCTGAAGGCACCAGTTCTGCAGTGCAGTTTCTTTTGCCCCTCGCCTCTCCGACTACTCAGACCGTGAAAGTGCAAGCGCGTGATTTCAGCGCACTGGTCAAGATCAACGTAGTTCTCACGCCTGAGTTTGGTGATCCAATAGTGTATCCCGCTCAGATTGACAACAAAGCCAACAACCCTGCCGTCGTCGAAGTGCCCGTCGTGGTTCCCGTCAACACCGTCGTCACGATCAACGCCTGGACCCGGAAAGATTGATAGAAAACGAATCAAACCAAACCAACAAAGGACCAACAACATGACTGCAACAATACTGAAATGCACACTCGCCGGACTGCTCGCCGTCACATTCGCCGGCTGTCAATCGACGGGAACTAATGAGCCGAGCGCTGTCGTCGCGCCTCGTCAGGTCGAATACATCGACATCGAGTACAGGAAGCTCGTCGCCGGCGTATTTGTCGATGACTTGAAGGACAAGTTCATAAAGCTGCGATGCCGATTCGTTTTAGCCTCGGCCGGACAGGTGCCGCGGGGCTACAACCCCGACAAGTGGCTGGCTTTCAGCGTGGGGTCGCCGCTGGCCACGGATATGCCAGCCTACACGACCGTCGTTATTCCGAAGCAAATGGCCGAGAGTGTCCTCGCACTCAATGCAGGTGACCAAGTGGAAGTGCGTGGACAGGCCCGGATTGTTGTCGTGGGTTCACGACTCGTTGGAATACTGCACAAGAGCCTGATGATTCAGGCAGATTCCATTGAAAAGAAGTGAGGTTCTTCGGCAATTTACTACGCGACGAGTGATGTGGTGCGGTGGCACCAACCCATCTGATGCAATCGTGCCCGTGGTCACTCCCACGGATACGGTCTGCCACATTCCTGTGTGGTCACGGTGAGCAGCGCAGGCAGCAAACGCGCCTCGCGTGTCCCGTTCGGCGACTCGCCTAACGGAAGGCGTGGCTTGCTTTGAGCAAGTATTGCGGACTAAAGTTCGCGCATGAGATCCAGTGATCTCGATTTGAATACCGGTTATGACCGCAACGATCAAGAACCTCGCGGAGACAGTTGTGCTTCTCCCACTCAAAGAGCGCGCCTAACTGGCCGAACGGCTGGTCGCCAGCCTGGACGAGACCGGCATGGAACAGAAGTGGGCCGAAGAAGCGATCCGCCGCCGGGATGACGTGCGATCTGGTCGGGTGAAGCCGATTCCCGCCGAAGAAGTTTATCGCCGCATCGACAGCCTCATCAAGAAGTGAGGCATGTCTTCCATCCGGACGCATCCCTTGAATTCGAGGAAGCGGTGCGCTTCTACAAAGGTCGCGGTCGGGGATTAGGTGCGCGACTCTCGTCTGAAGTACGCGCTTCCATTCGGAGGATTCTCGAAACCCCGGAACGCTGGCGGCTTCTGGAGGCGGATGTCCGGCGTTGTCTGGTCCGAGTATTTCCCTATAGCGTGCTTTACACGATGTAGCCCGAATTCATTCTCATCATCGCCATCATGCACGGCAAACGAGAGCCAGGATATTGGCGCCATCGTTTGAGTTCGAAGCAGAAAGCATGAATGTCGCGCAGTCAGGCGAAACGTCGTACTCCTGCCAGGAAGTTCTCCTAACCGGAATATGAGAGTGCAGGCCCGCAATTTCACCGGCGGTGTACTGATCCGAGTGCAGATCGCGCCCGGGCACGGCTTCGGCGTTTTACGACGCAACCATCCAGATGGCCGGTGACATCAATACACCCGTTGGCATTGTGCCCGTGGTCATCCCCACGGATAGGTCTGCCACGTTTATGAGTGGTCGTGGTGACCAGCGTGGAGTTTGCGGTTAACATAAACACACCGGGCGCTACAAACCAGAGCGACACGGCGGGTTCCACATGATTCCTCGATGGGGATGCCGTTCACGAACATCGCATCAGCACATCGCGCGACTTCAGAAGAGTAATCCGGCGCACGCTGTCATTTCAGCAGGTGTTCCCTCAGAAACTGCATCGTGGCCATGAACTGGAAATCCACGTTCTTCTTTTTCTGAAAGCCGTGGCCTTCGTCCTTGGCCATGAGATACCAGGTTCGGCTGCCATTTTCGCGGAGGGCCTTGACCATTTGCTCGCTCTCGGTCACAGGCACGCGTGGATCGTTCTGGCCCTGCACGACGAACATCGGTTTGGTGATTTTCTTCACGTTCGCCATGGGCGCGATGCGGCCCAGGAATTCCGCCATCGTGGGATCGCGTTCGTCGCCATATTCCACGCGGCGCAAATCGCGGCGATAATCCTGCGTGTTCTTGAGGAAGGTAAGGAAGCTTGAAATGCCAACGATATCGATGCCGCAGCGCAAGCGGTCATTGAAGTGCGTCATCGAAGCCAGCACCATGTAGCCGCCGTAGCTGCCGCCAATGACCCCAACGCGGCTCGCGTCGAAGCGCGCGTCCTGCCGCACCCAGTCGATCAACGCACCGATGTCCTTCACCGAATCCTCACGTTTGAAGCCATTGTCGAGCGTGAGGAACGTTTTCCCGAAGCCGTCCGAGCCGCGTACGTTCGGATAGATCAATGTAACGCCGAGTTCAGTCATCAGGTAATTGTTCCTTGCTTGGAAAATCGGGCGCGACTGTCCCTCCGGGCCGCCGTGTATGCTAATAAGCACGGGCCGGGGGCTGGGAAACTTTTTCGCGTCCGTCTGATAGACGAACGCGGAAATTTCCACGCCATCGAAGCTGCGAAAGCGAACCAACTCCGGCTCGACGAACGTTTCTGTGCTCAACCCGCCGGTCTCGCTCGCAGTCCAGCGTTCGAGCTTGCGGCTCTCCACGTCAAACGACCAGCAATCGCCGGGCGACCGCGCCGAACTCAGCGTGAAGGCGAGATCGCGGTTGTTCTCGTGCCACTTCAGGCCGCTGATGACGCCCGCAGGAAGCTTCGGTGTGCGCAACTCTCGATCTGTGCGCGTGTTCATCAAGTGCAGCACGCTCACGCCAGCTTCGTTGCTCACGTAAGCCAGCCTGGTGCCGTCGTCCGAAAGCGCAAAGTTTTCCACGTCCCACTTCAAATCCATGGTCAGCGGTTTGAGCTTTTTGGTGGCGAGTTCGAACCGGCAAAGGCGTTGAAATTCGAAGTCCTTGTCCGTCGTGACAAACAAGCTTTTGCCGTCCTTCGCGAATCTGGCTCCCGACCATGAAATCTTCTCGCCACCCTTTGGCGTGAGCAATTCCATTGCTCCAGTCTTCACGTCGGCGAGGTGAAGGTAGCTTTCATTGATCGAGACGTATTCACCGACCAGCAGCTTCGCGTCATCCGGTGACCAATCCATCACCCTCCAACCGCCACCGATGAGTTGCAGCACTCGCCGGTCGGTCTTCGGGTCAACCGGGTCCATCACATAAATGTCCGTGTCACGACCGGTACGACGCGTCGAGGTGTAGGAAATCCAGCGTCCATCGTTCGACCAGGGGCCGCCGAGGTTGCGCGACTTGCCATCCGTGAGGAGGGTGATGCGACCATCGGCAGGATCAAGCCGGTAGAGTTGGTAAAACTCGCCGCCGCCCGTGTCTTGCGCGAAGACGATGCAATCGCCGGTCTGCGGACGGAACGAACCTCCAGTCACAGGTTCAGGCAGGAAAGTGAGCTGGCTTCGGGCTCCCCCCGGCAACCTCACTTGATGAAGTTGCATGGAATCCGCGAAGCGTGTGGCGATGAGCATCTCTCGTCGCAGCGGGTGCCAGCTCTGGAAACTTGCCGTGCGGAACTCCTGGTATCTCCCCGCGTCACGACGCAGCGCGTCCGTGACCGGCGGAACACCTTCCACAACGAGGTTGTCGGGAACTTGAGCGGTGAGCCAAAGGGCATTGGCAAAAATCAGAACCAGCCAAAGAGTTTTAGAATAAGCGGTGATGCATGGGGCTTGTTTGGAACTCTCCTTTCCGCCGTCCCACCCGGCAGGCGGGTCAGTGCGGGTGTGACACCTTGGACCGGCAGTGCTCTCACGGTTGACACTGATCTGGCCTGACCGGCGAAGAGTTGCGGAGCAGTTGATGGTCGCGATGAGTGCGGAGTTCAAATTCAAGCCTGGCATGAGCGACGTTCTACTCCGCTTGCGTCGTCTCGTCCAGTTTGACGCGGGGGTGGGCCAGGGAAGCGGTGCATCCACAAGTTGTCGGTGGAGCGCGATTGTGCTGAAAGCCAGTCGCAGCAGTATTGCTGGCTCATTCTCACTCCAAACCTGCTGCGGCTGGTGCTGCGCACACAACCGCGCTCCTGGCCGACAGCCAAGTTCACCGACATGCACTGCCCTGTGAGTCAGGCGATGATGGTTCACGAGTTTCCTGGCGAGCCGCACAATCAGCAACCTTGATTGTGATTGAGAAGCTCATTCACCTTCCGAGGTTGATGAGCGGTGGTCATTTTCGTCGGAGCGCCCCCTCAAACACAAAGCACCTTGCCTGTCAAAGGGCTCCGCGTCATCGTTGCGACGTGGGTTCAAAGACAACAAGCCGCACTGACCACGTTGAGCACATTTCCGCACGAGTTGGGCAATGGCACGAAGGTGAATGCGGTCTTTCAGCCGGATGGCCTGCGATTCTTTGAGGCGGAATGGAAGGCCTCCCAGCGGGGAGGCTTGGAAGGAATCCCGCTGAAAGTGCTTCCGATCCATCGTGTGCTTGCGAGCTTGCCGAAGGATTTCGTGGCAGACCTGGATCGGCTGCAGCGGTTTGAGCAAGAGACGAAGTCGCGGACGTGCTCCCACCACGCTGGAAACCAAACACTGTGGGCTGCGAACTGTGCCGCGCGGATTCTCATGCACTCGTTGAGACTGGCTCCAAGCAAATCATCATTCACCAGACTCGTCGCAGTCATAGCGGCTGCGCTGTGCATCCTTGAGGCGAAAGCCCAGCCGCATGGATTGGACTCGCGACAGCCGGTGGCTCCATTCCTGAATGGGCGGTTGCCCTCGTCGCAACCGGAAGCAGGGAAGTGGGCTGTCACGCCTGCCTTTCCAAATCTCACGTTTCAAAATCCCGTCGGGCTGCTGCCTGTGCCGCGCAGCAACCGCCTTTGCGTGAATCTTCGCGAGGGAAAGCTGATGGTCTTCGAGAACAAACCCGAAGTCACCCAGACGGAAACGCTGCTGGATATTTCGGCTCGAACCCAGGGCTGGGATGATTCCGGGCTGATGGGAATGGCGTTCCACCCTGAGTTCAACGTCCCCACCTCAACCAACCGGGGCTACATCTATGTGTCCTATCAGTACAGCCCGGCCCCAACCCTGGGACCGAATCGACCACCTGAAAAGACTGCCGCCTACAACCGGCTCTCGAGATTCACGGTTCCGGACGACACGATGGCAGCCGATCCAGAATCAGAGTCGATCCTCATCGACATGTATGATCGAAGCGTGTGGCACAACGGCGGGTCCATGTTTTTTCACCCGGTCGACGGTTTCCTTTACATGACTCTCGGTGATGAAGGAGGCGTTAATGGTGAATACGGGAATGCACAGCGTATCGATCACCGGCTGTTTTCCGGCGTCCTTCGAATCGACGTCAATCAAGACCCGGCCAGGGGACATCCCATTCGCCGTCAGCCACGGCAATTGCCACAGGGCGCAAGTCGGACGGCAAACTATTTCATTCCGAACGACAATCCTTTCCAGGATCCCAATGGCGGTGTGCTCGAGGAATTCTGGTGCATCGGTCTGAGAAGTCCTCATCGCATGACCATCGATTCTATCACTGGGAATGTGTGGGTGGGCGACGTCGGGCAGGGCTCGCGCGAGGAGATCAACCGCATCATCCGGGGCGGCAATTATCAGTGGGCTTATCAGGAAGGAACGTTGAACGGTTTCTTCCGAAAGCCGGAATCCGTGATCGGAGTGGAAATGCCGCCCGCGTACGAGTACTCGCATTCCCGCGATGATGCGCTCGGCGCCGGGAACAATTGCGTCATCGGAGGATATGTTTACCGGGGCAGGGAGTTTGCCACGGAACTGGGTGGGCAGTACATCTTTGGTGATAACGGCAGCGGACGCATCTGGGCAATGGCCACGGGAACCAACGGTGCGGTGACGGTGACCCAGATTGCCACCATGCCCCCGGCATCCAGCTATTCCGGCCTGTCCTCGTTCGGCATCGACCATGACAACGAACTTTACATGTGCCAGATGGGGTCGTCCGGGAAGATCCACAAACTCACACGACTGACGGCGGCAGCTCCCCCGCCGCCCCCGTCCCGCTTGAGCGAAACAGGCGCTTTCGATGATCTCGCGACACTGCGCGCGAGCACCGCACTCATTCCTTTCACCGTGAACTCTCCGCTCTGGTCCGACGGTTCCGAGAAAATTCGTTGGATGGCCGTGCCGAATGACGGTCCGCCTTACGCCACCACCGAACGCATTTCTTTCAGGCCCCAAGGCGAATGGACATTCCCTGCGGGATCGGTGTTCGTGAAGCACTTCGAACTGGCCGTCAATGAGCAGAATCCAGCTCTGAAGAAAAAACTTGAGACCCGTTTCCTCGTGCGAGATGGAAACGGTGGGGTTTATGGGATCACCTACAAATGGCGTCCTGATCACTCGGACGCGGATCTTCTTTCCGGTGCCTTGAGTGAAGACCTCTCCATCACTCTTGGGAAGCCGGTCGAGCCATTCGCAACCATCGTCAACATCGGAAATGTGCCTGACGGCAGCGGTGTTCAGTTCGATCCGAACAAAGAAATTTACAGGGTCTCAACTCACGGCACACAGATCGGCGGAGTTTCCGACGATTTTCAATTTGCGAGTCAGTGGATCGAGGGGGATTTCGATTTGAAGGCGAGGCTTGACTCGGTTCCTTCGGCGGGCGCTCCCGCGATTGCGGGTCTGATGGCGCGCGAGTCCACAGCAGCGGGCAGCCGTTATGTCCTGATTGGAATCGTGGCAGACGGAGCACCCGATGCCGCCGCTCATTTCAGTTGGTCAATCCGGTCTGAGACAGGCGCGTTCGCCCGAACGATTGCCACCTCGGAGATCACTCCTCTTGCGTCCCCCCGCCAGTCGTGGCTTCGATTTCGCCGAACAGGTCACGCATTCACGGCCTACGTGGGCGAAGATGGGGTCGCCTGGACCCGGCTGCACACGGAGACAATCGAGCTGCCTTCAAGTCTCTCCGTCGGCATGGCTGCCGCGTCAGCACCTGCATCTTCCGCCGCAGATCGGGTGGCCGTCTTCTCCGACTTCGCGCATAACCGGGCTCAAACGTGGTATTATCCGAGCCCGCGCGATTGCATCACCTGTCACACACCTGCCGCAGGTCACGTTCTTGGAGTCAGGACAGGGCAGCTCAATGGCGTTGCCAGGTACTCCGCGACCGGACGTAGAGATAATCAACTGCGAACGCTCAATCACCTTGAGATGTTCGATCCGCCAGTCGGCGATGCTGAGATCGCGGCATTCCAGCATCTGGTTCCTGTCACGGACGCTTCGATGCCGTTGGATCGGCGTGTTCGTTCGTATCTTGCCGCCAATTGTTCCCATTGCCATCGGCCCGGAGGCGTGCGCGCGAACTTCGATGCGCGATATGAAACACCACTAAGGGCGAGCGAAATAATAACTTGAGCAAATAGGCTGGCTTTTGAAACGGATCGAGAGATAAGCTCGAAGGATCCGGCTCAAGATCATCATCGCCCAGGTCAGGAGAAAGTATCGGCAATTGTCCGTGCGGATGGA
>SXMN01000227.1 GCA_005777315.1 Verrucomicrobiales bacterium
GAGCTGCCGACGGTGGCGTGTCCTGCGAACATGGCGGTGAACACGGATGTGGGAGTGTGCGGTGCGGTGGTCAACTTCAGCCTGCCGAGCGGAGCGGACAACTGCGGAGTGGCGGGGGTGGTGGCCAGCCCTGCATCGGGCTCACTGTTCCCCGTGGGCAAGACGACGGTGACCGTGACCGTGACCGACGTGAATGGAAACGAGAAGACCTGCACGTTTGACGTGACGGTGACGGACACCGAGAAGCCAGTGATCACCTGCCCTGCTCCGATCTCGATCAACAATGCTCTGGGATTGTGTTCGGCAACCACGGTGATCACGCCGCCAACCGCCACGGATAACTGCGGGTTCAGCGGTGTTGTGATGGGGACACGAAGTGACAGCCTGCTCTTGAGCGATCCGTATCCATTGGGCGTGACGCTAATCAACTGGACTGCGTCCGATTCAGACGGCAATTCAGCCGTGCCCTGCATCCAAACGGTGACGGTCAACGACAATGAACCCCCAGTTGTCACTCAGTGCGCGGCCAGCCAGAACGCGATTTTTGATGGCGTCAATCTGGTGCCGGTGCCGGTCTTCACCGGAGAGCCGGTTGATGCGGATGATTGCACCACGATTGAGGTTACCCAAAGCCCGACAGCTGGGACACTTGTAGGTGTCGGAGTCCACACAGTGACCCTGACCTTCAAAGACGTGGCACTGAACCAGTCCACCTGCCAGGCAACCTTCGAGGTCACGTCGGCGGTGGCGCTGAACAACGAGCCTGTCGGAGCGAACAACACGGTGACCACCAATGAAGACACAGACAAGACGTTTACTGCGGCCAATTTCGGGTTCAGTGATCCAAATGATACTCCGGCCAATGTGTTCCTGGCGGTGAAGATCACAACCCTCCCTGGCTTGGGGACTCTCAAGAACAACGGCGTGCCGGTGGGTGTCGGCGCGTTTGTCACCGTGGCGGATATCAATGCCAACCGGTTGAAGTTCACGCCGGTGGCTAATGCGTCCGGCGCGCCTTACACCACCTTCACTTTCCAGGGGCAGGACGACGGCGGCACAACGGGTGGCGGCGTGGATCTGGATCAGAGCCCGAACAGGATGCGGATCGATGTCACGGCGGTGAATGATGCGCCAACGTGGACCACGCTGCCTCCGGCAGGCATCTCGGTGGTGAATGAAGGTTCGTTGCTGACATTCCCCATCGCGGCGAATCCGAATGATGCCGGCCAGACGGTGCAATATAGCATCGTGGGCGTGCCGCCGGCCGGGGCCAGCGTCCATCCGACGACCGGTGTCTTCACCTGGACGCCGAATTCGAGTCAGGGCGGGGTTATCTATCAAATCAAATTCCGCGCGACAGACAACGGCTCTCCAAACCTGTCCGTGGATACGGCGACCAAGATCATTCGCGTGAACGATGTGCCGGGAGTGGTAAACTATGCACCCAACCTGTCCAACCCAGGGATCAAAATAGCAAGGCGGAATCAGGCGCTGAGTTTCTCAGTCAACACTTCGGATCAGAACACCGGACAATCACTGACATATTCATTTGTCAGCGGGTTCCGCGCAGGCATGACAATTACCCCCAACCCGGTAGTCGTGCCGGCTTCACGCAACACATCGACAACATTCAGTTGGACGCCAACCGTCTCGCCTGGGATTTATCCGGTGCGCGTTCGTGTGGTTGACAACGGAAGCCCATCGAAAGCGGACGAAGAGTCATTTGTGATCGTGGTCTTCCCTTAACATGAACTTGATGACTCTGAACTTAACCAGTAGCGCGGGCGTCCTGCCCGCAATGGTCGGTGTCCCGCCGGCCGTAACCAGTGCACGTGTGGTTGACAACGGAGAATGCCTACCATCAATGCCTGCTTCTGAACGGCTCTTGCTGGCAGGCTGCCGTCACGAACGGGTTGGTAGCCCGTTCCACCCACTATCAAAGAGACTTCCCGCGAACCGGAGCGCCGATCTGAAACCCGCATCGTTCGGACAAGGAGCAGAAGCCGGTTGGAAACCGGCGCTCCAATCGAGGTTCAAGGCGCGAATTGTTTCTAAGCCGGAACGATTCAGTCTGATGGGGAGCGCGTGGCGTCCCGCCGGTCGTATCAAACACAGCGGAAGAATTTGAGCGTTACACACATTCAACAATTGGAGAGAAAACCGACCAAACGTTTATGAACCATAAATCCATTTCAGGAAGCCTGAAGCGCTCAAGCCATCAAGCAGCCACCTGCTGCGCTGTGATCGCTGGCATCACGCTTGCGAACCCCAGTTACGTCGAGGGTGCGGCGCTGTTTGAGAATTTCGCCTTCGACGGCGGATCCTTAGCTTTTGATAACAGCAGTGGGACCACATGGGGTTTTGACTTCAAGGTAACTTCGCCGGTTACGGTTACGGATCTGGGAATCTGGAATAACAATTCGGGAGACGGTCTGATTGATTCTCACACGGTGTCGATCTGGGATGATGCGGTCCCGGGCGTTCCGCTCGCTTCTGTGACGATTCCAGCGCGGACGACCTCGGTGGTCGAAGAGTTCAGCTACGGAAGCCTTACGACAAGTCTGACGCTTTCGCCAGGCACGACTTATGTTCTTGGCGCGAGCTATCCAACCAGAGTTTCTGGCGGCGATTTTGTGGCGTTTGTCCCTCAATTCAGCCTGGGCAGTGTTTTCACCGCGGTTCATTCACGATCAAGCGATGCGGTATTCCCCGTGGCAAGCGATCCCGCGAGCAGCGTGTTGGATGGTGGGTTTGGGCCAAATTTCCTGTTTGATGCTTCTCCTGCTCCTGTTCCCGAGCCTGAAACTTACGCGGCTTTCTTCGCTGTCGGGATGCTGGGCTTCGCAGCATGGCGTCGTCGGAACCGCGGCAAGGCGGCTGCACTCGCTACTGCTGATCCGCGCTGATTCTGAGCCCGTGACGGTTCGTTTGGAGCGCGGAATTCATTCCGCAGGAGCGTGAAATCACCTGGCCAGTCAGGAGTTTCCGTTGCCTTGCCCTGCTCCGAGTGGCTGTCACTGCTTGGTTCCTCACTGGTCTCGGCGGAAAGGATTTCGGGGATGGGTTGTCCCATAGGGAGATTTAACAATAGCCCAACGTTTCAACGGTGGGTTGTCGCGGGATTGAATTGAGTCCCGAAGAGACCTATAAGGGACGGCTGAGGCACCGGAACAGCTCTCGCGGCTGGAGGCAAGTTCAAGTTCAGTCGTCCCTACGGGACGCGTGTGATTAAAAGTGGGTGAGGGATGAACCCGGTCCGACCTGGGAACGCCGGCATCCCTGCCGGCGCGGGCAGCGAGTGCGGACGGATGCCGCAAGAGAGAAAACACTGGCAAGGATGCCAGCGTTCCCCGGACCGGGTTTCTTCCTCACCCACTTTTAATCGCACCCCAGGGGCACCTTGTTTGCGCTTTGCAGTCGCGGTCGGGTCGAGTAAAAGCTCCGGTCCCGCTCATCGGGAGCGGAGCATTTATGAAACCTGACGTCGAGATATACGATACGACCCTGCGTGACGGATCGCAGGCCGAAGGCATCAACTTTTCAGCCACCGACAAGCTTCGGATTGCCGAGCGGCTCGACGCGTTTGGGATTCATTACATTGAAGGCGGCTGGCCTGGATCGAACCCGAAAGACATGGAGTTCTTCCAGCAGGCAAAGCGGCGCAAATGGAAGAACGCCAGGATTGCGGCCTTCAGCATGACTCGCCGTAAAGGTGTGGCGGTGGAACAGGATCCCCTGATGCGACAAGTGCTCGAAGCCGGGACTCCGGTGGTCACCATTGTTGGCAAGTCCTGGCTCCTGCACGTCACGGAGGTGCTGCGCGCCAAACCCGATGAGAACCTTGCCATGATCGGGGACACCATCCGCTATCTCAAAGACCACGGCAAAACCGTCATCTATGACGGCGAACACGCTTTCGACGGTTTCAAAGAGGAACCAGATTACGCGCTCGCCACCTGGCAGGCTGCGGAGAAAGCTGGCGCGGATTGCGTGTGTCTCTGCGATACGAATGGCGGTTGTCTGCCCGCGGAAGTTTCCCGGATCACCGCTGCCGCCAGGGCGAAACTTTCGACACGAGTGGGCATCCACACACACGATGATTGCGGTGTTGGTGTGGCGAATGCCATCGCCGGGCTGGAAGCCGGAGCCACCCAGATTCAAGGCACGATCAATGGCTACGGCGAGCGCACGGGGAATTGCAGCCTCACTAGTGTCATCCCGATCGTACACTTCAAACTCAAGAAAGTTGGGGTGCCGGCAAAGTCGCTTCCAAAACTGAGGGAACTTTCCGAGTTCGTGGATGAGATTGCCAACATCCGGCATGACACCCGCCGGCCATGGGTCGGCCAGACAGCCTTCGCGCACAAAGGCGGGATGCATGTTCACGCCATAGGCCGGGTCGCCCGCAGCTACGAACACATCCAGCCTGATGCCGTCGGCAACTTCCGCCGCGTGCTCATCAGCGACATGTCGGGCCGCACCAACATCCTCGTGAAGGCACAGGAACTGGGCTTCAAGCTGACCGCGGACACGCCTGAACTCAAAACAATCACGGAGAGAATCAAGGAACTGGAAGGACAGGGGTTCGAGTACGAAGCCGCCGAGGCTTCCCTTGCCCTCCTGATCCGTGGAATCCTGGACCACAATCCCGAGCTGCTCTTCTCCGTCGATTCCTACCACGTCTCCATGCGCGGCAACGGCAAGGCTTCGACGTGCGAAGCAACCGTGAAGGTTCGCGTTGGCGACGAGGTGTCACATACTGTCGCGGAAGGCGACGGTCCGGTGAACGCGCTGGACGGCGCTCTTCGCCGGGCATTGGCCAGCTTTTTCCCGAAACTCAAAGCGGTGAAACTTACCGACTACAAGGTCCGGATCATCGACACCGGCACCGGCACGGCAGCCAAGACCCGCGTCTTGATCGCCTCCACCGATGGCAAGCGCGAATGGGGCACCGTGGGAGTCAGCGAGAATATCATCACCGCCAGCCTCCAGGCGCTGGTGGACTCGATGGAGTATGCGCTGTTGAAGAAGTGAAGTGGTGTTGCGAAACCATCCAGAATCCGACATTCTTTTTACATGACCGTCGCACTTAAAAAGAAAGCTGATGCTCTCGTTGCCAGACTCAAGCCGGAGGAACGGGTGGAATTGGCGGACATGCTCTACGCCAGCATCCCGCAGAAATATCAGCACATGGTCGGAAAGGCATGGGACAACGAAATTGACCGCCGTCTGGATGAATATGAGGCGGGCCGCGCCGAGGTGCTGACCTCGGCGGAATCCTTTGCCCGAGCCCGAAAGGTCCTGCTTGAAGCCCGTCGCACACCTCTCCGACGCAAACCTTGAAATGGTTGAATCGGCACTCTGGTATGACCAACGGGAAACGGGCCTGGGTGAACGGTTCCTCGCTACCGTCGCTGCAACCCAATTAGAGGTCCAGCGCAACCCGGATCTTGGCACTCCGCATCGCCGTCGAACTCGCAAATGGCGCGTGCCCGGATTTCCTCACAGCATCGTTTATCGCACTGAGCCAGATCACATTCTCGTCGTCGCCATTGCCCACGGAAACCGGCAGGAAGGGTATTGGGAATACCGCCTCGATTGATGGGTTTGTATAGATAGTTACCCAGCTCCAACGAATATCACAAATGACCGAAATCCCCAAAGCCTACGAACCGCAGTCCGTCGAGGACAAATGGTATGACTTCTGGGTGAAGCAAGATTGCTTCACTGCCGACCCCGCGCGCGTCACCGAGAAGCGCCCGGCGTATTCCATCGTCATCCCGCCGCCGAACGTCACGGACATGCTTCACATGGGGCACGTCCTCAACAACACCATCCAGGACATCCTC
>SXMN01000228.1 GCA_005777315.1 Verrucomicrobiales bacterium
CGTCCATCCGCACGGACAATTGCCGATACTTTCTCCTGACCTGGGCGATGATGATCTTGAGCCGGATCCTTCGAGCTTATCTCTCGATCCGTTTCAAAAGCCAGCCTATTTGCTCAAGTTATTATTTCGCTCGCCCTAAGTGTAGGGTGCAGCACCGCCTGTGACGTCCTTGATGGAGATCGTGCCATCGTTCGCTCCGCAAGAGGCGTGTGCGGACTCAGCGGTGAAATTAAAGAGGCTGGCCACGCCGCAAGAGGAATCCATCGCCCCGAGGATGATGGAGTCTGTAGTGATGTTCCCCGCATAATCGGTCACAACATAGAAAACGACCACGGAGTTGCCCACGGCAACGGCTTGATCTCCGGTGATTTGATTTCCACCAAATTGTGGATTCCCCAGGTAAAGTTTGATCGAGCCTGCGGTGCCGAAACAGGCTGGATCGTCAACACTCGAGATGACGCGAAGGATGTTGTTCAGCATCTCGGACTGAGTGAACGAAACTGTTGTCTCACCAGAGGCGGCACATTTGACAAGTTCCTGTTTGATGATCCTCATCCTCGGCGGCGTCCTGTCTCGCAACCGCACGCTTGCCTGGTATGAGGCAATCACTGTCACTCCATCCGAAGCATCCAGCACACGCAGTTGAACCATGTATTCAGCGAAGGGAGCAGCAGCGTTCACCGTCAGTTGAAATCCGGGATTCATCGCCGGCGGATCCTGGTCAACAATCACATTGCATGGGAACAAGGGGGCAATCAAAGGATGAAAATCGGGGATGTTCGAGTAGCCATAGCACTCCCCATCAGTGGTGACGTACGTCGGATCGAGGAATACTGGCGAAGTCTGACCCGGAAGGCTGCCCGTCGGAGCACAGGCGGCACCCTCGGCAGACGACGCCAAAGATAGAAACATCGCCACGATGACGAAGGTCCAAATCAGAAATCGAGCAAAGCCGGCACTTTGTTCAATTATCGGAGGAACCCATGATCGCACACAGTGATCCAGGGTCTTACCAAATCGGAGGTGATTGTGGGCCATTGCCCCGCCCTTCTGATAGCTTTTGAACAGACTCACAACGTCTCCATATCACTCCCACTTCACCACCACCAGATTGCAGGAAGGAACCGGGCTGCTTCGGTACGCGCTTCAAAGTCCCCCAACCCTACACCGGCCAGACGACTCATGGTCTCACCTCTTTCGGTTCGGCAGACTTCACACAACGAAACCCTACATGGTTGCAGGCGGTGCGGACTTCACCCTTGCCACGGGTGCCAAGCATGTAGCGGGTGCAATACTTGTCAGTGCATAGGAAGGATCCACCTCGATGCACGCGTTTTTTCTCGGTCGGTTCAGCGGGATCGTAAGGCGAGTCCGGGCCTTGCGGGTTCCGTGCCACGCCACCTGCCAAGCTCAACTGCGCGTAGTAGTCCGGACGATACCAATCGCTCACCCATTCCCACACGTTGCCGGCGACATCGTAGAGCCCATAGCCGTTGGGGGGATATTGGGCGACGGGCGCGATGCCTTTGAAACCATCCTCTCCTGTGTCGCCTCCTTCGATTGGAAATCTGCCCTGGTAAATGTTCGCCTGAAATTTCCCGCCCGGCCTCAACTCTTCCCCCCACGCGTATAACCGCCCTGTCGTACCGCCACGCGCGCCAAATTCCCATTCCGCCTCGGTCGGCAATCGCTTACCCGCCCATTTCGCATAAGCCACCGCATCTTCGTATGCAACATGCACCACCGGGTGGTTTTTCCGGCCAGTCAGATTACTCGCCGGCCCTGTGGGATGACGCCAATCCGCGCAGGGGACGTAACTCCACCACTGAAAGTAATCATCCAGCTTCACTTCGTGCGGCGTGGTGGTGAAGACCGTCGAACCTGCGACAAGGTTCTCGGGCGGCGCGGTGGGAAACTCCTCCCTGGTCGGCTTCTGCTCTGCGACGGTCACGTAGCCGGTGGCCTTCACGAACTTTTCAAACTGTTCGTTGGTCACTTCGGTCGCATCCATCCAAAAACCGTCCACATAAACCCGGTGAACCGGCAGCGCGTCGCGGGTCACTCCCGGCACACCACAGAGCGATTCATTCGCCGCATCACAACCCATCGAGAACTCGCCACCAGGAATCCACACCATTCCTTCCGGCGAGGGAGCGGGCGCGGGCGCAACATTTGAAAGAGTCGGGGCAAAAGGCGACGAGCCGGGAGCTGTTGAACCTTCATCGATTGCAGGCGACAGGCGGGCAGGAAACGAGCGCAAGAGAACGAGCCCGATCATCGCTGCTAGCGCCATCCCACCAGCGCCCCACGCAATCCGGTTTACACCTCGCCGTGCTTTCGGTTTCGCGTTCCGCCGAACTTTGGCTTTGCTCATGGCTGAATCAGTTACCAGATTACAGCCCAACAAGAGCGGCGCGATCCTCAACAGCCTGCCTGGTCACCATGTCAGGAGAGCTTCGAAAGACGAGGTGATCTCAACTGCTTCTTGCCGGACGCTTTTCCGCCTCTTCTTCTGTCACGGGGGTTTTTCCTGGCCTTCCCTGGAACCTCATTCTCCAACTGCGCAGCTCGACGCTGGTATTCAATACTCTTGGATCCATGCGCAGCTACCATGTGCATTGGCAGACCGAATGGCACCTTTTGTTTACAAATAGGACAGATCACAAATATGGCTTTCGCCTTGTAAAGGGTTTGGACACGGTGTTTGAAACCAAAGCGTGACGGCTAACCCCAGTCATCACAAGCGCATATTCAGCATAACTTTCCCTCACTCTACCTGCGTCGCCCGTGCATTCACAACTTGGCGATAGTGGAGCGCGGAATTCCGTGCTCCGGCACCACGCCCGGCCACGCCCGGTCTTGAGGTCTTCTCGTTACCGACAGCTTCGGGAGACACCGACCTCAGTCGTTCGACTACTCCACGTCTTGTAACTCTTTGTGGACTGGTCTTTGGTATTCGAATTATGCAACTCAAGGACAAAGCCGCCGTTGTGACAGGTGCCAGCCGCGGAGTAGGCCGGGCCACCGCTCTTGCCCTCGCACGCGCCGGATGTTCTGTTCTCATCAACCACAGCAACTCTCCCGCTGAAGCAGTCCAGACTGCGAAAGAAGTTCGCGCCCTTGGAGTCAAAGCGATTTGCTTTCAAGGCAGCGTTGCCGATGACGTCTCATGCCGTGAGATGATGGCTGCCGCTGTAACAGAATTCGGGCGTCTCGACATTCTGGTGAACAATGCGGGGACAACGCGGTTCATTCCTTTCACCGATTTGGAAGCAGTAACCATTGACGATTGGGAGAACATCTTCGCGGTAAATCTTCGCGGACCGTTCCAGTGCGCCCGAGCCGCGAGACCCCATCTGGAGGCATCGGGAGATGGCGTGATCATCAACGTTGCCAGCGTGGCCGGGCTTACTGGCGCGGGCAGCTCCATTCCCTACTGCGCATCAAAGGCAGGCGTCATCAATCTGACGCTCGCACTGGCTCGCACGTTGGGGCCACGAATTCGTGTGAACGCCGTGGCGCCCGGTTTCATCGAAGGCGAATGGCTGCGCAAAGGACTTGGACCGGATTACGAGAGTGCGAGGAAGGCGAAGGCGGAGCAGGCTTTGCTCGTCCGCGTGTGCCAGCCGGAGGACATCGCCACGGCGATTCTCTCGCTGATAGCCACCGACATGGTAACAGGACACACGATGGTTGTGGATGGCGGGCACACGATCGGCCCGCGAATCTCGCATGGAATCAGATGACGAGTGCCGGACGGCCTTCGCGCATGTTACCTGGTGAGAGCTTCGGCAGCGGCCGTCTGAAAATCTCGACGAACGTCACTGGCATCGCTGTTCGGGAAATTGGATCGCTGCACCATCAGGATGTAAGCGACCTTCTTCACAGGATCAATCCATGCCTGGGTACCCCACGCGCCGCCATGCCCGTAAGATCCCGGTGAGAGCGTCGAGGCAACACCGTCGTGTGGCGTGCGAAGGACGCAGGTGCCGAGGCCCCATCCGTAGTTCGCGCCCCGGTTGCCGAAGGTGTCAGTCTGAAAAAATCCGGTTGGCAAATCACCCGTTTGTGGTGTCGCAAGGAACTTCATGGCGGCAGCACTTAGATAACGCCGGCCTTTGTAACGGCCACCGTTGAGCAACATCTGGCAGTAACGCGCGTAATCGGTCGCAGTCGAGTAGAGTCCACCGTTGCCCTGGGGCGGTTTGTCTCGCGGGCCAAACTCTGGCCGCGGCGGCACTGGCGCAAGCAAACCAGTCTCTTTGTTCTTCGCGTAGGCCGTGGCCAGTTGGGAACGCGATTCAGGCGTCAGATAAAAAGTCGTGTGTTTCATCCCGAGCGGACCAAAGAGCCGTTTCTGGAGGAACGTGTCAAAGGTCATGCCGCTGACCACCTCGACAATGCGCGATGCCGCGTTGATGCCGCGTTGAGTGTATCGCCATTTTTCACCGGGCTCGTATTGCATCGGAGCTGAAAGCCAGAGCGGAACGAGATCAGCGAGCGTCTTCGCCTTTTGCGCGTCCGGGCCGCTCGCTTCGCCCAGCCCGGAAGTGTGCGTGAGAATTTGTGAAATAGTGAGGTTGGCGGGCTTCCCAGTTGGCGTCTTCAGGCGGGCAAACTCGGGCAGATACTTCGCCACAGGATCAGAGACGTTCAGCTTGCCCTCGTCCTGGAGCATCAGAATCGCAGTGCCGGTGATCGGCTTGGTCATCGAGGCAATCCAGAAGAGCGTATCTGGCGTCATCGGCTTTTTCCCGGCCACGTCCGCGAAGCCGGCACCTTCGATATGAAGGATTTTGTTCTTCTTGACGACGACGGTGACAGCGCCAGCGATCTCGTTCTTGGCGATCATGCCCTGCATCGCAGTGTCAATACCCGGCAGTTTCGGCCCGGCGGCCAAAGCAGGCAAGGCACCGCAAAGAGAGGCGGAAAGCACAAGGTTCATAAGGTGGCGGAGGGGATGTTTCATAGTGGGAATCATCTTGGAACGGGATGGATAGATCGGTCGATGAAAATTCCTACGCAATGATCTCCTGGATCGGTTTGCCATGGTCGATCTCCAGGCGTTTGCGTCCGGGAACTTCCAACTTGCGCGAATCGAGGCCGAGTTGCTGGAGAATCGTCGCGTGGATGTCGGTGACATAATGCCGGTGCTCGACGGCGTGAAAGCCGATCTCGTCTGTCGCACCATGCACGACGCCGCGTTTCAGCCCGCCACCGGCCATCCACACGCTGAATCCGAAGATGTGATGGTCGCGGCCGTCGGAGCCTTGCGAGCCGGGGGTGCGGCCGAACTCCGTCGCAAACACGACGAGTGTTTCGTCCAGCAGTCCGCGCTGGTGGAGATCCTCTAGCAATGCGCCCACGGGTTGATCGACCGCGAGCGCGAGCTTTGAATGATTTTCCTTCAACCCGCTGTGCGCGTCCCAGGCTCCAGCGCCTCCACCACCGTGCTGGATTTGGATGAAGCGCACGCCGCGTTCAACAAGACGCCGCGCGGCTAGAAGCTGCGAGCCGAACTCGCGGCAATGCGCCAGATCGAGGCCATAGAGCGCCTTGGTCCGGTCGGATTCCTTGGAAAAGTCCATGACCTCCGGCACCGACATCTGCATGCGGAACGCCAGCTCGTACGAAGCCACGCGCGCGGCCAGTGCGGGATCGTCGGGATATTCGACGCCGCGCAGGTCATTCAGTTCGCGCGTGAGGTTTCTGCCGACGCTCCGCGCATTCGCGGAGAAGGGGCGCTCGGGCTGGCCGAAGTCGAGTGGATTCCGTGGATCAATTCGCAGCGGCACCGCATCGTGGGCCGGGCCAAGATAATGGCCGTCTTTCTTGTTCCAGTATTCGCGCGTGCCCATGGAAATGAACTGCGGCAGATCGTCGTTCAGCGAGCCGAGACCATAATGAACCCAGGCGCCAAGTGTGGGGAAATCGCCATCGAGCATGTTTCGCCCGGAATGGAACTGCGTTTGCGCGCCGTGATTGCTGTCTGTCGTCCATAGGGAACGCACGACCGCCAGGCGATCCACATTGCGCGCGGTGTGTGGAAACCAGTCGCTCACTTCTATGCCGCTCTGGCCATGTTTCTTGAAACCGATCTGAAGCGGGTAAAGCGTGTTGCGCTGGTTTCCATTAGCGTCAGGGACGACCAACCGCTCGATGGCGAGCTTCTTGGGATCCTGCGCGGCGGCGAAGGGAGTCTCGGCAATCGTCTTGCCCCCGTACTTCGTGAGCATCGGCTTGGGATCGAAACTCTCCACGTGGCTGAAGCCGCCGTTCATGAACAGCCAGATCACGCTCCTGGCCTTCGGCACAAGGACAGGCAGGCCGTTGGGAGACTTCCAACCAGCACTGTTTCCCAATGCATCACGGTGCATCATGGCCCCCAGTGCAAGGCCCGTGAACCCCATGCCCATGTCGGCCAGGAATGTGCGGCGGCTGATCGGGCGGTGGAGATTTTGACAGCGAGTCATAGTCGTTCACTTTCTCCGTTTGGCTGCTGGCTCATCGCAATGTGACGAAATCGTTGTGATTAAGAAGCGCCCAGACAAGGTGCGCCCGGTCTGGAACTGTTTTGCTGGAGGCAGGTGGCTCTTGCTTTCGCCAATTTTCCAGTGCGGTCGTCGAGGCGGCCACTTCAGCTTCGCTGGCGACAATGCCGAGCACCGCTGCGAACGCCCGGCGGATGAAAGCTCCATCATCTGATTGCCCCTGCTCCGGCGCGTTGGCGTGAGACAAGCGCGCGGCAATCTCGCCGGCGGCATCCAGCACCAGCTTGCTATTTGTCAACGCCAGCGCCTGTTGAGGCACGATGCTTATATCCCGACGATAGCACTCCTTCACCACCGCTTCATCAAAGGTTGTGAGGAACAGATTGCGGTCATTGTTTGAGTGAAAGAAATAAAGGCTCCGGCGTTTCGAAGTTTCCTGCTCGCCGGGTGCAACCGGTGGACCGCCCCGTGTGAGATCCAGATTTCCCGCGAGCGACAGAATCGCATCCCGCACGGCTTCGGCTTCGAGACGGATGGGCACGCGCCGCCAGAGATGAACGTTGTCCGGATCCTTCGCGGCGCTGGTTTCGCCACCAGTCAGCGATGACGACATGCGGTAGGCTGAGGAAGTGACAATGAGCCGGTGCAGATGCTTCATGCTCCAACCTTGCTCCATAAATTCCGCGGCAAGCCAGTCCACCAATTCTGGATTCGTTGGCGGAGTGCCTTTGCGTCCAAATTCGAAGACGGTACTGACGAGCGGCGCACCAAAATGGCGCGCCCAGAGGTGATTGACAGCGACGCGGGCTGTCAGTGGATTGCGACGGTCGGTGATCCACTCGGCCAGGGCCTTCCGGCGTCCGGTGCTTTGGGTGGGAAATTTGACGACAGGATCGTCCGCCGTGGAATTGAGGAAACGGGTGGGCGTCCACTTCGCTCCGGCCAGTTGGGTGAATTGCTCGTCTGGCTTGACGGGGGCTTCGGCAGTCTTGATGGCATTCTCGAGAGCCTCTCGGGCATTCTTGATTTCCTTTTCGATAGCTTCCTTTTTATCAATAACGGCATTCAGCAGGCGACGCTCCGTCTCGGCCAGCGTCAAACGAGCTTTGGTCACTGCCGCCGCACGCTCGGCCTGCACCGCCAACACCGCTTTCTCACGCCCGGCTGCCGCGAGCGCCACGTCATCCTTGGCGCCATCAACCCTGGACCACGCGGCCCGCATCGCATCGGCGCGGCGCTCCAGGCTGGCGAGGTCTGCCTTGGCGGAATCGAGGCTCGACTCAGCCACACTCAAAGCGCTCCGAGCCTCATCAACGTTTCGCCGGGCTTTTTCGCGAGTCAACGAAGGCGCTCCCGTAGTATGCACCGAGGCCGATGTCGTTCCCGAATCAGCCGGTACCAGGAGGTCGGCTTCCTGCCGGAGTGCAGCGGCCAATGCTTCCCTCGATTTGGAAATCGGAGCTTTGGCGGCTTCCAACTTCTTCCGTGCGCCAGCCAGATGGGTTTCGATCACCCACGCCCGGCGCTCCGGTTGATACGCTTCGACCGGCAACGACACGGGGTGGATGTTGAGTTCTTTGAACGCCAGCAGCGAGGGGACTCCCGCGGTGATGATGGTGGATTTGTCGGGTTGACTCTCCTGACCACGAACGAAGCGATAGGTGGGCGTGTCGATGTGACCATCGAAGACCCGCGGAAGGCCATCCTTCTCCAGGTCCGGTTCGCCGGGCAGGAGGTCGAGCCGGGCGTGATAAGGTTCAAAGAAAGCCCTCATCCGGTAGAAGTCCACCTGCCGGATGGGATCATATTTGTGATCATGACATTTGGCGCAATTCATCGTCAGACCAAGCAAGCTCTTGCTGACGTGCTCGACGGTTTCTTCGAGCCATTGGTTCCGGTTAAAGAGAAACCAGTTTCGCGCGAGAAAGCCGGTGGCGCGCAGTTTGTCGAGGTCGCCGGGATTAAGTTCATCCGCAGCGAGCATCAGTCTTAGCATTTGGTCGTAGGGCGTGTCGGTGTTGAGCGACTCGATGATCCAGTCCCTCCAGTGCCAGATGTGCTTCTGGCTGTTGCGCAGTTGATCACCCAGGCCCCACCAGTCGCTGTAACGCCAGATGTCCATCCAGTGACGTGCCCAACGTTCGCCATGGCGCGGATCATCGAGCAAACGCTCCACAGTGTCTTCATACCAACGATTCGAAGCATCCTGCCTCGCCGCCTCCAGCTCGGTGGCTGTGGGCGGCAGGCCGATGAGATCAAAGTAAAGCCGTCGCAACAGCACTTCGCGCGGGGCTTCGGGCTGCGGCTTCAATTCACGCTGCGCGTGCTGCCTCGCGACGAAGGCATCAATCGGATTCCTCACCCAGTTAGACTTGGCGCTGACTGGCACTGCTGGCCGAATGATCTCGCGAAAGGCCCAGTGTTCCCGTGGGTCTTCCTCCGCCTTTTCATCCGTCGGCGCGGACGCTCCAGCGGATATCCAGTCGCGTAGGAGTTCTATTTGTGCGGCGGTGAGTGGCTCCCCCTCGTGCTCCGGCGGCATTCGCTCCTCAGAATTGATCGCCGCGACTCGCTTGATGATCAGGCTTTGTTCCGGCTCTCCGCGCTGGATCGCCGGCCCTTCCTTGCCACCCTTGAGCATGGCCTCAACCGTGTCCAGCCGCAGGTCACTCTTTTGCTTCAGTGATCCGTGGCAGGCATAGCAGCGATCCCGGAAGATCGGCTTGATGTCTTTGAGATAATCCACCCCGTCCGCAGGCAGCGCCGTCGTGACTGGAGCCAGCAACAGAAACGAGATGATGACATGACAGCCGGGTTTCATTGCGACGCAGGATCAGGCCAATTCGCATGGACCGAAGCAGCAACTTTTCTCGAAATCTCGTCGTTCGGGGCGAAGTCTCATTTCGCAAGGCCAAGCTTCTTCAGAAACTGCGCATAGCGCGGATCGTTGCGGATATTATCCCATCCAGGATCCAACTGGAGACTTAGAACGAATGGAACCCTCGCTTCGAATGCCTTATTCAACCACTTGAATGACTGGTCTGCATCTCCGAGTACGCTGTAAAGGTACGCCACAGTATCGGACATTCGGACATCCGTCACAGCGGCCAGTTCCAGGCTCCGGACAAGCTCGATCGTTTCTCCGCGTTTTCCTGAAAGTACGTTCAGCCAACCGATGGATTGCACGACCCACCCTGAGTCCGGGTCCAGCACTTTTGCTTGCTGAAACGCGGAAGCAGCGTTGCGGTAGTCGCCCTGCAAGGCGTGCACCGTACCGAGGTTCATGAAGCCTTGAAAATTCCCCGGATCCACCTTGAGAGTGTATTTGCACTGGGCGAGCGCTTTGTCGTATTCCCGGGCATATATTAGAAGAATAGCCAGGTCCGGATTGATGATACCGTGAAGCGGCTCCAATTCCTGCGCCCGCCGCATTTCACGTAGCGCTTCCTGAATCCGGCCGTTGGCAACAAAATACCACCCGTACCAATCATGGCTCATCGCATGGTTTGGATTGATTGCCAAAGCCCGTTTGATTTCATGCTCCGCCTCTTCCCATTTCCATTCGTATAGCCGGACCACACCCATCGCGTAGTGGGAATCAGCCAGCATGTCATCCAGGTCGAGCGCCCGTTGAGCGGCCAGTCTGGCCTTTGAAATGACCTCCGATGGGGAGCCTGATGAATAGATGCTCACCATCTGCACTTCTGCAAGTTGAGCGTACGCCATGGCGAACTTCGGATCGAGTTGAACAGCCCGGTTCAAGTAATCAATACTGGTGACAAAACTTTCTGTGGTCCACCGGGCGTAATAGAAACGCCCCTGCAAGTAGAGGTTGTACGCTTCCAGGTTCTGGGTTGGTTGCCGATTGATGGATTGAATATCTTCGACGCCAAGCTGGATTTTGAGCGCGGCAGCCACTTTTTGAGAGACATCGCTCTGAATGGCGAAAATGTTGGTCATGTCCCGGTCGTAGGTCTCCGACCAGAGGTGAAAGCCATCCGCCACGTTGATGAGCTGGGTGGTGATGCGGAGTTGATTCCCCACCTTCCGCACGCTGCCTTCCAGGACGGCACTGACGTGCAATTGCTCGCCCACTTGCCGGAAAATGTCCCGCTCCGTCTTGCCCTTGAAGGCAAACGATGAACTTCTCCCCGGCACGCGCAGCCCTTTCACCCTGGCGAGCGCATTGAGCAGTTCCTCGGTCATGCCGTCGCTCAAATACTCGTCCGCCTTGTCCGCGCTCATGTTCACAAAAGGCAATACGGCGATCGATTTTTGATCTGCGGCGGGCGCGAGGCTCGATGCGGCTGCGGGATGAGAGGGTGAAGCATTGGTCGAGGAATGCGGACCCGGTTTGGTTGGCTGTCCCGATTGTTCCACGAGCCACCAGCCGACTCCAACCACGAGCAGCATCATGCCGGTTACCCAGCCAAATCGTGTGGCAGACGAGGTCGTGAGGTTCTTTTCAGTTTCGTATTTTGAACTCTGGATTTTGGACTTGGAAATCTGAGCTTCGCGTTTGCTGCCACCTTCCTGTGACGTGGTTCTCGGAACCGCGCGGGAGTCTCCCACCGCTTCGAGCGCGAAGGCCAGGTCGCTCGCACTCTGAAAACGCCTCTCCGGTAGCTTCTCAAGACAGCGGTGAATCACCCGAGCAAAGGCGGGCGGCAGGTCTGGTTTCGTCACCAGCAAATCAGGCGGCTCCTCCTTGAGAATCGCGCTCATCGTCTCGATCTTCGTATCCCGCTTGAAGGGTCGCCGCCCGCTCACCATCTCGAAAAGCACGCACCCAAACGAAAAGATATCCGCCCGATGATCGACCAATTCCCCGCGCACCTGTTCCGGCGCCATGTAATTCGGCGTGCCCATGACGCGGCCTGGCTCGGTGGCCTCGTCGGCGGGTTGCATCAAGGTGCCCGCGTCTCGATCGACTGATTGCCCCTCTCCCTGCCCTCTCCCCATCGGATGGGGAGAGGGTGGCCGAAGGTCGGGTGAGGGGTTCTTCAGTTTCGCCAGACCAAAATCCAGGATCTTCACCCGCCCATCAGTCGTGACGAAAAGATTCTCGGGCTTGAGATCGCGGTGGACGATGCCTTTACCGTGGGCCGCAGACAGTCCTTGAGCGATTTGGACGGCGTAATCACTCACCAACCGTGTGGACAATCCGCCTGGAGCCAGAGCCTCACGCAGGGTTCGCCCTTCAAGCAGTTCACTCACAAGATACGGCGAACCGTCGTGAACACCGGCATCGTGAATGGTGAGCACGTTCGGATGGTTCAATGCCGCCAGCGTTTTCGCCTCCTGCTCAAACCGCCGCAGCCGGTCAGCATCCCCCGCGAAGTCGCTGGGCAACACCTTCACCGCCACGTCGCGCCCCAGCCGTGTGTCCCGCGCCCTGAATACTTCCCCCATGCCTCCGGCGCCAAGTGGCGCCAGAATTCGAAACACTCCGATATGGACGGGAGGAGACACGAACGCAGGCTGCTTCAGAGCGGGTGGGTTGGCAATTACGAATCCCGGAGCCGCCCATAGGACGGTGCATCCGCAAGTTGTCGGTGGAGCGCGACTGTGCTGAAAGCCAGTCGCAGCAGTATCGATGGCTTGCTCTCACGCCAAACCTGCTGCGGCTGGTGCTGCGCACACAGCCGCGCTCCTGGCCGAGAGCCAAGTTCACTGACAACTTGTGGATGCACCATGGCCCTCGACAAGGAGGGTGGAATGAAGTTTGAGGGCAAGGAGATGGAATGAATTTGGTGGCGCGCCGCTGTGGACTCTGATTGGATTGGCGCATGTCCATCGCGCATGCGGATCAAATGTTGGCAGGATTGCC
>SXMN01000229.1 GCA_005777315.1 Verrucomicrobiales bacterium
GATGTTCATGAGTTGTTCGCGTTCTGGCGGTGACAAACGGATGCGATACTTAATTGGCATCTACTCCAATTAGACACGCTTATCCAAAGTACAAGCTCAATTTGTTTGACCCATCAACTCACGACTGACGGAGTACTAGCTGTTTCAGTGTTATTTGGCATGGCTGCGGTTTCCATGGCCAAATCTGTCACGCAAGTTGCCTTGGCTCGTCGAACTCCAGGTGTGCGCAGGTAGATCCATTTGGTATATTCACCTCCAAACCGTGTTAGACAGACGGGCTCCTTCGGGAGCCCTTTCGCATTCACCTCATTGCGATGTCTCCAAGACCAAAGGGATTCGTTTCGACCGAATCAAGGACCAATCGAGGCGTGACAAGCTTCTCTCCGAATCCACACTGGCCGCCAGATGTTACCCACCATCCTGACCACTCTCCTCTTTGCCATCTCGGCGACATGTGCCGGAAGAACGACCCGCGTGCTTGGTGGAACAGAAGCAAATTTCTGGCGGATTACAGTCGCGACGATTCTCCTGGGAGTCTGCGCCCATGGTTTTGGCAACGGATTTTCGGGATCTGCACTGCCATATTTCCTCGCCAGCGGCTGCGTGGGCTTCGGCATTGGCGATATATCGCTTTATCAAGCACTTCCCAGGCTTGGAGCGCGACTCTGCATGATCCTCGTGCATTGTATCGCGGCACCGTTCGCGGCCATAATCGAATGGCTCTGGCTTGGCACTCAAATTACGCCCACACAGGTGTGTTGCGGAATCTTGATTCTGGGAGGCGTAACACTTGCGCTCGCACCTACGAATCGGATCTCGATTTCAAAGACTTCGCTGAAAGCGGGCATCTTCTTCGGCACGATAGCTGGATGCGCCCAAGGCTTCGGCGCCGTATTGAGCCGAAAGGCTTACCTGATCGCGGAAATTTCCGGAGAACAGATTGCCACCATCAACGGCGGAATCACGGCGGCGTATCAACGAATCGTTGCTGGATGGGTATTGGCAGCGTCTTGCTACTTGGCGGTACTTTTAATCGCACACACTAAGAGGCAAAACTCGGTAATGTCCGAACAGTCCAAACTTCCTCTCTGTTCACGGCTCACGCTGGTCTGGCCGTGGCTTCTCGGAAATGCATTGACTGGCCCTTCGCTCGGAGTCAGTTGCTTTCAGTGGGCTTTGTCAACAACCCCCACGGCGATCGTCCTTCCAATAGTCGCCGTCACCCCATTGGTAGTGATTCCTTTCACACGAATCACAGAAGGAGATAAGCCTGGATTCAGATCATTGGCAGGCAGTCTCCTGGCGGTGCTCGGCGTTGTGGGGCTCACGTGGGTGCGCCTTCGCCGGTGAGAAACTGAAACAAAAAATGGAGCAATGTCCCCTCGACAAACCAACACGAAGAACAGGTGATGACTAAAATTACCAATCCCGGTGATCCCTACACTTCAAAATCGAACACAACCACGCCCTCGATGCTCGATGCCAGCGCTGCCTTGAACCGCTCGTGATCGGGATGCCCAAGGTACGCGTCACGGTCTGCGGCGTTGGCGAAGCTCATGACGAAACCATGAGTGTGACCTTGGCTCAATCCCTCTGGACTGTTGTTAGTGCCCGAAACGTAATCTTCGATACCGGGAATAGTCTCACTGATTTCCAGTAGCTGGTTGAACAACTGTTGGATCTGGTCCTCGGAGGTGCCCTCTTTGAATTTGAAGAGAGCGATGTGCTTTACTTTCGCCATGTTGAGTTTGTGGACTTTGCAGCGCTGTCTCAGCTTCGACAAGTCGCCACTTGGTTAAGGTGCATTTACTTTGCCGCCAACGCCGCTTCGATCGCTTCGATGACTTCAGCCGAATCCGGTTTAACTTCCGGCTCAAATCGTTTCAGAATCTTTCCGTCGCGGCTTACGAGAAATTTTCCGAAATTCCACTTCACATCCCCAGGGAACGGGGAACTCGGTCCGCTCAATGCCGCATACAAGGGATGCTGCTCAGAGCCTTTCACGTGCAGTTTGTCGAACAACGGGAACGAAACCTTGTACTTCGTGGAGCAAAAGTCCTTGATCTCTTCATTCGTCCCCGGCTCTTGAGCACCGAAATCGTTGCAAGGAAACCCGAGAACCTTTAATCCCTTGTCCTGGTATTTATTGTAAGTGGCTTCCAATGCAATGTACTGGGGCGTCAACCCGCATTGCGACGCTACATTGACGATCAAGAGCACTTTGCCTTTGAAATCCTTGAGCGAAGTGGTCTTGCCATTGATGTCCTTGAGGGACACGTCAAGCAGTGCATGACGAGCCCCCGCCGCAAAGGCGCACTGGGAGACGATGATGGCAGCAAGGACCACGACAAGTTGCATGGGGGCGGATTATGCGGAGCATCCTCCCGATGTCAACCGCCGCTTCCACACTTCTACGAGCTTGGATCACCACCTCGGATTTCCATGCAGATCGAAGTCCGTCGTCCGAGCTGCGGAACTCTGAACCTGGATCGCTCCACTCTCATTCTCCGATAAGGTGAACCACGATCTGACGTTTGTGCGGCACAGCCCGATGTTCGTATAAATAGATCCCCTGCCAGGTGCCGAGAACCATTTGCCCATGCATGACCGGAATCGAAAGGTTGACCGCTGTTAGCGCTGTTCGGATATGAGCTGGCATGTCATCATCTCCCTCTGCGGTATGGTGAAAGAGGGCATCGCCATCCGGCACCAGCCGGTTGAAGAACCGCTCAAAATCGCGGCGCACTTCGGGATCAGCGTTTTCCTGAATGAGCAGCGAAGCTGATGTGTGTCGAAGATGCAACGTCACTAATCCAGTCTGGATCATCGACTCGTGGATGAATGCCGCAACGAGTTCTGTGATGTCTTGAAAACCGCGTCCGTTGGTCACGACGTGAAATTGCTGGATGTCTTGGCGAAGCATACGGAGGAAATCATATTGGATTGAATCACTGGAACAACATTATCGAGGCCCCCGCCTCGAAGTCGCCATCAAGAACTCACTCGGTGGCTCAAATCAACAAGATCTTGGAGTCCTACTACTTTCAGCCTCAACTCATCGCGTGGGACACGCACCATCTGCACTCCCAGAATTACCGAGAATTACCGATTGCATTTGCCCGATCCTATGGTAGAAGAACCGTCCGCTTTGCGGTTTCGAGAGCGGTTAAAACAAAGAATATAACCAATTTATGTCGCAGCATCGTAGTCTCCGTGGAGTGAGTGCCCTGGGTGCGAAACGCAATGTGCTCAAGCGCTTTGAACGTGTTGAACTGCTCCGCAAACGCGGTCAATGGAAAGAGGGCGATCGCATCACCGGCCTCCGCAAGACCAAGGGCGAAGCCTGATTGATTGCCGCTCGGTCCCGGGAAGCGATGGAGAGCTTCCTCGTGTCTGAACCAATCGTTTCTTTCACGGCCGCCTCGAAAGGGCGGCTTTTTCTTTCTCACATGATTGTGCGCTTGCAGAAATTTTTGGCGGATGCGGGGGTGGCTTCCCGCCGGGCAAGCGAACAGTTCATTGTCGAAGGCCGGGTGAGCGTCAATGGGCTGGTTGTCCGCGAACTTGGCTCCAAAGTCGATTCTGAGCACGACCGCGTCACCTTCGATGGCCAGATGGTCAAACCGAAACGGAAACTCTACATCGCGCTGAACAAACCGCGGGGCTACATCTGTTCCCGTGAGGATCCCGAAGGCAGGCGGGAAGTAACCGATCTTCTCCCCAGGGAATGGGACACTCTCTACACCGTCGGCAGGCTCGACTACAACAGCGAAGGCCTCATTTTCCTGACCAACGATGGTGAGTTCTCCCTTCATCTCACTCATCCCAGATACGGTGTCCGCAAGAAGTACCGGGTGACGGTAGAAGGTCGGCTGCAGCCGGAGACTCTTCATCAATTCATCGAGGGTGTTTATCACGATGGAGAACGTTTGCACGCCGAACGCGCCTACCTCATTCACCAGGGACCGAAGGAGAGCGTGGCTGAAATGGAACTTGCCGAAGGTGAGAATCGCGAAGTTCGACGCATGTTCGAAACTCAGGCAATCACCGTGAAACGCCTCGAGCGCATCCAGATTGGCAACATCAGGCTCGGAGAACTGCCGACAGGCCGGTGGCGCACTCTTTCCGAAACGGAAATCCGGTCACTGATGAGTTCAACTCCGTCGATCAAACTCTCCACACCGAAGCGCCGCACTCGCCGCCCGCCTTTCCAGGCAAAACGTCCTTCCGGAAAAGGACCACGTTCCGAAATGCCTGCTTCCCGCACTGGTGCGCCGCCCAAACCGGCCATTTCCCGTGGATTTGAGCGCAGGCCAGTTCGCCGGGCAACTCGCTGATTGGTCGCGCTCAAGTTTCGCTTTTCGTTTACCGATATTGAAGACGCGGGACGCCTAAGTGCGACCGCGTAAGAGTAGTGCGAGGCCGCCCTGTGTGGGGCGGCTTTTTGCTGTCCTGGATTGATCGACAAAGGTGGCGAGCCGCGTCCCTGTTTGATGGGCGACCCCTCCGAGCGTTTCACACTCGTCCATCTCTGACGATGGCTTTCAAGCCTCGAACGAGGCGTCCGATGCCTTCCATCGCCGTCTCGCGCTTCAATGCTCCATAGGCCACGCGCAAATAACATCCTTCCTGAATGCCAAATGCCGAGCCGGGGATCACCGCCACACCATGTTCACTCACCAGGCGCTCGACCAAAGTCATCGGCTGGAGAGATGTGTCCAGTCGCAGCAGGAAATAAAACGCTCCGTCAGCCCGAGGCACTTCGCACCATGGATTCAATTCCTGAAGCTCAGCGTGAAGGACCTCTCTGACTTCGGAAATTCTCCGCAAGTGTTCATCGCAGTACGCACGACCGGCTGAGAGTGCTCCCACGGCTCCATACTGCGAAATCACCGGCGCACAGATCAGGATCGTGTCCTGAATCTTCTTCACCGAAGTGGCGAGATGGGCCGGCACGACCATGTAGCCAATCCGCCAGCTTGCGAACCCGTACGCTTTACTGAGGGAGAAGAGCGAGATCGTGTGAGCCGCACTTCCATCGGTTGAGGCAGCCGAAAAGTGGCGCACCGCCCCGTCCGTGGCTCCACTCGTTGGGTACACAAAATACTCATACGCCTCGTCGCTGATGTGGTAGAGACCACGTTCACGGCAGAGCACATTCACTGCTCTCAACGCTTCCTCAGGGTAAACCGCTCCGGTTGGGTTGTTCGGGGAAACGGTGACGATGGCTCGTGTTTTTGATGTGATCGCGGAAGCGAGACGGTCAATTTGCAACTGGCATTCCTTGTCCGTCGGCACCAGGACAGGCGTGCAGCCAGCCATCACGATCGCCATTTCCTGGTTGAAGTAATACGGGGTCGGGAGAATCACTTCATCGCCTGGACTCGTGATCGCGAGGATGGCATTCATGAAGGCCATGTTTCCGCCGGCGGTCACGATGAGTTCACTGGATGTTTCAGTCACAATGCCATTCTCGGACGCCAGCTTCGTTTGCAACGCTTCCAGCAACGGGGGAATTCCCTGAACCAATTTGTATTTGTGACTGTCAGGATCGGCGGCGAAACGCGCGATGTGCTCGAAGGTCTGAGGGGGCGGTGGATAGTAAACCACTCCCTGGCCAAGTGAGATGGTTCCGGGGTGTGCGCGGATGAGCTCGCCGACGATCGGAATGACCGGCGACTGCACGCGACGCATGCGTTCCGACTGTCGATATGATGTTCCTTCCAGGTCCATGTTCAGGATGCGCCGGAGTTGTTGACGTTACGGTTTCGAATGTCGAGCGCGAGTGACTCCTCCTCCTTCGGCGTAATCGACTGGCTATTTCGTCGAGGCTCTTTGACCGATCAGATAAGTAATGAGGTGATTGAAATCTTCCACAGACAGGGCTTCACCCAGATTCTCAGGCATTAAAGAGAGGTCTGAATCCCGGCGACTCTCAATGTTCTTTTTTGGAATGGAAATCTCCTTGCCTGTCGAATCCGCCAGCACGAGCAGCTCTCCTTCCTCGCGACGAGCCAGGCCGGTAACACTCTCGCCATCTTTCATAGACACCGTCTGAGCGCGGAAGGCCACATCTACATTGCGATTCGGGTCGAGCACGTCTTCCAAGATCCGATCCAATCCACGATTGCCGATTCCGTCGAGCTGCGGCCCCACCAGCGCGCCCTCGGTTCCAATGCGATGACAAACCGCACAAGCCTGCTGGAAAACTCGACGACCTTCGGACGCCTTGCCGCCGGATGTTTGAAATGCCAGCCGCTTCTCAACAACAAGCTTCTCGCGAGTCTCATCAGCGGGCGGCAGATTCTTCGTGAGGGTTGCCATTCGGTCCTGCCATTTGTCGGGTTTGGAGGACGCGATGCGGTTCTTCACTCCAATGGATTGAAGCAGCCGTGGTGATGCCGTCCCTGATGCCACGGCGTTGAGCAAGGCGTCGCCGCCGGCGCTTGAGGTGGAGAGAGGGATCGCCCATCGCAGTTGCGTTCGGTAGGGCACCGACTTCATTGCGGCGACCACGGCGGCAAGGGCCTCTGATGATTTGTTCTCTGCAAGAAGTTCCCCCAGCCGGGTGCGGAACAACGCGGGTTCGCCGGTGTCTGAGAGCGTTGAGGCGAGTGCGGCAACTGATTTCGAGGGAGCCAAAGACAGCAGCGCCCTGGCCGCGGAGATGCGGGCTTCGCTGTCCGCTTCGCGATCGTTGGCGAGACTGCTCAGATTGGAAGCGAAGGACGCGAGCTGAAGCCGGGCCGCGAGGTCGCAGGCGGTTTGCTGGCGCTTGACGATCTCAGCAGGGGAAATGGAAGGCATCGCAACGATGGGCGGATCGAAGCGGCCCAACGCGATCCATGCGTAGGACTCGCCCGTGTCAGCATCCGTGGCTTCCACGAAGCCGCGTTTGCCGGCGTGAGCACTCAGATCCCATGTGATCATTTGAGCGGTGTCATTGCGTGGCGCGTAGGCTTCAGCGACGGGCGCGGCTTTCGAGTCGTTTCGCGAGCCACCCTCCACGGCGAGCCAAAGGCGCGCGGCATTTTTTTTCTGTGGCGGTCTCTCTGGAAAACCGTCATGCCCGGCGAGGTAAAATGTGAGCCGCGCCGGGAGCACAAACTCACGCGAGCGCAGAACGCCGGTCAATCCCTCACCACCTAGAAGCGTCGAGAGTAATTGCGCCTTCTGCCCGTCCGCGCACCGGCGTTCCTGGAATGCCCAGGGATTGGCGGTCGGAGCATTCTCAAACGGCAGGTTGTACCATCCGGTGTCCGTGTTTTGAGCGAGCACTCTTGCGCACAGCTCGCCGCCCCAATCACGAAGGGCAGTGCTCAACTTTGCGCCACGTTGCTCGGCCCCGGAGGCAACGCCGTTGAAAAGCGCCAGTTGAAAATCCACGTCCGTGGCGAACTTCGTCTTCACAAACGTGCCAAGGGAGTCGAGTTCGCTTGCAGGTGCGTACCGGGCGATGTGCTGGAGCGCCGCGGTCAATGTCGGGCGATCGAGATCCAGTGTCGCCAGATGTTTGTTGAGGAACGAGCCGGCACGTTCTGATTTCACTGCCACGGCGACGTCAGCCAGCGCGTTGAGTTCCCCGGGGGACCACTTTGCATTGGCGACTTTCCCGAAGATTGCGTCTTCATTCAAATGATCGCGAATCGATTTGCGAACGACGTAGAGGAGATGCGTGTCTTCCTTTGGCACGCGCTGGCGAAGGGAGAGAAGAGGGGCGAGGAAGTCAAAGTCCGGCGCATTGCCGAGTGCTTCGGCGGCGCAACGCTGGACAAGACCGTCAGAATCTTTGAGGGCCGGAATGGCCAGCATCTGGAAGACAGGCTTGAGCCCGCTTCGATCGTTCTTGTTCGCGGGCGTTGAGCCGGCCAGAAGGCCACGTTCCGCAAGCACTCGCATGGCGTGGACACGAAGCAGCGGGTTGCCACTGCTGCTTGCGGAACGAAGATCGCCTTCAGCAAGTGCGCCGAGACGTTCCAAAGTCCAAAGAATCTGAAGGTGCTTGAAGGCCCTGTGCGTCGCATCAGATCGAAAGGAGGTTCCTCGCACAGAGCGCAATCCATTCTTCATTGCTCCAACGGCATTTTTTCCAAATCGGTCCACCAGTTGATCTGCCGCAAGATGCCGCCACGTGAGATTCGGGTCAGCAAGTTCCTTGACCAGTTGCTCCGCGCTGGCAGTGGTGAGATCGAGTTTACGGTCGTGCAGCTTCGCTTTGCCGTCCGTGCCTGTGTAAACCACCCGCCAGATGCGCCCCCGTTCGCGATCACGGCCCGGATGCGTGAGCGGCACTTCGTAGTGGCCGATGATGCGGTTGTAGAAGTCGGCAATGTAGAGCGCGCCATCCGGCCCAAGCTGATTGTCCACCGGACGGAACCACGGGTCGTCGGTCCTCACGAAATCATCCTGCTCGACGGCTTCGGGAGTGGAGCCGTGGAAGACGAGTTTGTCGCGATTCAAGCGGCTGGTCATGACGTTTCCGATGAAGGTGTTGCCGTGAAATTCATCCGGCCAGAGGTTGTCGGCGTAATAGAGTATCCCGTCAATTGCCGTCGAGCCGTGGGCGTGTTCCATCAGCACGGGAGCGAAACCAAGGCCGTCATGTGGCTTGCCGAAGCTCGGATACCAGCCGCCAGCGAGGAGTTGATAGATGGGCGCAGTGTGACAATCGCTCGAATACAGATTACCGCTCGGATCCCACGAAAGGCCGTAAGGATTCACCTGACCGTGTGTGTGCTGCTCGATGTGTGAACCGTCCAGCCTCATGCGGTAAGTGTTGCCGGAATTAAGATCAACATGGCTGCCGTCGCGAGCGGTGACATGGGAATCGTTGTTAAAGCCATGCGTGGCGTACAGCCAGCCGTCAAAGCCACGACGAAAGCTCGCCTGGTTGCCGTGAGTGTCCCTCGTGTGATCGAACGGACCGTAAAGCGGCGTGCGCACGTCGGACTTGCCGTCGCCGTCCGTGTCTTCCATGAACCAGATATGCGGGATGGACCACACGATGGCCTTCCACGTGAGATCGGGCGAAGTGGGCGAGGCCTTTGGCGTCGTGCGCGCCGAGTAAAAGGGGTAGATTCCAATCGGAATGTTCAACCCGTCCGCGAACTCAGTGACTTTCTTTGCGCGACCGTCAGCTCCAAAATCCTCAAAAATCATCAGACGGTCCCGGCCCACGCGATTCGTTGGCGCAGGCCATGGATATTCGATGCTCGTGGTGACCCAGAGCCGGCCTTTGGCATCAAAGGCCATGTTGAACGGCTTGTTAATGTCCGGCTCGGTCGCGACGAGCTGGATTTCAAAGCCGGGAGGCAGCTTGAACTTCTTCCCTTGCTCGCCGGGTGTCAGTGGATCAGTAGGGCGCACTCCCGCCGCGAAGGGATCTTCGGCGGCTGCGAGACGTAGGATGGAGATCCCACTAAGGACCAACCCGGCGACGAGGATGGCGTGGATACTTGGCCGCGCGGTGCGTGCGAATGGTGGCGAGGTAGTCATGAGACGGGAGTTTAAGCGACTGGAAGCCGAGGGGAAGTCTGGAAACAGTCCCGATGTGAAGCTTACATTGGACACATTGACGCAGAGTCTCCAGGTCGCTGAATTTACCGGTTCTCGCGGTTCGCCTGTGCAGATCGTTCCCGCGCCTTCAGGGGAGCAAGGTTCAGCCGTGCGCGGACAAGTTCAGGCAGAAATTTCACTGGAACGGAACCACTCGCCAGCACCGCTTCGTGGTATCGACCAAGGACAAATTTTTCGCCAAGTTCGCGCTGGATTTGCTGGCGGAGCCGGTAATGCGCCATCCGGCCCGTGAAGTAGGTGGAGAGCTGCACGCAGCCGTGTTTGCTGCGGATGACCTTCAAGCGCGCTTCGCCTTCAGATTGGAAGGCTTGCCGGACGAGCAGATCCATCGCTTCCTCGTCTGTCATTTGTTCGCAATGCATCCGGTGGTCCAGGATCGTGTTTACGACGGCGCGCAAATAGAATTTAAGCTGACTGAGCCGCAAGGCCAGATCGCCTTCGCCATAACCCTGGTCCAGCAACATCTGCTCGGTGTAAACGGCCCAACCCTCCACGAACACTCCCGAGCTCAAAACTTTTCGGATGAGCGAGGGATTGCGGTTCGCGTACTCCATCTGGACGTAATGGCCTGGATACGCCTCGTGGATCGTCAGCACTTGAAGCATGTGATCGTTGTATTCCTCGAGGAAGCTTCGGACTTTGGCGGCGTCCCAGTCCTTCGGCGGCGGGCTGACGGCGTAATGCCCGATGGCCTTGGTATCGAGCGGCGGCGGAGAGTTCATGTAGGCCGTGGAGTTGCCGCGCTGGAATTCCGGCATCTCGATGATGCGGCATTGATCGGGTTCGGGCAACCGCAAGATGTCGGCGGTGTGGATGAATCGCTTGATCTTAGCCACCGTTTCACGCGCGTCGCGAATGAGTGTCTCCGGCCTGCCATGATCCTGACCGACGCGCTTCAGCACCTGATCGATGGTGGTGCGGCGTCCCTCGGGATCATCCGGCGGCAAGGATACACCGGGGAAATAGCGGCTCCATGCCTGGCGTGAGACAACGTAAAGATCATTCCTCACGCGGGTGAATTCCGCCTGCGCATCCCGGTAAATCTCGTCCGCTGTCATCCCCGCGTCGGTATCGAGTTCGAACTTGCGGTTAAACTTCTCGCTTCCGGAGCGCCACTCGCCATTCGCCCGTTGTCGAAGATCGTTCTCCAAGAACGCCTGGTGGCTTTTGAGCGCGTCAGCCGCTTCCGCCGCCGCGGCCTTGAGCGCCTGCAATTGTTTCGTTTTCCCTGCGAGGCTGAAAATGTCTGATTGATAAAAGTTGATTGCGCCCTGGTTCTGCCGGATGGCGGTTTGCAAGTGGATGAGGGAAGGGTTCTTCAAGTTCTCTCGTGCTGCGGCCACAACTCGCGGCACCTGCCGGATGCGGGCGATGGCGTTGGCCACATTCGTTTCCTTTGGCAGGGACGATTGCGTGAGCAGGCTGAAGACTGAATCGGCGATCAATCCATTGTAACTGCGCGGATCAATGACGAATGAATTGAAGTTCTCCTGGTTCCAGAGCGAAGCGCGCAAACTTTGGTCGAGAATCTCGAAATCAATCTGGCCATCCCGGCTCAACCTGGCGTAGTCCACTCGTTGGGGGAGGGCTGCGAGAGTGGCGCGCGTTTGCGCGGACCAGTGTTCCCGCGCGGCCTGAGTGACATCATCGAGGCGGTCATCGAAACGGTGGTCGCCCAGCTCCGTGGCCAGGGTCGGGCGCAGTTGAAACGTGGCGTCCAATTGCTCGCGAAAGAACGCTTCGAGTCTGGCGTCCTCGCTGGTCGCTGCGTTCGTGATGGACGCGGCCAACCACAGAGCAACAAAGACGAATGAGAAGTAGAATCGGGATGTCATCGTGATGGGCTGTTCTGCTGCCAGACGCGAAAGGAGAGGCAAAGGAAGGTCATTGAGAGACGATGAAAATTCGGGCAGTGTCCTAATCTCATTCATTTTCTAATCTTTTTCCCTGAGAGATTACGATCAAGATGATGAGCAAGATCAGGACGTTGCCAAACGTCATTGTCGTTGCTCACGCCAGTCATCCGCCTTCATGCGGCGGGCATTCTTCCAACCAGCGTGGCCATCGAAAAACATGAGGTTCGGCCCCTCTCCGTGACGCTTGGCCGCCACCCTTCGCTCGCCGTTCAACGTGCGACCGGTGGAATTGTAAGGAAGGTGGCTTGAAGACCAGACGTCATTCAAATCGTCGCTGCCGATGATGTTTGTGCTGGTGAAAATTGGCCGCCACGCACCGCTCTCATTGTCGGCGAAGTAGATGGTTTCCGTTGGCTGTTGAACTCTGCTCACATTGGATGGACCGATGACTTCCGAGCCTGTCGTGTCCCTGACGCTGGTGAACTGCCAGGCGTTGACCACGTAGCACATCACCTGTCTCTTGTTCGGGTAACTGGGGCAGGTGTAAATTTTGACCCTGCCATACTGATCTCTGGCGGTGCTGGTCCCTCCAAGGTTTGGGATGAAAACCTGCCACCAGTGAGGGTTGTTTCCTCTCGGGATACGCCCATTGTTGTCATCCGCGTACATCAACATTCCCAGGCCCATTTGCTTGAGGTTGTTGTAGCAGGTGATCTTTTTCGCCTTCTCCTTGGCCTTGCCCAATGCGGGCAGGAGCATTCCGGCAAGGATGGCGATGATCGCGATGACAACAAGCAGCTCGATCAAGGTGAAGGCATCGGACCATCGGGAGGTTTTCGTTTGAGTCTGTGAGTCACCACTGGCGAATGTGTTCATTGGGCTGGTTGGTGGATTGAGTAATCCTGCTTCTATCCGGCCAATCATCCGGCTTCAATCGCATTCCTCAGTTTTGTCGTGATAGGGCCGCTGGGATGGATAACGAATGCCGACGAACACCACCAGACAGGAACTTCTCTTCGGGTTCGCAGCCAGAATTTTCTGGAGTTCCTTGCGCGAACCGCCACCCGGCAGCATTGATCGATGCGCCACGACCGCCGGTGTCCATGAAGTGTTCTCCCAATCTCCCCCCGGTTCCTCTCCACTTCATCCCACACTGATCGGCAAAACTCCGCTGCGAGTGTCAGACCGCTCAGAACAGGCTGTTGACGGCGATTCCGAGGACGCTCAACGGGCCCTGATCTTCCAAGCCTTCTGTTGCCTTGTCGAGTTTCTGCAGGGTCATCTTGGCGTTCTTGAACAAACTTTCATCATTGACGAGCTTGCCTACCGACCCCTCGCCTTTGTTAATCTTCTGCAGGATCTCCTTTAGATTCGTCATGGCGGTTGCCGTCTCTGCGTAAAGTTTCTCATCCTTCACGAGTTTACCAAGGCTCCCCTGCCCCGCATTGACGGAATCCACAACTGCGCGGGCACCCGAAAGTGTCTGCTTGGCGTCGCCGAGCATGAGTTTCATGTCGTCAGCCACCGAACTGAGATTGGTGACAGCTGTGAGGGCCGAACTGTAAAACCGGTCCTCCATGATGAGCTTTCCAATCGAGCCCTCACCTTTCGCCACCTGGGCGGAGACGGTCTGCATGTTGCCAAGGATCGCCGTGAGCCTTGGGTTGTTCTCTTTGAGGAAATCAGTGAATGGACCGAGGAAATTGTTGATCGAATCGCCGCTGAAGCTTTTGGTGACGTTCTCAACGCCGGAAGCGACGCTCTCCAGCTTGGTCATGATCGCGCTGAGATCCGCCTGCTCCACCGTCTGCAAAAGCGCGTCTTCCGCAATAACCGGCGCGCCAGGTGTGCCAAATCCGATGGAGACAAAGTTCTGCCCCATGAGTCCGACGAACTTAATCGTAGCCTTGCTGTCGGTGCGGACCAAATCCGGTCGCGTGAGTTTCATGTGAACCTCAACCTTGTTCTCCGCGAGCGTGACGTCCGAAATCCGTCCGATTTCGACGCCGGCCATCTTCACGGGATCCCCTACCCGGAGCTCCAGGACGTTATCAAACCGGGCGCGAACGTGGCGTCCTTTCCTGAAGAAGTCCACGCCGCCGATCATTTCGAAGATGATGACCGTGGCCAAGAATGCGAGGGTGAAGAAGACGCCGAGACGGGTTTCAAGCGAGTTTTTCATAAGACAGGGTGAGGGTGTTTGAAGCTGGCATTGAGAAAGCGCTGAACCACCGGGTTTTGGCAGGCCCGGACATCGGAAGCCGAACCCACGGTGATGATGCGTCCTTCGGAAATGAGTGCGATACGATCGGCAATGCCAAAGGCAAGGTCACGGTCGTGGCTTACGACGATGGAAGTTACCCGCGAACGTTCGTTCAAGTTGACGATCTCTTCTGCGATGGTGACAGACATCAGCGGATCCAGCTCGCTGGTTGGCTCGTCATAGAGGAGCAACTCGGGTTCGATCACGAGGGCTCGGGCAATGGACACTCTTTTCTTCATTCCTCCGGAGAGTTCACTCACATTGCGAGCCTCGGATCCCTTGAGTCCGACGAGCGAAAGTTTTTCCGCGACGATCGTGGCAATCTCGGTTTCGGATTTGAGGCGATGTTCCGAAAGGTAAAGGCCAACATTTTCGCCGACCGTGAGCGAATTAAGCAACGCACCGGACTGGAAAACCATCGCCATGCGATGACGCTCCATCACACCAGGCGCTTCAATGGATTCGCCAGCGATGAGTATCTGACCCGAATCAGGCCGCTCCAGCCCGATGATGTGCTTCAGGAGAACAGATTTTCCGCTGCCGCTAGGCCCCATGATGACGAACACTTCGCCCGGGGCGACATCCAGGTTGATGTCGCGCAGGACGGCATCGCCATTGAAGCTCTTGTGAAGTCCTCGAACCTCGACCCGCACACCACACGACTGAATCTTGTTGCCGCCAGCGTTCATCATTTGTCGAAATACATCAGGATTCGGGTCAGGAAATAATCGAGGATCAGAATCATCACGATCGAATTGACGACCGCCTTGGTCACGGAGCGACCGATTCCACGCGGACCGCCAATCGTCTGGAGACCTTGATGGCACGAGACCAAGCCGATCACATTCGCAAAAACCCAGCTCTTCACCAGCCCGTTGACCACATCGCGAAGATGCACGACTTCACGGAGGTTGGTGAAGAAGGTTTGAAGGGGTACATCAATCCGATGATTGAGCATTGAGACAAGCGCACCTCCAAACCAAGCGACCAGGACGGCAAAGACCACCAAAACCGGCAGGGCAACACTGATTGCCAGGATGCGTGGCAGCACCAGATAGTGAATTGGATTGATGTTCATCGTCTTCAGAGCATCCACCTCCTGATAGACTCTCATGGAACCAATCTCGGCGGCCATGGCTGAGCCGATGCGACCAGCGATGAGCACAGCCATCATAACAGGCCCAAGTTCCTTGCAGACAGACAATCCGACCAGACCGCCAATGGCGCTGGCCAGCCCGCGTTCCGCAAGCACCGGGCCAGTCTGGAGGGCAATGACTCCGCCAATAAAGACAGAGAGGATGCACGCCATCAGCAGGCTTGCATTTCCTATCTCAAAGAGCTGCTCGAAGATCTTCTGGCGCTGCCGAACACTCTGGGGAAGCGCCTGGAGCGTGCGCCAGAAGAGAACGATCATTTCGCCAATGTTTTGAAACATAAAAACTGACTATTGCCGCGACTGAACACTGGTGCTGGCTGACTTGGATCCGGGTGCCCCAAGCAAGCGCCAGTGCGTGCCCTTGGGGCTGGTTTCATAACGGAACAGACCAAACAGGAGCGAGCCTTTTCTGGAATTGGTCGCGGCGTCCGTGCGGTACAGGTTCCATAGGAATGACTGGCTCGAGTTTCCCGTCTGAGCGTTGGTCTCAGAGCGCCAGATGGACCAGACGGGGGAGTAGTTTCTTTCGATGCTCTTATTGTTCGGAAGAAATGGTTCCAGCGGCGCGAGGAACTGAACGCGTTCATTGCCGTTGTGGTCGCGCCTCGCGGTGATCAACGGCCAGATGTCGGTGCGGCGCAGCGCGGTTTTCGTCTGCGTATTGCGTTCCGTGATGTCGGAGTAGAGGAAAAAGAAGATCCGAAGGCGTTCTCGATCCAGTGGGTCCACCGTCGCACGGTTGTATTTGTAAACCGGCCAGAAGTAAAAATCGCTTTCCAGAATCGGGTTCCGTGCCTCTCCGAACAACGGCCAAACACGGTTAACCGTCTTGCCTTCGCCGCGAGCAAAAGTAACCAGAGGCCACGGCATCCCAATTTCCCGGTATTTCTTCTCACGATCTTCCGTGATAGTGAGCCCCAAAGGCCACAGGTAACTCGAGGAATCGCGAGCAGGAGAGCGCTGAATACTGTAAAGCGGCAAGAGGACATCCTGCTTCAGCTCATTGGTGGTGCCGATTCCCAATTTGTTGTGAAAAAAGAACGGCCAGGCGACAAACAGTTTTTGATGCCCGCCGATAGATACGATTTCATCAGCGACATTCGTTCGAGTGGTCAAACCCTTCGTCTCGACTCCCATCAGAGGCCAGAATTGCCACCCCTGAAGATTATCCCCATGTCGAAGGTGGAAGAACGGAAAGAGGTAATTGTCGGTCACCACATCCTTTTTCCGGCTCTGTAGATAAAGCGGCACGAGAACGAAACGCACTTCGTCGCGGAACAAGCGATTCTGTAAATGACCGTAGAACGGCATCAACGCGGTGTAATTCTTCGCCGGATCGCTGGATCGCTGCTGGAAATAGAAGGGGAACAGACTGAACCTGCGCTGCGGCTGCTCCGCCTGGGTGTTCCCTCCGGACCAACTCAGCAACTGGAAAAGCTGTAACCGCCGTTCCGCTCCGAAGCGATCGAATGTGAGGATGGGATACAGGAAATCGAACTCCTCATAGTCAGTTTGGGCGTCCTCTCGGTGAAAAAGAATCGGAGACAACGCCCAGTTTTTCTCAGTGTCGATGTTCTCAAACCTCAATAAGGAACCTGCAATCTCCGTGCGCCTGCCTATGTCCAGCGTGAGAGAGAACTCACTGTAAAGCGGGCCAAAGACAGGATGGTTCTCGGCTCCTTCAAGGCGTGGCTGCATCCAAAGGAGGAGCCAGAGCGCCATCAAGCACTTCAGGGCGACGGGCGCAGTAGATCCGCCGCTACCCAACCAGAGCATGCACCGCGCTGCTATACGGAAACCATAGCTGTTCATTCCATTTTCAATCCCGGGAGTCCCGGCAAGACACGCAAGCGCTCTAGCAATGACGATCATTCCTGTTTGAGATTTGAGGAGTTGTAAACGTTGTGTATCGGGAAAGTTATGACCTAATTAGAATTTGACATGCATCTCATGCAAAATTAAGTTCAGCCACGATTGAGGTTTTGCCTCGGTTCCTCCCGATCCAGCGTCGGCTGTGCATTGTCGGCGCTGGGTTTTTTAATTTGCCAGCCGGCCCGGATGAGAAGCGTCAGCAACGCCGGGAGGAAGGTCAGAGCCGCGACCATGCAAGTGGCTGTTCCCACAGCCATCACGAGCCCCAAACTTGAAATTCCTTGGTGTTTGGCTGGAATCAGGCTCCCAAAGCCAGCGATCGTTGTCAGCCCGGACACAAGCACCGCCTTTCCCGTGCTCTTGGCAAGCACACTTGGGTTTTGTTCCTCGGCGAAGCGATTCAAGATGTGAATGCCATTTGTGATCCCGATACCGATCACCAATGGCAGCGTCATGATATTCGCGGGGTTGAATGGAATTCCGAACCAGCCCATTACTCCCACCATCCAAAGCGTACCGATTCCCACAGGCAAGAGCGAAAGCAGCACGCACGCAACGCTGCGGAAATGGATCAATACGAGGATGACGATGGCGGCCAATGCCCACAACGCAGCTTTCTCGTAACTCACTTTGAGCAAGGTCGTATATTCGTAGAGCTGCACCGGAGTGCCAGTAACCTCTGGATCAATGGTGCGAACCTCGTTCACAAATTTCTCCTGCTCGCTCCGCTCCCAGACATTGCCCTTCGGATAGACTTGCAGCAGATGCTTTCCAGACATCCCTATAAAACGGTTCCGGAGCGTTAAGGGCAGATCCTGAACTCGTAGCGCAGCACTATCGTCCTGACTTTTCAACGATTGAAATGTTGCACGAACATCCTCAAAAAGCGCCTGCTCAAAACTGGCGAGCCTCGCCGAATTCAATGCCCAGTCACCAGCGAGCACCCGTTTGCGCAGGCTGCCCAGCGCCTCTCTGAGATCCTTCAAGTCCTGGCTCAACTGGCCGTCGCCACGCCCCTTGAGCACTTCTTCCAGCGCGAGTCCGAGATAGCCTCTTGTGCCATACAGCGTGCTGCTTAACTCCCGCACATCTGGAGGCTGACTGCTGCTTTCGGCAAAATTGACCGCGCGCAATTCACTCTTGATTTCTCGTATCCTGCTCAATCGAGACGAAGCATCGCCCGTCAGATAAGGAGCCATCGAATCCACGCTGGCGACCGTGGCCAGATTCGTGATTTGATTCTGGAGTTTCAGTGCTTCTTCGACAGACGGGGCCACCACGGCTGCGTACAGAACAGACTTGGAAGCCGATTCGATCAATTTCTCTTCAAATTCCACAGCAGCCAGGCCCTTCGATTGCATGTGAAGGAGGTTGTAGTCGAAATAAACCTTGGGAGCCTGGGTGGCGGCAATGGCACAGAGCGTCGCGGTGATGCTTGTGACGAGAGCGGGCCTTTCGAGCCACAATTTCTCGACCCTGGCGCGCCCGCCGCCTAGCTCATGCTCCTGGACTGCCGTCGTGTGATCCACCACATTTTGATGCCCCTTCAACAGCATCACCGGCAGCATTGTCATCATTGGCACCAGGCAGACCACAAGTCCGCCACCGGTGATGATTCCCATCTCTTGAATGCCTTTGAAATCGGTCATTCCCATGGCGAAGAAAGCACCAGCCGTGGTCAGGCAGCCTGTGAAGATTCCCATTCCCGTGTAAACCATGGATTTCTCGAGAGCCAGCCTTTCACTGGCGCCTCGCCGCAATTCCTCCTCGTACCGTGTGATCAGATGCACTCCAAAATCAATCGCCAGTCCGATGAGTATCGGAAGGAAAGTGATTGTAAGGATGTTGAGATGCCCGACAGAAAGCGTCGTGTATCCCATCGTGTATCCCAAACCGATCACCAAACAGGCGGTGGCTTTGAGCGGACGTCCCGTCTCCCGATATGCGATGATGAAAATCAGGGCGGACAGACCGAGGGCCACGACCGTCGCGACGGTGGAATCCTCCTGAGATTGCTTCATTTCATCATACTCAAGGACTGGCTCCCCTGTGACTCCGACGTTGACCCCGGGAACCTCGATCTGAGTTGCTTGCACGAGTTCCCTTAGTCGCATCACCGCCGCCTCCCCCAACTCCTCACGGACCGCTCTTCCGGAGACAAGGTAGATCCTTCCCTTTGCAAAAGTGATATACTGCCCCTGCTCCGCCTCCTCGCCCGCGTTGAATAGCGCGGTAACTCCCGGTGATGGCGGCGTTCCTTCACGATCCAGGCTGGCGGTTGCCTGAGTGGCCAGGCGAGTCAAAGCGGGAATTGCCTTCACCAATGAGTCATTATCGGCATTCTCATCTCGCGTGGCGGTACGGAACTGCTGGTTCACCAGCCGGAAAAGCGAATTGAGGTTCGTCGCGCGACTAAAACTCTCAATGAAGGGGCGATACTCCTTCAACGTTTCCTGGAGCTCGGCCAGTGTTTCCTCAGGCAGGAAAAGCAGCGCCTTTGGTCCCATCATCCTGAGGTCACCCTTGTAAAAAACGTCCTTGAACAGGTTCGTTTCGCCTTCGAGCCGGGCTCCGAGTCGTTCGACAAATTGCCGGCTTTTCTCGCGGTCATCACTCTCGACGATGGCTACGAGGTCATCCTCGCTCGAAAATTCCTTTCTGAACTTGAGGAAGTTCTGATGATATTTCTTCTCCGACCCAACCAGGTCATTGCGGCTCGTGCTGAATTCCAGTTTGTGGATAGTGTAATAAACACAGATGCCGAAGAGGACGATCTGGGGATAGAAGAACAGACTGCGGTGAGTGAATACCACCCTCGCCAGTTGTTCGAGAATTCGAACAACAAAAGGTTTTTTTTGAGAATGCATCCAGGATTGGCAGACTGTCCCCGGGCTCAGGGCTTCAGATGGACGTCACGCAATTCCACTGATTTCTGCGTTCGAGTGCACTTCCTTCACATCATCGTGCTCTTCGAGGAGGTCCACCAACCTCATCACGGCAGACACGATTCCAGGTTCCGTGACAGGGACGGTTAATGTCGCCAGCTCGGTGACTTCAGCAGCGACGGGTTTGACGCCTTTGGATTCGAGTTGTCTGTGAACGGCTTCAAATTTCGCGGGTTCAGTCAGGATCTCGAAGCCTTCCGGCTCAGACTTGAAATCCTCCGCACCAGCATCCAGCGCGATTTCCATCAATTGATCCTCGTTCGCGCCTTCACGCGCGACGATGAGCTGGCCCTTTCGCTGAAACAACCGGCTGACCGCTCCAGCGCTTGCGATGCTCCCTCCGTTTTTCGCCAACAGACTTCGAATTTCAGCAGCAGTGCGGTTCCTGTTGTCCGTGGCCAGCTCCACTAGCATCGCCACTCCGCCCGGCCCGTAAATCTCATAGGTCAACTCCTCATAGACCACTCCGCCATCACCGCCTGTGGCGCGTTTGATGGCACGATCGATATTGTCTGACGGCATGTTCGCCGCGCGACATTTGAGAAGAACCATCCGCAGCCTTGGATTCATGTCCGGATCGGCTCCTCCTTGTTTCGCCGATATGGCGATTTCCTTCGAGAGCTTGGCGAAAATACGACCGCGCTTGGCATCGATTGCGCCTTTGAAGTTCTTAACTTTTGCCCATTTACTGTGACCTGCCATAATGTTTCAAGATGTCTTCAATTCGAACCTGATTTCCCCTCCCGGCCGCTTTACATTGGAGCACCCGATGCCTCAACGTGAACCGCCGTGCCGTAACACAATACTTCCGTGATCCCCGGCGAAAGCTCCGTCGCATCATAGCGGACCCCGATGACAGCATTGGCACCAAGGGTTCCCGCATGCGAGAGCATCTGTTTGTATGCATCATCCCTCGCCCGTTCGCACAATGAGGTGTAGAGCGAGATGTTCCCGCCCACCAAACTCTGAAGGCTCGCACCGATGTTTCCTATGATCGACCGCGATCGGACGATGATTCCCCTCACAATCCCCAAGCTCTTGACGACCCTGTATCCGGGCAGCTCGAACGCGGTCGTCGTCAGCGGGTGTGTGTCACTCATGGACTCGGATTCAACACGAAAGGCGTGTTGCGCCAAAAGGAAATTCTTCGAGCGGCACATGTTCGCTTCGACATCGATCCGGAGCTGTTCCCTTTGAAGCATCGAGCTGGCAAACAAATCGTTTCTATACTTCGTGTTGGATTCGTTGGGAATGACTGTTATGGTCGGACATGCCGTTTGCGAGTCTAGGGCTTTCACCAGCCATTATCGAAGGGGTTAAGGCGATGGGTTATGTTGAACCCACGCCAATCCAATTACGTGCCATACCACTGATCATGGGAGGACACGATGTCATAGGAAGCGCCCAGACGGGCACGGGGAAGACCGCAGCTTTCGCCCTGCCCATCCTTTCCCAGCTTGACCAATCCACGCCATCCACGCGGGTTCTTATCGTGGAACCGACTCGAGAACTCGCCGCGCAGGTCGAAACAGCCATGCGCGATTTCATGCGCTTCACCAAGTTCACCGTGGGGGTGCTCTATGGCGGAGTCGGCTACGGACGTCAGACGGACGCCCTGAAGTCAGGGGCCGATGTTATCGTGGCGACTCCAGGCCGGCTTCTGGACCATATAGGGCGGGGGACTTGTTCTTTGGAACGTGTCAGGCACCTGGTTCTCGACGAAGCCGACCGGATGCTCGAC
>SXMN01000230.1 GCA_005777315.1 Verrucomicrobiales bacterium
AACCTTGACTGGCGTGCGAACGAAACTCTCCCCGCTGGCGGTGTAAACGGAGACACCATCGCTTGATTCTAAAAGAGCCGAGCGCGGTATGGCGATCGAGGGCGCCCCAGGATGAGGCGTGACACGCGCCGTCAAAAACGCACCGTCGATCAGGGGATCAGTCGCCGCAAAGGGCATCTCGAGCAGCACCTCGGCGAAACCCGTTTCCTTCGCCAGCGAGTCGTGGATGCCAGTGATTTTCGCGGACAACTCGCGTCCATCGCCCGTGGACACATGGACATCTTGCCCGTCCTTCAATCTTTGCGCCTGCTCGGGCGTGACGCTGCCGCTCGCCAAACTTGAAACGGCGCCGCTCCGGTAAATTCGGATTGGCCACTCTATGACCTCTGAGACGACTCGTTCCGTGACGTCGACCAGATCCAACCCGATCGACACCCGCGTTTCTTCCGGCACGAGCAAGCCCTTCGTGGCGATGTACTTTGGGCCAATCTCCACCACGGCTTCGGCGGCGGCGGGATCGCCAGGCTGCGGATGGCATCCGGTGATCGCCCAGGAAACGGCCACGTGACACCAGAACAAGCCTAGAAGGCGTTTCATAATTCGGCATCCGATCAGTGGCCCTGCGCTGGAGGCCTGAACGTGAGGCGGTCAATCCAGGCGAGCGCGATGGCGGACAAGACAAAGGTGGTGTGGATGATGACCTGCCAGAGCATCATCTTCACGTCAAGGTTGCTGGCGTTGATGAACGTCTTGAGCAAATGGATGGAAGAGATGCCGATGAGCGCCGTGGCGAGTTTGACTTTGAGGACGCCAGCATTCACATGGGACAGCCACTCCGGTTGATCCGGGTGCCCCTTGAGCTCCAGCCTGGAGACGAACGTTTCGTATCCTCCAATGATGACCATGATCAGGAGATTCGCGATCATGACGACATCAATCAAGCCCAGCACGCTTAGCATCACGATGGTTTCGGCGTCTGTGACCTGCTTTGGCACGGAGGCGGGCTGCACATGACCCAGCAAGGCGAAGCCGATGAGATGCCAGAGTTCCAGCAGGAAGCGATACACATAAACAGCCTGGGCGGCGATCAACCCGAGATACAGGGGCGCTTGCAGCCAGCGGCTCAGAAAAATGAAGCTACCGAGGGTTTTTTTTGATTGGGCGGATTTAGGTTCGGATGAGTTCATGGTTTCGAGATTTGATTCAATTGGATCAAGCAGACTTCAATGCCTGTGGCCACGGCTCTTGGTGGCGCGGAGTTCGATGAACCGGAGGGTGCCCACGGGGTTGGTGGAAACAAACTGGCCCGCCGGAAGGCTGCCAGTGATTCCCATCCAGCCGTTGGTAGCAGTCTCAATGTTGACCGCCTCGGGGCGATAGCTGCCACGGTTGCCGGCATACAGAATGAATGCAGCCGTCGCAGGCCGCTCCGGAACGAACGTGAATCGGTGCGCCTTCATTTCAGCTCCTGTGTCGGAGTGGTTTTCGAGTGAGGCAATGGCAGGCCCGTGAGCAGTTCCAACTGCGCCGCCGCTTCGAGGGCCTCCTTCTTCGTGTCGAGCAAACCCTCGACCGCATCGAGATATTGCTTTTGCAGTTCGACGTAAGTGGAAATCGGCACGGCGCCGAGGCGATAATGGCGGTCGGCAAGCTCGGCGGCTTCCTTGAAGTGCTGTGCGGCGTCAGGCCGCCACTTCGCCATCTCCCGCAGCTTGGTTTCGTAAGTAATCGCGGCTTCAATCACTTTTCTTTGAATCTCGCGTTCCGTGACGTTGAGGGAAACTTCCGCCTGCATCCGGCGTGCGACGGCGGATTCGATGTTGCCCTTGTTCCGGTTCCACAACGGCAGCGGCAGCGAAATGCCCAGACCAACGACACGCTCACGGTCACCCGCGCGTTCTTCGGAAATCGTCGGTCCGACGCTGATGGCCGGATAACGCTCGTTCTTTGCGAGGTCCACGCGGAAGCCCTGCTGCGCCAGCTCGACCGCGCGAACCCGCAACTCGAAGTTGTTCGTTCGGGCGAGGGCCATCAGTGCATTCCTTTCCTCCGGCGCACGGAATGTGAGCTGCACCTGGCTGACGGACAGGAGGATTTCCGGCGCGACGCCGCGAAGCTGGTTCAACTCCAGCAACGCCGCCTGGGTGGCAAGCAACGCTTCGCTGGCCTTGCGCTGCGCGTTCAACTCGGTGGCCTCCATGACCCGCGCCTCCAGGAGCGGGGTCAAGCCGGCCGGATCGCGTTGTACGAGGATTTCGTGCAACGCCTTGAACCGCTCGGCCACTTCGGTTGCTGCCGCGGATTTCTCCTGCGCCGCGAACAGGCCGTATGCCAGCAAGCGTACGCGACCAGCGAGCGCGAGCTTGAACCGCTCGTAGCCCAGCGTCGCCAGTTCGATGTCGTGATTCGCGATGGCCTTGCGCAAACCGATGCGCCCCGTCCACTCAAAAGGCTGTGTCACGGACATCGACCACGCCACGCCCTCGGAGCTGAAGCCACCGCCGTGGACGGTTTTCTGCCCGACACCGCCGCTCAACTCAGGATTGGCAAACAAGCCGGCCGCTTTACGCCCGGCTTTCGCGGCGGTGATTTCCGCTTCGTAGAATTTGAGTTCGGGATTCTTCTCCAACGCCTCGGCCACAAGCGCGTCGAGCGTAAGGGAAACGTGCGTGGCAGATGGACGCGGCGAACCGCTCTCCGCCGCCGACAAGCGGAGCGCGGCCACCAAAAACACAAACAGACCGGAGAAACACTGATTCCAAATCTTCATAAGCAGACAAAAGCAAAACAAGGTTCAAACAGACTCTGGACGGATAGCGCAATGTGTTACCGGCACAACGCGCCCGTGATAGCGGATCCCGGATGGGATTGCTTACGAGAGCAAGGAAGGCGCGCGAGGCGGGAGCGCCGCGCGACAGAAAAACTGCCAGACTCGGGTGAGAGCCATCGGAGCGGCGTCAGGCAACATCTGACTCGAGTCCGGCGGAGCAGAAGATTCTGCCAACTGGAGAGGTAGAAAAGTGGTAAACAGGAGCTGTGGCGCCGCGACAGAAATCTGAGCGGTTTCCGTCTTGTAGAGTCGATTCTCAAGCGTCGCGCAAACGTCCGTCTCGCAGTCGTCGTCTTCGTGCGGAGCGGAGTCCTCGTGAGCGCAGCAGGAGAGGAACTCCAAGCCGGGAATCTGTTCCAGCTTGCAATGAATGCTCGCCGACACCCACAGGAGCGTCAGCAGGACGGTAAAAAGCGCTTTCATGAGCTGCACGCGAAATAGATGCTCGCAGAGCAAAAAATGTTCAAGGATTCATTTGGCCATGAACGGGCGGACTGAAGCAGGTTTCTTCGGTTTGTTGACAAGACATGGAGCGACGGTTCGCGGAGCGCGAGTTGTCCCAACTCCCAGCCGTTTCCCGGGTTGGTTGCCGCTGCGGATTGGGGACAATCCGCGCCCCCGCAGTCAGATTGTCAACAAACCGGATAGGCCGGACTGAAGGGCTGGCTGGCAGGAAAACACCAGGTGAGAATCGACGACTGGTTTCCTGTTGGCGCCACGTTTGGAGGGGCCAGACATCTGATGCACGCCCGCCGCCCGAAGAAGTAACGCGGCGGTGCCATACTCAACTCAGGACCTTCGAGATCAGGTTTCCGGCAACGTCCGTCAGGCGCTCATCACGGCCGTGATGGCGGAAGGTGAGCCGCTCGTGGTCGAGGCCGAGCAGGTGAAGGATGGTCGCGTGGATGTCATGGACGTGTGTCTTCTCCTCGGCAGCACGGAGGCCCACGGCATCGGTCGCGCCGATGACCTGTCCTCCCTTCACGCCGCCGCCAGCCAGCCACATGGTGAATCCATGCGGATTGTGGTCGCGCCCGTTGCTGCCTTCGCTCATCGGCATTCGGCCGAATTCTCCGCCCCAGACCACGAGCGTCGAGTCGAGCAGGCCGCGCGATTTGAGATCCTTCAACAGACCGGCAATCGGGAGATCGCTCTGTGCACAGAGTTTCGAGTGATTGCCTTCCATGTCGGAATGGCCGTCCCAACCGTTGGTGTCGCCGCAATAAAGCTGGACGAAGCGCACGCCCGACTCGACGAGCCGCCGCGCCAGCAGACAGCGCGTGCCGAACTCAGCGGTGATCTTTTCATCGATTCCATAGAGCTTGCGAGTCGCTGGTGATTCGCTTGCAAAATCAATCACGGCGGGCGCGTGGCTTTGCATGCGGAAGGCGAGTTCGTAAGCCGCGATGCGGGCCGCGAGTTCCGTTGATTCGTCACCAGGACGGAGCTGCGCGCGGTTCAGGTCATTGATGAAGCTGATGGTGTCGCGCTGTTCCTCCGGTGTCACACCGGGCGGATTCGCCAAGTGCAGGATGGGCGCTGATCCGCCGCGCAGGAGAGTGCCTTGATAGGCTGCTGGCAGGTAGCCGTTGCTCCATGCAGGCGCGCCTCCTTTCGGCCAGCCGCCGGGGTCGGGCAGCACGACGTAAGCGGGGAGGTTTTGGTTCTCCGTGCCGAGACCGTAGGCGGCCCATGCGCCGAGGCTGGCGCGACCCATCAGGATGGAGCCGGTGTTCATCAGATAGACCGACTCGGGGTGCGTCACGCTGTCGCCGTGGCAGCCCCGCAGGATACAGAGTTCATCCACATGTCCAGCTGTGTGCGGGAGAAGATCCGAGACTTCGATGCCCGACTGGCCGTGTTTTTGAAACGGACGGAGCGGCGGAAGCAACTTGTTCTTCGCCACGTTGCGCCGCGTCTTGAAGGTGCCAAATGATTCCGGAATCGGCTGGCCGGCGAGACGGATGAGATCGGGTTTCGGGTCAAACAAATCCACATGGCTCGGTCCGCCGGACATGAAGAGGAAGATGACGCTTCGCGCGCGTGGAGTGAAATGCGGTGGGCGGGGAGAAATAGGGTTGATGCTCCGTGATCCGTAATCTGTGGCTGGTGCGGCGGTGAGGAAACCGTCTCGATCAAGAAGAGATGCGAGGGCAAGAACACCGAAGCCGCCACCGGCACGACGCAAAAAATCGCGTCGCGACACGGGAGGTGTTCCACCGAAAACTGGACCGCAGCACCTGCGCATGAGTGAGCTCCGTTTTTACTTCATCAATGACTTCACACCACCCTCGAGTGTGTGAAGTTTCGAGACTTCGTCCGGCGTCAGGGCGCGGTTGAACAGCGAAAGTTCGTCGTACAAACCCACGTAACTCAAGCCAAGCATGATGGCAGTCTTCTCCAAATCCCAGGTGAAGGTTTGTGTCCGTGCAGGGAGGGCGCCTTGCAGCTTCCCATCGAGATAAAGCCGGGCCACACCGTCTGGCTGGCCCGTGTTGAAATGCTCGAATGTGAACACAACATGCGTCCATTTACCTTTTGAGAAAGGAGGCTTCTCCACGGTCAGCAATGGTTTGTCCGCCATCGGGATGTCCTCCCATTTGCGATTTCCAGGATTCCAAACCTTCAAATCCGCGTAAGTGCCGAGGCGAAACGGAATGCCAGTGGGCCGTTTCTCAAACTCGACGAAAAACGCCGCGTCATTCCAGGCGCGTGGAGTGATTTGGATGGGATCGCAGAAGCCTGGCTTGAGTTCACCGGGCGGGTCGGTGTTCAACCACAACGAGACGGTGCCGCTCCAATCCTTGTCGCGCCAGGCAATGTTGCTCGCCGCGCGGAAAAAGACGGTCGTTTCGGATTTGTCCTTGAACCGAAGCGCATCGCCGAAGCGGCCTTCTCCGCGAGCCAGGGCGACGAATGAATTCGTTGGCAGGCCCTGGACGGCTCCGTCGCGTTTGTTCATCGAAGGAGCGTTGTAGAGCTTCCGATCGCCAGGGCCGAAATCCGCATCCACACCTCCATCAAACGAAGCGTGGAAAGTGAGCGCGGTGCGAAGTGGATCAGCGGCATCCACGCGCAATACGGCAATGCCGGCGAGGAAGAGCAGGAGAAGTTTTTTCGTGGTCATAAAGGGTGAGCGAGCAATTGGGATCAGTGATTGAAAGTAAGCTCCCACCGTGGCCGAAGCAAGCGTTCACAAACAGCGCTGACCCTGCGAATAGATCACCACCCAACCTGATACTGGATTCCTGAGTATGGAAGCCGGCTCGCTCGAAAAGAAAAAGCCGGTGGATCAATCCACCGGCTTGTCAAAGATCAGATTGAATTGAAGGCTTACTTCAGCACGGCCTGATGAAACTCGTACCAATCGTCGAGGTTGTTCAGATCGACAGCGCCCGGATTCACTGAGCATTCCTCCGTGATACCATTGGCGCTAAGGATGCCCTTGCGAGTGGCATCGTCATGGATGTAACCAAGGATCGATTGGTTGTGCTTGTAGAGCGTGGCCTTGTCGAGCTTCACGCCGGGCTGCTTTTTCACCCATGCTTCGAATTGGGCGTAGGTGGGCTTGCTGTCGGCGATGAATTGCTTGACGGCATCAGGGTTGATGCCGATGGCGGCGCAAGTCATCGAGTCATAGCCCTTGCCGAGGCCGGGGTAGCCGGCAGCAAGTTTACCACGCGCTTCGAGGGAGACTTTCTGCCACAAGCGTGGGAGGTGAAGGACGCCCAGTGGGCCCGCTGTGCCTGAACTAATGAGAGGAACGTAGGTAGTGCTCATAAATGTGTGAGATTTGTTTCAGTGTCGGAATTGCCGGGGCAGATTAGGCAAACCGGCAAGCTGGTCAATGGGATTTTCCTTGCGATGTTCCTTGCCGGTGCCTCCACAAGTTGTCGGTGAACTTGGCTGTCGGCCAGGAGCGCGGTTGTGTGCGCAGCACCAGCCGCAGCAGGTTTGGAGTGAGAATGAGCCAGCGATACTGCTGCGACTGGCTTTCAGCACAGTCGCGCTCCACCGACTTGTGGAAGCACGGATCTGGACACCGCCGAATGCTTGTCATCGCGGCTCGTTCTTGGTTTCCTCGGTCTGCCACACACAACATGAAAATTCGAACCACTCTTGCATTGCTCACCCTCGCTGGATTCACTTTCTGCTCGCTACAAGGCGCGGATACCATGCCGAAGAACCAACAAGCCAGAAACTTTCAGCGCCGGATCACAAAAACTGTGGCGGGGGACTACCTCTTGTATCTGCCAAACGATTACAAGCCGCGAGGCTCCACGCGCTGGCCGCTGATTCTGTTTCTCCATGGAGCCGGGGAGCGCGGTAAGAACCTCGGCATTGTCGCTGTCCATGGTCCTCCCAAGATTGTCCAATCGAAGCGCGAGTTTCCGTTCATTGTTGTGAGCCCTCAGTGCCCTGCCGGTGAATCCTGGTCGAACGATGTGCTGTTGGCCTTGCTGGATGAGGTGACGCGCAAGTACAAGGTGGACCAAAGCCGGATCTATCTGACCGGTTTGAGCATGGGCGGCTACGGCTCCTGGAACCTGGGCTTGAAGCACCCGGAGAAGTTCGCAGCAATTGCCCCGATCTGCGGCGGGGGCGACAACCTCGGCATTTTGCTCGCTCATGGCAAAGGGCTGCGCCTGCTCAAGGAACTTCCCGTCTGGGCGTTTCACGGAGCCAAGGATTCCACGGTCAAACTGGAGCAATCCGAGAAGATGGTGAATTCGCTGCGCAAAATCGGAAACGACGCGAAGCTCACCGTTTATCCCGAAGCCGGCCACGACTCCTGGACTGAATCCTACAATAATCCAGCGCTCTACGAGTGGTTCTTGAAGCACCAGAACTCGAACGTGTTTCCCGATGGACGGAACAAGAAGCGCTGACGAATGGGATTCCTGGATGTCTCAACTGCCGTTTTTAGGCTCATTGGCTCCCTCCGGTTAGTTGAGCGTTTTTCTCGGTTTCCGCCTGGATGCGCTCGGTCCGCATTTTCTTGATCCGTTGATCCGCTTCCATTTCTTCCGGGTGCCATTGGGCGACTTCCTCTACTGAAGCGCTCTCCCAAAGCTTCACCGTCCGACCGTCGCTGCCAGTGATGATCTGCCGACCGTCGGCGGAGAACGCCACCGAGTGAACATCATCCGTGTGCCCCTTGAGGGTGAGTGGCCGGATGCCTCATTCGCCATATTTGCCGCAGCCAGCTTGCACAACTCCTAGTAAATAAGCGGGAGCAACTCATCGGCAGCCGGTGGCATCACGATGCTGAACCCGGTCGAGAGCGCGCGTGACGTCGCGCATGTGAACAAGGCACGCCCTTATTTGCCCCGGCGGAAGAGGCGGTCCCTTGAGGGCCTGGCTGGTTCACCGGAAGCAGCCTCTATGCTGCGAAAAGGTTGTGCCCCACTCAATTCAACGCCAGAACGTGTGGCGATGTTTGTCCCACGTGTCACGACATCCTCGACAGAAAAGATCGCGCCCGTTCGCTCTGCGGTTCGGTCATTGGGCACAGGTCCATCGAAGTGCCGGAAGAACGAGGCCATTTCTTTCTGGTTGAATGGACGCGAGCCACGGCGCCCGAAGACGACGGTCTGGTTCCCGGTTTCGTCCACGACACGATCGCGATCCAAACTGCGTGAAACCGCGACGGCTGGCCCGTGCGTTGGAAACGTGGCGATGAGTTTTGGATTTGGCTTCGGGCTGAATCCGCTATGTCCCGGCACGGTGTCCGGCGAAATCATCTGCAGAACTCTCAAGCCGTTCTTCCCGTCAGCCACGAGCGCATACATCGACGCGTTGATCGCTCCGATCTGGACTGCTCGTGTGTCGTTCAGAGCCCCTTCCGCGTTGAACATCTGATCAAGCTTCGGCTGCTCGGGCTTCTCGATGTCGATGATCGCCAGCCCCTCTGATCCGTTGGCAACGTAAGCGTAAGTACGCGCGACATAAAGTCGGCCGGCGTGAGCGAGGGGAACAAATGCGCCCGGAACGATTCGTGGCTTCGTCGGCTCAGTGATGTCGATGACCTTCAAGCCGTCATCGTCGGTCACGAACGCGTAGCGCCACTGAACGGCGATGGCGCGGGGATTCTTCAATCGTTGCGCGGGCAGTCGTGCCTCCGTGGTGGTTGCGGGGATTTCCGCCAGAAGTTTCGGAGCATCGAGACTCGTGTTGCTCAAACCGAGCGTGAAGAAGCCCTTTTCGCCGACAACAAACAGGTTTGTTCCAGCCATGAAGCTGTGCATCGCACCGGTGAGTTTTCCATCGGGGTTGAAGCGGATGACCTTTTCCTTGTCGAGAAAGTTGTTGCTCGGATTACCATCGACGAGCGTGCCCACTGAAACCATCACGAGACCTTCTTCGCGATCGGTGACGAAGACCCAGGCGTAAATCAGGCTGATGGGCTGTTCCTCGTTTCCGGTGTAAATTTCCCCGCGATCAGGATGAATCTCCGTCTTTGGCAAGTGCGCGCGGAGCGGATCAATTCCCAGTGTACTCGGCAGTGTCACGGAAGTGGCAAACTTGGTCCGGACATACGTGCGCTGGCCAAGCGGTGAAACCGGAGCGTTGACGATTCGCTCCGAGAAACCCTTGTGATCGATGTTAGCCACGTCGAACACCTCGAAACCATCCGCGCCGTTCGCCGTATAGAGGTACTCGCCACGCAACGTGAGATCGAGAATCTCCTTCGCATGATGGTGATGGGCCTCCTTCAACACGCGGCCTTCGTTCTCGTGTTTCTTAAAATTGTCGGGGTACGCGAGCTTCTGGAGATGGCTGCCATAAGCCGCCTGGGGTTCTTCGCGTTCGGTCCAGATCACTCCATACAGTCCGCCTTTGCCAGCGCCCACGTAGGCGTGCCGGCCAAAGAAATTGACCGATCCATTCCCGAAGCCGAGCAATTGCGTCATGATGGCATTGTTGTCGCCTGCTTTGGAGACATGACAATCGGTGCAGTTCTTAGTGGTGCCAACGCCGCTCGTGGTGTGCGGGAAATGTGGATTGAAGGCCTGACCGCTGTAGCCTTCGGCGGACACGGTCTGCTGCTGTGAATAGATCCACTCCCGTTGAGTGTTCTCGGAGCCAACGATAACCGCGCTCGAGGACCGAAGGACCGCGAGGCGATGATTCTTGTAGGTCGCGTCGATGCCGAGTTGGAAGGCGTCGTCGCGAACGACCTGGGGATTGTAGGTGGTGTAGTTGCGCGTCAGAATTCCCTCAAACTTGTTCAGTTCAACACGCTGGTTCGCGCGCATCGGAAGGTGGCAACCAAAGCAGCTTGTGACCCATGAAGTGTGGCAGACCTGGCAGGAGATGTTCGAGTTGTCGTGTGCGAGTTCGCGGGCGCAGAGTTCTTCTCGCTGAAGCTGCCGACGAGAGGTTTCAGCCTCGTCAGACGATTGGCCGCCCTGTTGCCCCTCACCCCGGCCCGCTCCCCAGGGGAGGGGGAGTGGAGGTCCCGCCGGGCTCGGAGGACG
>SXMN01000231.1 GCA_005777315.1 Verrucomicrobiales bacterium
GATGTTCATGAGTTGTTCGCGTTCTGGCGGTGACAAACGGATGCGATACTTAATTGGCATCTACTCCAATTAGACACGCTTATCCAAAGTACAAGCTCAATTTGTTTGACCCATCAACTCACGACTGACGGAGTACTAGCTCCAATCTCGTGATCAAGCCACACTTGAATTGTTGATGTTCGTGAACATGCGCTTGCCAAACCGAAGGTCGCAGGTGTTTACTCACGCCCAAGGTTTAAGACTCCTGATGAGCTCCACAAATTCCAATCCGCCGGACGGCTCCGCGCCATTGATTTACCTCGTGGATGATGAGCCCCTCCTGCTCGAACTCGCCGAGATGGTGCTCGATGGAAATGGCTATCGTTTCCAAAAGTTTCAAGATCCCACCGAGGCGTGGAATGCGTTTCGAGTGGCAGATCCTCAGCCGGTGTTGCTCATCACCGATTACGCAATGCACGGCTTGAATGGCGTCGAGCTGATCATCAAATGCAAGGGCATGTGCCCCGGCCTCCGAACGATCCTGATCAGCGGCACCGTGGACGAGGGGATCCTCCGGGACGCTCCCGTGAAGGTGGAGCACTTCATTCGCAAGCCCTACCGCACGACGGAGCTCGCTCAGACTGTGCGCGATATACTGATGCGCACAGCCAGAGCATAAGGCATTTCAAGCCTTTTGAATCGCGGTGGCTTGGGATGGGCGATCCTTCAAGCACGAACTCAGTCGGCTTCATACTCCTTAACCGTTGTCCACCCAGAGCATCGGCGAGGTGGAGCGGCTTCAGCCTTCACAGGCAGGTCGGCGATTCACCCGATCAGGAAAGCGAATAGGATCGATCTCAACGGGCTCCTTTTCCCGCCGCCCAGCTCAACATCGCCTGGCGTGGCCAGATGAAAGCTGCTGCCGAGGGTCGATAGGTACCCGATTCGTACAGGCGCTGGCGCAGGGGGGAGCGAGTCAGTGAGTGCCGGAGGTCATGTTTCGTAGTGCGGCATGGGAAGAATTCCGCCCCATTTTCGAGAGGTACTTGCCGGAGGCAGGCAAGATGCGGGCTTATCTTCCCGACCGCAGGGTCCAGCATCCATCCGCGTCGGTACAGACCTCGAAGAGTGGTGTCCCTCTGCAACAACTCCGCGATGCGCAAGTAGCCATCTTCCAGCCGTGAAGGATCAGCCATGGTGGCGAAACGGGCATGGGTGTGAATGACGCAGAAGGGGCTGAAACCACCCGCAGTGAAGATCAAGCAACGGAGGTAGCGATAGAATTGGGCAGGACCTCCACCCCAGAGAGCAGGCATTCCGGCACGTCGGAAATGAACCACATTGGCTCCACCGATTGGGACTGTTTTCAAACAACAGACGCTCCAGTCAAACCTGAATGGCGACAAACCATCGAACTGGAAGTAGCTCAGCGGTTGACGGCTCAGGTCATCGAAGATGCGTTCAAACCATGTTTCGTAAAGATTGTGAATGGCCGTGGAAAAGCCCCTGCGCGCCAGTCGGTCGCGGGCATCCGATAGCAGCTCTGCCATGGCGAGCTGGTTGAATCGGTTCAAAATGGCTGAATCCCAATCCCGGCAGATTCGGCGGTATCTCTGATCGCGCCGGAAATGGTGAGATAGCGAGACAACCAGGGCTGCGTCCGATTGGACATCCCGTAGATATGCCGCGTAGAACGCGAAGGGAAAGCGTTCAAGTGCCGTCGCATCTTGCTGTGCGATCTCAGTTCGGAGCCGAGCGACCTGATTGAGAATGTCAGCTTCGGAAAACATCAAAAAAACTTCAACGTCACCGACACGAGCACTCACTCCGGCGAGGGACGATGGTAGTATTTTCGCAACCCGTACTTCGCGATCATTTGTTGCTGAATCTGCGCCGTTCCTTCGATGATGTTCAGCACTTTGGCTTCGCGGAAGAGCCGCTCGACCGGGTAACTTGAAGAGCAACCGTTGCCGCCATGTACCTGCACCGCGTCGGTCGCCACTTCCATCGCGATCTGAGCCGAGAAATGTTTGGCTATCGTGGTTTCCATGATCGCGTCCGGGTCCCGACGTTGTCTGAGTTCGCCGGCCCGCAGGCAAAGGGCGCGCGCCGCGTGGATCTTGGCGACGGCTTCCCCGATCATTCCTTGCACCAGTTGAAACTCGGCGATCTTCTGGCCGAACTGAGTGCGGGTACGTGCATAGGTGACCATCGCTTCGAGACTTGCCTGAGCGATGGCGACTCCACCCCACGCCACACTGTAGCGCCCATGATCCAATGCAGTGCCGACGACGTAAGGGAAGGCCGAACCGGGTTTGCCCACCATGCGATCTTTGGGTACGCAAACGTTCTCCAGCTCAATCTCGGCGAGGTGGGCAGCCCGACCTGCGAGCAAGCCTTTCATCGGAGTTACACGCACGCCCGGCTGGTCCCGCTCGACCAAGAACACTGTGGCGCTGCTGTCTTTCATGGCCACCACCAGGAAGAAATCCGCTATCGCGCCGAACGAAGTCCATTTCTTCCTCCCATTGAGGATGTAATCATCTCCTCGGGCCTCGAAAGTGGTCTTGACGCCCCGGGCATCTGAACCAATCTCCGGCTCGGTCAATGCGAACGCGCCGAGCTTGCCCTCTTTTGCGATGGCCTGCAGCCAGCGCCGCTTTTGATCTTCCGTGCCCCAGGCCAGCAGGGTTTCGCCGACGAGTGAACACTCAACCGTCATCAAGGCGCGGCTGGAGCAGCAGGCTTTGCCGATCTCTTCCGTCACGAGGCCGTAGGTTACCGGGTCCAGTCCCAACCCGCCGTATTGCTGTGGCAGGCGGGCCAGCAGAAATCCCTGCGTCGCCATCTTGGCGATGAGGTCGCGAGCCAGTTCACCCCGCTCATCGAAGTCCCGCGCACGCGGACGCACCTCCTCGTGCGCGAAGCGGCGGGCTTCCTCAAGTATGTGCTGGTGGCGCGAGCGCTCGTCGTCTGGAGAGGTCATTGAGTTCTCTTGCTCTGCACGTAGCTGGTGATGCGGTTGATGGAATTGAAATTCGCCACGTCGAGTTCCTGGTCGCCGACGCGGATCTGGAATCGTTCCTCCAGGAAGGCCACCAACTGAATGGCGAACGGCGAATCCACCAGCCCGAGCTCGAAAAAGTTGTCGTCGTCGGCCAGCTTTGTGTCGGCATCAAATGCGACCAGGTGGCTGTGAACAAACTGACGAATGGTATCGGCGATGTCGTGCATTTATCCTTTCGTGGTTTCCGGTAAAGTCAGGTGAACATAGGGCGGATAAGGTTGAACCAGCTCCGCGCGGTGCTCCAGCACCAGGGTGCCATTCTCAGCCGCGCCTGTTTCCACAAAACCGGCCAGCCGGAATGCGACGAAGCTTTGGCGGTTGGGGCCGGTGTGGATGAAGTCTGCTTTGACAGTTTTGCCGTTCTCGTGAGCCCGCTGCAGAACATGGGTCAGCAGCACGGAACCAACACCAAGAGACACAACGCGGCAGGAAAAAAGAAACAGCCGGAGGTGATAGCTCTCCGGGGTGATCTCCATGAGCGCCAGTCCCACCTTGCCATGGCTGCCATATCGGTCTTCGAGGGTGCAGACGATCAATTCATGGCGAGGTGAATCGAGGAAGGTTTTCAGCTCGTCGTAGCCATAGATCTTCCCCGTGGCGTTCAGTTGGTTTGTGCGCACGGTCAATTCCTCCGCCCGCCTCAAATCCTGCTCGACGGCATGCGCGATGGTAAAACGGAGGCGGAGCGACTCCAGGAAAGCCTTCTTGAGGCCTTGGAACTGCTGTTCATCCCACGGCTGTGACAAAGTCATTGGAGAAAACAGTTGAGAGTTGAATGGCCATGGCGAGCATCTGATTTCTGGTGAATTTCGGTGGTTCAGCGACTTCAGGAAGGGCAAGGCTTGAGGTTTTTGAACGCCATCACCAA
>SXMN01000232.1 GCA_005777315.1 Verrucomicrobiales bacterium
CGCTTGGTGATGGCGTTCAAAAACCTCAAGCCTTGCCCTTCCTGAAGTCGCTGAACCACCGAAATTCACCAGAAATCAGATGCTCGCCATGGCCATTCAACTCTCAACTGTTTTCTCCAATGACTTTGTCACAGCCGTGCGGCAAACACTGACGAACAGCAGAAAAACGCAGCCAACCCGGCGATGAAATGATATTTGAAGTGTGGTTGTTTCATAGATATTCCGACGGCTGCGAGCTGCTACTTGAACAAGAAGCTCTTAGTGAACCGCCGCGCCAATTTCGCAGCCTGGAGAAGTCCACTTCGCCGTTCGTATGGAGTATCAGCATTTGAGATCCGCATCATCAAGGAATTTGCATGGATCAGAACAAGGAGATGTCGATGCCTGAACTTGATCTGATCAAAGTCGGCTTGAATCGTGAAGTGGCAGGTGGAGGTTATGTAATTCGGCTGAACACTGACTTCGAAGTTCTCAAGAGTTTGATGTAGCACCGGAATCGATCGACACGTCTGGTTTCGAGCACATCAGAGAGCTGCTGATTTCAAGGAGTACCGAAGCTGTTGCCGCGGAATTGCGGCTTTCCAATTCGAGCGCGGCATCACATCTTCCCGCCTCATGGAACAGAGGCACCTTCCAAGAATGAACCGCTCTGGATTCAGCCATTGGCTGGCAATGCTGCCATCCATCCTTTTCGCCACACTCTGCCTCGGTGCCGCCGAACCTGTGGTCAAGCGCGTTGCCGGGCTCACCACTGTTTACCGCCACAATTCGCACGCTGACGTGATCCTCAGCCGCCTCCTTCTGACCGACATGTTGGACGGCACAGGGAAGGATTCGCCACTCAAACTCGTTTCGCTTTACGCGGATCAACGGCCCGCCAATGACATCAGCCGTCTGCTTGCCGCATCCCATCGGTTCCCGATCTACTCGAACATCGCGGACACTCTCACACTCGGCACGGGCCGACTCGCGGTCGATGGGGTGCTCCTGATCGCGGAACATGGTGATTATCCACGTTCACCAACTGGCAACACGCAGTATCCCAAACGCCGATTCTGGGATGAAATGATCAAGGTCTTCCGGGCCAGCGGACGGGTGGTTCCCGTGTTTGTGGACAAACATCTGGCCGACAACTGGACCGATGCGAAGCACATCTACGACACCGCGCGCGAAATGAACATCCCACTGATGGCCGGCTCGTCCGTGCCCGGCTCCTGGCGACATCCTGCTGCGGACATTGAGCGCGACTCGTCGGTGGACGAGATCGTTGTGCTGACGTTTGGCTCGACGGATCATTACGGTTTCCATGCGCTTGAATGTTTGCAAGCAGTCGCAGAGCAGCGGCGGGGTGGAGAGACCGGCGTGCGAGCGGTGCAATGCCTGACCGGCGGTTCAGTGTGGCCGGCTCTGCGTGAAAAGCGTTTCGACCCTGAGCTGTTCGACGCCGCAATGGCCCGCCTTGCTCGCCGCCCGAGTTTTGGAAAGTCCCTGGAAGAATCCGTCAAAGACCCGATCCTCTGGCGTGTGGAATACATGGACGGCTTGCTCGCCACGGTGCTTGAGCTCAATGGCGCGGTCTCCGAATGGACGGGTGCCTGGCGTTATCATCGCGACCGGCGGATCGAATCGACACAATTCTGGACACAGGAAGCCAGGCCAGCCGCACACTTCACGCTCCTGCTAAACGGAATCGAGAACATGATGCTGACCGGAGCACCAAGTTGGATTGTTGAGCGAACATTGATGACAAGCGGCCTCCTGGATGCCCTGCTTCAATCGCGGGCCAATGGCGGCATGCGAATGGAAACTCCCGATCTGCGGTTTGCCTACCAGCAATCCTGGCGATGGAAGCAACCGCCTCCCCCTCCACCAGGACGCCCATGGAGCGAGCAATAGTGCCTCGACAGCATTGGTTTTCCCGGAGGACGACGGGCCATCTGCGTCACGGTTAAGCCGTGACGGACATTAGCCCGGGGGTGAGCGAAGCGACACCCCCGGTTCACTTTTACAAGGGATTCCTCAGAGCCTGGGTGCTGGAGTGCTGTAAGCTGACCTGGAAAAATTTGGTTCCTGAGAATCACGCAGGCTCGCTTGCGCGTGTCTCAACCACAGCCCCAAGACGTACCGGAATCCTTCTTTCTCTGATGGCAGCAACTGTTTAGATTCGCGCGGTATCCTTGATGAATACCGTGAGTAACTACTTCTATGTTACGGGCGGATGCCTCCATCCGGACGCACCTTCGTACATTGAACGGCAGGCGGACCGAGAACTGTACGACGGCCTTATTAAGAGCGAATTTTGTCACATAATCACCGCACGACAGCGGGGCAAGTCCTCCATCATGGTGCATACGGCCCGACGGCTGCGCGACAAGGGCATCCATGTCGTGGCACTCGATTTGTGCGCCATAGGCTGGAATGTGACACCCGACCAATGGTACGAAGGCTTGAGCTTCTTTGTCGGCGACCAGTTGAGACTGGACGATGAATGCGAAGAGTTTTGGCAATCCAAGAAACAGCTTCAACCGTTGCAACGATTCATGACCTGTCTGCGCGAGGTGATAATGCCTCGGCTGCCAGGATCGGTTGTCATTTTCATCGAAAATCTCGAGATGGTTCTTAGTCTGCCGTTTTGCGCAGATGAATTCTTCTCAGCGATTCACGAGTGGTACAATCACCGCACGGTGGATTCGGAGTTCAATCGGCTGACCTTCTGCCTGTTGAGCGAGGTCATGGTTCGCGATTTGATCCGCGACACATCCATCACTCTTTTTGACACGGGCCGGCGTATTGACTTGGATGATTTCACACCCGACCAAGCCGCGCCGTTGGCAAATGGGCTGCGACGCGAAGTCCAGCCGCCCGCCGGTTTTTTCGAACAAGTTCTGCACTGGATCAGCGGGTACAGCATATTTGATCCTTCTGCAGCACCTGAGGTTCGGCTTCTCAAGCGAATTCTCCATTGGACCAACGGGCATCCCTATTTGACGCAAATCCTCTGTAGAGCCGTGGCGCAAGATTCTTCGGTGAGCACATGTCGCGACGTGGATCGCTTGTGCAAGGATCTGTTTCTCTCGAACCGCGCCGAGGACCGACAAGACAACCTGATCTTCGTCCGCTCACGACTGTTGCCTTACGGAAGGGAGAAGACCGCCGACCTTCTCAGGCTTTACGAGTCAGTTTGGCGGGGAAAGTCAGTGCACGACGACGAAGCCAATCCGGTCGTGAGGTTGCTCCGTATGTCGGGCGTGGTGCGAGTTGTTGCCGGTCGCCTCCAGGTGCGAAACCGTATTTACCAGCGTGTTTTTAATAGTGCCTGGATGCGGACGAACTTGCCCGGCTGATGTGCGGTCTGCGGCCCGGTTCAGCGCATACGCCTGAACCAATGAAATGACGTGGCTGGAAGTCGGGAGCGGCGTTTATCAGGACGCATTTTCGCTTACGATATGTGGGCAGTCCATCTCGCAAACGGAAGCGCGAAAACCTTGATCGACGTCAACTGCGAGAGCTGGCGAAAGCCGGATGCTGTAATTGTTCATTACCGCGCGAAGTGTAATGGTGTGCGCGAATGCTGGTCGCAGGGTGGAACACGCGAGCATGAATCCAGAAAGGCAAAAAGCTGGACAGGCCAGGGCAGATCGCATTGCTGCCTTTCGTGACGAACTTCGTCAACTTGAGCAGGAGCGCATGTTGCTGCTCACCGCGGAGCAACGCTCGACCCTGGAAGCCCACCTGGACCGGGTGTTGGCGGATCTGACACGGCAATTCGCGGTTGACGTCTCGGAATCCGCCAAGCGCATCTCGTGGGGCATGCGGCTGGCAACTCTGCTCGGCGGCACAGCTTTTGGCGCTGCCGTCGTACTGTTCCTACATCGCATCTGGGGCGTTCTGCCGGCGGTTGCTTATCCCTTGATTCTGACCACTGGAACATTGGTGCTGCTGGCGGCGACGGGATTTGCAGCTCACCGCGGCGTAGCCCGTTATTACGTGTCATTGCTGGCGTTGGCGGCGGGAGTGGGATTTGCGCTCGATCTGAACGCACTGGAGAGCACGCTGAACCGGATACCCTCTCCACACTCGTTGCTGGCCTGGGCTGCGATGGCGCTGCTGATGGCTTATGCGTGCGGCATCCGTCTATTGCTCGGGGCTGGGTTGATCCTGCTGTGCGCATACACCGCCGCGTTGTGGATGGCCTGCACCGGTGGTTATTGGGTGACATTTCCAGAGCGGGCGGAATACCTGATCCCGTCGGCGACGGCCCTTTACGCGGTGCCGTGGCTGAGGGCGCATCGCGAGCAGCGCGATTTCGATTTCGTTTACCGTTTTTGTGGCGGAGCACTTTTGCTTATCAGCCTAATGATACTGTCGAAGACTGGCGATCCCTGTTGCACCTTCGTTCCTGGCAAAGCGCTTGAGCCGATCTGTCAAATCGCGGGCCTGGGGCTGAGCGTGGGCGTGGTGTCTCATGGTCTTTGGCTGGGACGTGGTGGTTTGGTGAACCTGGGCGCGGTTGGGTTTGTTGTCTTCCTTTTCGTTCGACTCCACGCATGGTGGTGGCACTGGATGCCGACATACCTGTTCTTCTTCATCCTTGGAGCGATTGCCTTCCTGTTGCTTCTGGTGTTCAAACGCATGCGCACCCAGCTATCCGAAAGGGCCTGCGGATGAAGAGTGTTTGGCTGTTGGCCGCAGCGGTTGTGGTCGTGGTGGCGAACGTCTGGGTGGTCTTCACGGCGCGCTCGAACCGGGCTGATGCCAGTGGAGGCACCGTGGAGCTCACCGAGCGTGAGCTGGGTTTGCCCGTGTTGATGGGTGACAGCACCGCGATGCTGCTGGAACTCAAATGGGATGCGGTGTCGCGCGGCAGGCACGAACAACGCGCACCTGAATGGTTGGGGGCGGCGAAGTTAAGCGAGTTGGGATTTGATTGTCATGTGCCGGCCACCAGTCCGGATGCGCGCAGCCACTATTCGTCGTTGCCCTCAAGGTTGGTGTATCTGGTGCTTGAATACGATGGAGAGGCAGCGAAGAAGGCGAGTGCCGTCAACTCTACCAGGACGAGACTTTACGTTGTGGATGCCGGTGAAGAAGCCCGTCTCTTGCGCAAACGGTATCCCGACAACCAGCGTTTTGTCATTACGCGAGGAGTTGTGCGCGTTCGTCTTGAGGAACGCGACCTCCAGGATGGCACACCGCTCCCGGAGCCGCGTGTCGGCGGGTGGATCGGCAGCGTGGTTCCAGACCAGGTTTTTGTCCCTCAACCTTTTAGCCAACTGCTGCAACCATTGCGCACGCACGATGTGGAACCGAAAGAGAAACCTGCCAGCGAACCCCGCTTTACAGCGCTTGTTCGGTGGGGAAAGCGATACGAGCCTTGGGTGCAGAGCGTCCGGCTTCTGCCTGAAGCCGAGCAAGGGTCCAAGGCCCGTTAGCCGCGTGAGGTGTGGTGAAATCCGGAAGAATCGCCGCGATGAACGGACGCTCCCTTGACGCACTGCGTCCAGAAGGGTAACAATCCCGCCATGCACCACTTCCTAATGCCGGTTCTGGCATTCCTTTCTGCAAGCTCAATCGCCCACGCCACTTCCAAGGATTTACACTATCTCTACATGAGCACTCCGGACGGTGCGCAATCGGAGGGACGCTCCGGCAACGGCATTCTGATCTTCGACATCGACAATGGCCACAAACTGGTGCGCCGAATTGAAATCCCAAGTTTCAAGGAGGGTCTGCGGGGATTTACGGCCAACGCAAGGACGCATCGCATCTACTACTCGACGACGAACCGGCGCCTGGGATGCTTCGATCTGGAAACGGACAAGGTGCTTTGGGAACGCCAGTACGAAGCAGGCTGCGACCGATCCGCCGTCACCTCAGACGGTGCGAAAGTCTATGTCCCGACGGGCTGGTGGTATCGCGGCACGAACAGCGGTTTTCTCGTCGTCGGCGCGGAAAAGGGCGACGTGCTCAAGCGCATTCCGGTCGGCCTGCAGGCGCACAACAGCATTGTCAGCCTTGACGGACGGTTCGCTTACCTTGGAACCGAGACGAACCTGACGGTCTTCCACACAAGTGACGACAGCGTCGTTCGACATATCCGGGGCGTGGGTGAATCGGGGGTTTTTCCATTCACCATCGACAGCCTGAATCGTTTCGCATACGTCTGCCTCGGCAAGCATGTCGGCTTCGATGTTGTTAATCTCCACACTGGCGAGGTGCCGCACCGTGTGCTCGCGAGCAACGCTCCCATCCCACACCGGACGCACGGTGCCGGCCTCACGCCGGATGAAACCGAGCTCTGGATCAGCGATCAGGACGGCAGGAAGCTGTTCATCTTTGACGCGACACAGATGCCGCCAAAACCGAAAGGCCAGATCGAACTTAGCATGGGTGGCCACGGTTGGGTTTGCTTCAGCCTGGATGGCCGCTTCGCCTGGTCTCACACCCCGGACATCATCGACGCGCGCATGAAGAAAGTTATTGGCACGTTCCAGGATGAGACGGGAAAGCCGGTAGGCAGTTCGAAGTTCATCGAAATCCACCTGCGCGACGGAAAAGTTCTCGATGTCGGTAACGAATTTGGTTTGGGGCGGGCGCATCTCGCCCGTCAAGGCGCTTCTCGCTGATCCATTGCAACAGCGCGGGCAAACGCACAACGCTTGAACCACGAACACCCGGCCCAGCCAGGATCACAGAATATGAGTTTACTCCCGATGTCCCCGAAAACCGCCATCCCGTCCTGGAAATGGTGGGTAGTGGTGATGATGCTCCTGGCCACGGTGGTGAATTACATGGATCGCCAAGCGTTGGGTTCGATGGCGTCATTCATCAAGACCGACTTTCACCTCAACGAGGAAGGCTACGGCACTCTGGAAGCCGTGTTTGGCTACACTTACGCCGTATTTCTCATCATTGCGGGCTTCATGGCGGATCGCTGGAACTTGCGCTGGCTCTACCCGGTCGCCCTGCTCGTCTGGTCGGCCGCGGGTTTTGCCACCGGATTCGTCGAGACGCTTTTCCAATTGCAAGTTTGCCGGGCGATTCTTGCCTCTGGCGAAGCGTTTAACTGGCCCGTCGCGGTCGGGATCATCCGCCGCATCGTTCCCCGCGAAGCCCAACCGTTCGCAAATGGATTGTTCAACAGCGGCATGACTTTCGGCGCCGTGCTGACCCCCATTCTGGTTCTCAGCATGGTCGGTCCGCAGGGTGAAGGATGGCGGAAGGTGTTCATCATTGTGGGTGCCGCCGGAGTGATCTGGGTTGCTTTGTGGATCATGGGCACCCGGGGTGAGAGAGCCGTGGAAATGTCGCAGCCCGTCCATGACCTCGCGGCTCCGGTTCCGTTCAGCCAGGTGTTCTTCATGAGAACCTTCTGGATCGCATTGGCGGTCGGAACCGCCGTCAACATGAGCTGGCACTTCTACCGCGTGTGGCTCCCACGCCACCTGGTGGTGGACTTCCGGTTCACCGATCAGGAACTCCAGTACTTGCTGATCGCCTTCTATCTGACTGCGGATGTGGGGAGCATTGCGATTGGATTCATGGTTCGTAAACTCGTCTCCCCAAGCCGATCAGTCGAGAGAGCCAGAAAAATCGTACTACTATTCGCAGCGCTCCTCTGCCTGCTGGCGACGCCCCTTCTTTTTAACCCCGGCAGGGAGATCATGGTCGTCCTCTACTGCCTGGTGGGTGCCGGAATCATGGGCGTCTTCGCAATGTTTTACACCTTCATCCAGGACATCTCCCCCGCCCATACCTCCAAATGCCTTGGGCTGATCGGCGCATTTGTGTGGTTCATCAATTCGCGGCTTCACCCATTGGTCGGGCAATACGCTGATACCCACAGTCACGCTATTGGAAAGTTCGCCCCCATGATCCTGGTGGCCGGTGTGCTGCCTCTCCTTGCCGCACTGTTCGCCCTTACGTGGCCTGAAAAAAGCCAACCGTCCGAAGAAGACGGCACGCCGCATCCAGGAACCAACCGTTAGCAAACACGCCTCGTTGGAGAAGCGAGCACAGGGCGCGTTTGGTTCCTCGCTGTTTTCGGTGAGTGTTTTTTCCGGAGCGCGACGGGCCATCTGCATCACGGCGAAGCCGTGACAGACATTAGCCCTCCGGGTGCAACACAGAGACAGCTTCCGCCAGCGGCGAACTCACTGAAAACAGCGAAGAACCATTCTTCCGTATCCCTGTCAGCGGGCAGGTCGCGACATGCTTGCGGGGTTCTCGTACCAGGCGACGTTGTTGCTCGCACGCCCGGCAATCACCAGATCGAGATCGCCATCCTGGTCCATGTCAAAGGCGCGGATGTCGTAAGCCTCCTGATCACGCGCGACAAGGTGGTTGGTGAAATTACCTTTGCCATCGTTTTCGAACCACCAAGCCTGCTTATCACCGTAGGCGCAGGTGGCGGCGTCGAGGTCGCCATCCGCATCCATGTCCAGGGCGATGAGCGAATGCGGCTCCTTGAGCGTGGCGTGAATCGAATGTTCCCGCCAGGAAGGGGCCTCAAACCAGATGACTCCGTTCCCGTGGCCGCGGCTGGCAATGAAATCCGTTTTGCCATCCTTGTTCACGTCGCCGGGATGAATATTTGTTGCACCCAATTGCTTCTCGGCAATCACGCGTTTCCTCCACGGCTTGGTTGGGTTTTCCGAAGCTTCCCACCATGCGAAATAATTTCCAACCGGCGAAGGGCTTCCTTTGGCTCCAGTCGTGACATCAGGGCGTCCATCCCCGTTGACATCCCCAAAGCCGAGGTAATGGCTGAGACCGGGAGCATCCTTGTCCGCGAATACATGAGACTTCCAACTGCTGGCCGCGCGCGGGTTCGCGGGGACGGAGAGCCAGGCGAGAGACTCGGGGAAAGGCGTGTCGATGGGCTGGGCACTGTTGGCGATCAAATCCATCCGACCGTCACGGTCGATGTCGCCCTTCATCAAACCGTGGATGCCATTGAGTTCTTTGCTCGCCACACGCAGCGGCCAGGGATCGGCAAGGGGGCGATCAGGTTGCTCCAGCCAGATGATCAAACCGGGTTGATAGCGAGCCCCGATGAAATCCAGATCACCGTCTCCGTCCACATCGAACGTCTCGCTGTGGATGAAATCATGGCCGGCAGTCGCATCGAGCACGATCTCCTTCCAATCAGGTCCGACGAAGAGGCGGGTCTTGTCGCCACTGTTGGCGATGATGTCGGGCCGTCCGTCCTTCGTGAAATCGCCAGCAATGGCAGTCAGGCTTTGCGCGCCCTGGTGAACCACATGTTTCTTCCAAAGGCCTTCCGCGGCTTCGATGCTTGAAGGCAGGAGTGGAAATGCGATGGCAGCGGCAAAGACAAAAGAAGCCACCGCACGGCAAGGAGAAGTGGGAACGAACATGAGTCGATTTGAACTCATGCGGGGAGTCGCGTCAACCTGGAGATCGAGATTTGGCTGTATGGAGTACTTTCTGGTTCTGACGCCTCCGGACCGAGGAAATCTCTCCGTTCCTTCCTGATCTGCTCAACCCAAAACCCGGGAGGGTTTGGAAGATTTGAGCACAGAGTTTTGGAGGACACAGAGGTTCGGTCCGCGTGGCTACTCTGTGTCCTCCCAAACTCTGTGCTGCATCCCCAGCTTCAGGAACAAGGTTGGGGGAATTGAAAATCTCCGAGCGTTCTCTTTTCTCAAAGCTCTCAACCCAAAATCCCCTCGATCGTCTTTCCCGCAATACCTGTGAGCCGGGCGTCCAGCCCTTGAAATTTCACCGAGAGCTTGGTGTGCTCGATGCCCAGCAGCCGCAGCATCGTCGCGTGGAGGTCGTGAACATCGACGACGTTTTCCACGGCTGAGTAACCGAGTTCATCCGTAGCTCCGAAGGAAATTCCCGGTTTGATCCCTCCTCCGCTCAACCAGACCGTGAAGCCTGCATTGTGATGATCACGTCCATCGCCTCCCTGGCTCATTGGAGTGCGCCCGAATTCTCCCGCCCAAACGATCAATGTGTCCTTCCACATGTCGCGCTGCTTGAGATCGGTGAGCAATGCCATGCAGGCACGATCCACCTCCTGCGCCTTGAGCGTGACTCCTTCCTTAACGCCTCCATGATGATCCCAGTCCTTGTGGTAAAGCTGGATGAATCGCACGCCCCGTTCCGCAAGACGGCGGGAGAGGAGGCAGTTCGAGGCAAAGGAGCCGTCGCCAGGCTTGCAGCCGTAGAGATCAAGAACACTCTGCGGCTCCTTGCTGGCATCCATCAGCTCCGGAACGCTCGTCTGCATTTGAAACGCCATCTCGTACTGCGCAATGCGCGTCGAGATCTCCGGGTCATCCACCACCGCGTCATGGCGCGCGTTGATGGTGTTGATGGCTTGAACCACGTCGTGCTGCTGGTCGCGCGTGATTCCGGGAGGCGTGCCGAGATACAAGACGGGATCGCCCTTGCCGCGTAAATGAACTCCCTGAAAGCGGCTTGGAAGAAATCCTGACGCCCATTGACGGGCAGCGATGGGTTGATTCTGTCCGCCCTTGCCGAGCGAAGTCAGCACAACAAATCCAGGCAACTCCTCCGCTTCACTGCCCAGGCCGTAAACCGTCCACGAACCCATGCTGGGGCGTCCGGCGATTTGCGAGCCCGTGTTCATGAACATGTGCGCTGGATCGTGATTGATCGCTTCGGTGGTCATCGAGCGCACGAAGCAGATGTCATCCACAACCGATCCGATCTGGGGAAAGAGTTCGCAGATTTCCGCGCCACATTTTCCAAAGCGCTGGAACTTTAGCTGGGGACCATAGCAAGTCAGCCTGGCTCCCTGGAGCTGCGCGATCTGTTTGCCCTTGGTGAACGAATCCGGCATTGGCTGACCGTGCATCTCTGCCAGCTTTGGCTTGTGATCGAAGGTCTCCAGGTGTGACGCCCCTCCCGCCATCGTGAGCCAGATCACACGCTTGATCTTCGGCGGGAAGTGTGGCTCGCGAACGACGCCCATCCACTTGTCCTTGTTGGCGGCAGCCTTCAACAAGCGCGGATGGATGAGGCTGGCAAGCGCCAGAGCACCGAGCCCTGTCGAGGTCCGGCCGAGAAACGTGCGCCGCGTCTGCTGCTGGAGAAAGAACTGTCGAAGTTCAGATGATAGGTTCATGGCTTAGGAACGCGTAATGGTTTCGTGGAGATTCAGAATGACACGGGCGACGCTGGTCCAAGCGGCGAGTTCGGGGACATCGACATCCCCTGGCACCGGACTGGGGCCGATCTTGATCAATGACGAGGCCGCATCGCTGTTGCCTCGGTACTCGTTGAGGTGCTTGTTAAGCAGGGCAGACATGGTTTCGATCTCATCCGGTTTCGGGGCTCGGGCGAGAGCTTGACGCCACGCCCAGTTCAAACGCGAAGCGGCATCACGCCCGCCCTCTTTGATGATCCTTGCCGCGAAGACACGCGAAGCTTCCACATAGGTAGGGTCATTCAGCAACACAAGCGCTTGTTGAGGAATGTTGGAACGATTGCGTTCGGCGGCGCATTCCTCACGGCTGGGCGCGTCGAACGCGACCATGCCCGGATGCGGGTAAGATCGCTGCCACCACGTGTAGAGTCCGCGCCGGTACTGATCTTCGCCCGCACTCGATTCCCATTCGCGAGTAGGAAAATTCAGATTCTCCCAGTAGCCGGCCGGTTGAAAAGGTTTCACGCTCGGTCCGCCGATTTTCGGAACCAGCAGACCAGCGATGGTGAGCGCGTTGTCGCGCACCAGTTCGGCATCGAGACGCCAGCGGCTCTGGCGGGCGATCTCGCGGTTGTGAGGATCACTCGCAAGCTGGTTTTTCGGCGCGGTGGACACCTGCTTGTAAGCGCGGCTGTTCATGATCAGTCGAACGATATGCTTCGTATCCCAGCCGCTGTTGATGAACTCGCTGGCGAGCCAGTCGAGCAGAGGTTGATTCGGCGGAATCTCGCCCTGCGCTCCGAGATCATCCAGCACTTTGGACAGACCGACGCCGAAGAACTGTTTCCAAAGGCGGTTCATCACCACACGGGCTGTCAGCGGGTTTTCGCGGGACACAAGCCAGTTGGCCAGATCGAGCCGTGTGAGCTGGTTTGTTCCAGAACTTTGTGGAGAGAGATAGCCGGGCAGTGCCGGCGGCGTGATCTCGCCCGTTTCGATCAACCAGTTCCCACGAGGCAGAATGCGGACCGTCCGGGGTTGCTCTGCCGACACGGACACAATGCAGCGGGGCACTGTCGCCTCAAAATCATTCCGCGCTTTGCGGGCCGCCGCCAGATTGGTGCGCAAGTTTGCCAGTTCGGGTGCCCCACTCTTGAAGAGCGCAAAAAGCTTGTCGGCCTGCGCCTTCCCGCGCTGATCCCGCCGCACTTTCAGGATGGCCGCAATCTCAGGCGACGGCGGGACAACGAACCGTCCTCGCACCGTGAGCTCATCCGGCGCTGCCGCAATGCGGAAGTGACCCACCGTATGATTCCCATTGCCGTGGTTCTGGCGAAGTTCGATCTTCAATTTGTCTCCTGAGCGAAGACTCGTCGATCGCTCCAGTTCCAGGTGAAGCTGATGAGGTTTCCCCACCTCGGGCAACACAGCCCAGCCGAAACTTTCTCCCTTCCCGTCACCATCAATCACGGCTGCGGCCTTCCACGCTTTGTACGGATTGTTCTCCGCGATCGTGGTCTGTTCGAAGCTCGCGCGGGCTCGAGTGAACTTCAGCGGTTCACTGCTTCCGCCGGATCGCTGGATGGAAGCAATGACCTCAGTCAGCACAAAGTTTCCATTATCGGCACGGCCTGGTCCGTTGGAGGGGAGAGCGCTGTTCGGTAACGCCTCGATGCGGAAGCCCGCCACTGACGCCAATACGTTTTCGAACGTGAGCGCGTAAGTGTCCTTGTCCGCCTTTTTGCCACTGGCAAGAATTGAATTGTCCGTCTGCACGTCGAGCTTTGCGCCGCCTGAAGATTCGGACTTCACAGGCTTCAAGGAGATCCACCCTGAATCACCCAACAACGCGTCGAGTTGAGCCTGTTCCCATTGGGCGAACGCATCCGCCAGCTCCGGATGTGGTGCGTCAAAATCTTTTTGCAGCCGCTCGATTTCGGCATGGCGCCTGGCAAGTTCCGCAGCTTGTTTGCCATCGGGAACGAGCATTCCGTCCTCGCGGCGTCCAATGATCGGCTCCTTAATGTCGGCGAAGAAAGCGCCCATCGAATAGAAATCACGCTGAGTGATCGGATCGAATTTGTGATCATGACATTGGGCGCAACCGATCGTTTGCCCCAGCCACACGCTGCCGACCGCACGGACCCGATCCGTCAGCATCCGGGCTTCGTAATCCTTCGGCTGGGCTCCTCCTTCCTCCGTGGACAGGAGCAGTCGGTTGAACGCAGAAGCGACTTTCTGCTCCTGTGTGCTGTTCGGCAGCAGATCGCCGGCGAGCTGCTCGCGCGTGAACTGATCAAAGGGTTTGTTTTCATTGAACGACTTGATCACGTAATCGCGGTAGGGCCAGATGTTGCGCGGATTGTCGGAGTGATAACCGATCGTGTCCGCAAACCGGGCCACATCCAGCCAGCCAATCGCCATGCGTTCGCCGTAATGAGGTGAAGCCAGAAGCCGCTCGACCAGTTTCTGGTAGGCGTCACGTGAATTGTTGCGCTCGAACGCTTCGACTTCCTCTGGCTTGGGGGGCAATCCCACAAGATCAAAATGAAGTCTTCGAGCCAGCGTCCGCCGATCCGCTTCGGGCGAGGGTTTCAGTTCCAGCTCGCCAAGGCGCTTCTCGACCAACGCGTCAATGCCATTCATTCCGGCTGTGGGCTTCACCGGCAGCGTGTAAGCCCAATGACTCTGATACTCCGCACCGTCATTTATCCAGCGCTTGAGCAGATTCTTCTGCTCGTCCGTGAGTTTCTTGTGCGAATCCTCCGGGGGCATCAGGTCGTCGGCATTCTTGGTGAAAATGCGCGACACCAATTCACTCTCGTCCGGTTTGCCCGGAACAAACGCCTTCTTTTGGATGGCCTCCTCGCGAATATCGAGCCGAAGCTTGCCCTTGCGTTTGTTCGCATCCGGGCCGTGGCAGAAGAAGCAGTTGTCCGACAGGATCGGTTGAATATCGCGGTTGAAATCCACCTTTTGCGCCGCGGAAGCGACTACGCAGAAAAGGGCGCCGGACATTGTTGCGAGCAAGAGCGTCGCGCAAAGCCGGCGACAGTGCCTGGGCACGTGTTTGAAACAATTCATAAGCAAGAGCAGTTTCGACCCGGATGCCCGGAAAGGTATTCACCGCCAAGCGCCCATGGGTTGAAGTGAAATTAACATCCAGATCGCCGGTGGCAATGTTGTGTGTCGGACTGCTGCAACCGTGCGCCTTTGACAACTCGCGGCTGAATTCGGCAGTCAGCAAAAGTGGCTCGAACCGCGCAAGACCAGTAATGAGGCCACTCCGTCCCCAACTCCACGAATACGATTAGCCTTTTGAGTTTTGCGACTGCAGAGGCAACAAATCGTCACCCCGAAAGGAGAAATCGGAGTCACTCTCGCTCATGGTTGGCTCCCGACCTGACGCCGCCCCTCATCCAGATCGATGAATTCAAACATCGTCTGCACCGTGCCTGGCAACAGGCCGATCTCGCCAAGACGCTCGTTCAATCGCTGCGTCCCGGCGTCCCGCCAGCCGCGCTTGGTCATGAACGCATTCCACACCTCGATTTCCTGCTCATCCGGCTGGCGACCTTGCTGGAAAGCCCAGGCGAGCAACTCTGAATCGCTCTTGTCGCCTTTGAGCGTTTCCGTTTCGAGGCTGGGGTAGTCAATTTTTAGGAACTGGCAGCAGCGACAGTCGAAACTACCCTTCATCGTCGCGCCACGCATCGTCAGCCATCCCTCCGGCAATTTCCCCGCCGCTGCGAGCCGGATCTTGTCCAGCATTCGTCCAAAATAGACAATTCCACTCACCTGATCGAAAGGACTGCGCAGTCCGGGAATGATTGTTGGATAGGATGCTACCATGACGCAGGAAAACATTTTTCTCGCTCATCAGCAAGCACTGAGGAGACGGTGGTGCAGGCTACGACTGATGCCGAGCGCCACAAAGGCAGAGGCGAGGCGCAAACTAGGGAGGAATCCTCCACCATGTTTATGTTGACACATGAGCAAGCCTGCCACAGGAAACGTGCGATGAACGAACTCATGGATCATTCTGATCTCTACGGATGCATGACATCCGGTGACGAGCGCGAACGTGTTGCCTCGTTGGAACCACCTCATTGGCGGCGCGTGGTCCAGTACGCCCACAGCAACTGCGAGAGCTTGATCAACTTTCTGAAACTTGGCGTACCGTCGGCGCTCCAAAGCCGCTCAAAATCGAAACCGATTCGGCTCGGAAATGACCACAACGAAACCTCACGCAAAGCGGGTCGCATCGCTGTCGGTTTGGAGGCGTGTTTCATAGGGAAAACCTGAGCTGCAACTGTCTGCTTGCCTCCCACCCTCCCAGACCACTACGCCACGCTTGGCCTTGATCGGCGCAGTACCGACGCGCAGATTCGCACAGCGTACCGTCTGCTCGCCAAGGAGCGGCACCCCGACTTGAACGGCAATTCACCCGCATCCGTGGCTCAAGCTCAGGCTCTCAATGCCGCGTATGATATATTGAGCGACCCGGAGCGCCGCCGCCTGTACGACCACGAACTCGCCGCCCGGCAGAAGTCCGTCGAGCGCGCCGGCAGAACCGGGAGACCAACACTGAACATCGCCAAGGAAGTTCACCTGCGGATCGACGAATTCCTGCACGGCACTCGGCTGGAAATCCGCGTGAACGAACCGGCCAATCCCGCCGGTCCGGAGGTTTACGAACTTGTCGTGCCTTCGGACACGGCACCGGGCACCCGATACCGCCTGCCGCGCAGCCATGGTTCCGGTGGATTTGTCCTGGTTCGTGTCAAGGTGCGCCCTGATTTTCGATTCAAGGCGCGCGGATCGGATCTGCGCTGCGACCTGAAGATCAACTTCCAACGCGCCCTGCAAGGCGGCACCGAATCCATGCGCGGTCCAACGGGCAACTTCCTGCGTGTCCAAATTCCGCCGAAAGTGGCGCGTGGCGAAATCATCCGACTCCACGGTGAAGGCTTGCCCAGAGCGCGCGGCGGACGCGGCGACCTGCTGATCCGCATCCTCTACATGCCGGGAGTGCAAGTCCGACGGACGCCACGCCGCTGAATTGAGTGTGATTGTCAAATGTGCTTGCGCGGAGTGTTCCCGCTCTGGAGCGACAACCGCCAGAGTCAGGCAACCATGTTCTCGCTTCCCACGCACTCTTGATCATCCGTGATCGGAATCTTGATCTGGTTCGATGGCCGCCGGCAGGTCGTCGGGAGTGATGATGTGGTAGCCTTGGAAAGTTTTCATAAGAAACCTTCAGCCGCGAATTGCGCCAATAAACACGAGTTGAATTCGTGCGAATTCGCGGAATTCGCGTCAACGCTCAAACCCTCAGCCACCCACGAAATCCTCTGGCCGCGTAGTAAGACTGCGCACCGTTGTGACCCACGAAGACGCGGCCGTAGCGGCGCTCACCATAAAGTGCACCGCCAAATTTTCTGATGCCAGCCGGTGTTTTCACCCAGCTCGAAGTCTTCCGATCGAACTCTCCGAACTCCTGGAGATCTTGATATTCTTCTTCGGTTAAAAGTTCGATTTCCATGGACGCAGCCATTTCCATCGCGGTGGTTTTCGGGCGATGTTCCTTCCGCGATTCCAGCCCTTCTCGGTCGTAGCAAACACTGACGCGGCCTTTGGGAGTTTCAATCGAGCAATCAAAGAAGAGGTATTCGCCCGTCTTTTTGTCATGCCCCACCACGTCCGGTTCACCGCCGGTGCGTTCCATTTCCGCGAGCGACCACAGCTTGTCCAGCCTGGCCTCCAACCGCGCCTGCACATTGGCCCACACCAAACCTTTATGCCGGCTCGCCCTGCCGGTGCCAAGGGTCAACGCTCCGAGCGTAGGCCTGCACGAGGTCAACGGTTAGCCAATGCAAGGAGTGCGTTGACCGAATTCCAGTTTCGCAGCGTCGCCAATCCAAGCTTTCGCTCGATGAGGTTGCTCGAAAGCTTCGCCCGTCCCAGTCCCATCTTGTAATATGCGAAAGCGACGACTCCCTTGACGACCAGTTGCTCCTCATCGGTTACGAAATCCCGGATACCCTCAACGGCTGCAACTGCGGGGGCCTTTTGGAAGAAACACACATACATTCGCTTGCCAAAGTCCGGCAGCGTGGTGGGGTACGGATTCTCGTTGGCGATGGCAGCGAAATCCTTCGCGCCAATGACAAGAGTTGGAACTGAAAAGCCGAGCTTGCTTGCAAGATGCTCTTCCAGACTTTTTCGTAAGTTGGCGGATGATCTCTCCGGATGCTCAAACACCACGTTGCCGCTTTGGATGTAAGTGCGGATATTGACAGCACCGCACGACGCGAAGTGCGCCTGCAAATCCACCATCTTGATGAGCTTCTGGCCGCTAACGTTGACGCCGCGAAGCAGGGCGATGTAGGTCTTCATATCGGGTGCATTCTATGTGCCTTCGCTCAAAACTCTAGCGAGCCCCGAAATCCCCGCACTGCGTAATACGACTGCGCGCCGTTGCAACCGATGAAGACGCGGCCGTAACTCCGGCCGCCCCAGAGCCCGCCGCCCTGCTTGCGAAAATCTGCCGGGGTGGCGATCCAGCTCGACGTCTTCGTGTCGAACTCGCCCAGCTTTTGCAGCGCGAGGTATTCCTCCTCCGTCAACAGCGCGATGCCCATCTCCGTTGCCAAATCCATCGCCGTGGTTTTGGGCCGCGCCTCCTTCCGCGACAACCAGCCCTCGCGGTCGTAACAAACGCTGCGCCGACCGGCCGGACTTTCCGGCGCGCAATCCATGAAAACCAATTCGCCCGACTTGCCCCCCACCACATCCGGTTCGCCGCCCGTGCGTTCCATTTCCGCGAGCGACCACAGCTTGTCCGGCTTGGCCTCCAACCGCGCCTGCACCTTGGCCCACACCAAACCTTGGTGACGGGCCTTGTTCGCGTCAAACCGGTCTTTCAACGCGGCCAGCAACTCGTCGCGTTGATTGGGGGACAAGTCCTTTTTGGGTCTGCCTTTGCTCATCGCGCACGCGTCTATCTGATGACTAATCCCGTCGAATTCGACGGGATTGAAGTCCGGGCTATTGCCCTTCGAACTCACGCCGGCTTCTCCACCACCTTGCCGTCCTGCCAGACCACCACTGGAAGCTTCAAGGCCCGGCTTTGTGTCTCAACGTTCTTGGCCGCACGGCGCAACGCGCGTTCAGCGCGCAGCACAAATGGCGGAGTCTTCGTGGTTTTTCGGGCGTGTCCGTTTGTCTTCATGGGCGAATCACTTTTCTCAAGGCATCAATATCATGGGCGGACGAAATGGCGAGCCGTTTGGCGGGGAGGCTGCGGCTGTCCCACACGGCCCAGCGCGTTGCGAGCGGCAGGTAATCGTCGAGCAGATGCGCGAGACTGCGCCCGAATCGCCGCCGAATGTCCGCCGCAGGAACATGATGCCCGCCCTGCCTCACCCGCAGCCGCACGCGGGCGATGGCCTGCGCGGGACTGGAGAGCCAGAGGTAATGCAGTTCAATCTCGAAACCGAGTTCCCGCGCCCGTTGGAAATGCCGGATGTAGGTCTTGCCGCTCAAGGTGGTTTCCAAGGCGAACGTCTCACGACGGCGCAGGCATTCCTCCACCTGAGTGAGCAACAGCCGTGCGGCGCGGACCGCCCCTGCGCTGGGCTTGAACGGAGAAAGCCCGCGGGCGATTTCATCGGCGTTGAGAAAGCGCAGGCACTTCACTTCCTTGGGCAAAAACTCCTTCGCGAACGTGGTCTTGCCCGCGCCGTTGCACCCGGCGATGACGTAGATGGTTGGTGGACGAACTGGCATGACTACGCGACGAACTCCGGCGTGAACTGGTCGTGCCAGTCCCGCAAGGGGGGATTGCTCCGCGTCTGGTCGACGACATCCAGCTTTTGGCGGTCTAGGGGTTTCACTCCAATTGATCGCAAAAGTGGCAAGCCATGAGAAAGAGCCAAGACAACTGGCTTCTTTGAAGTAGGCTTACGTTGTAATCGGAAGAGACGACAGTCATGTCCACAATCTGTCCCAAGTCGCCGACTACAAAGGCACCACGGTTTCGGGCTTCAGCGGCTGGCAATACGCAGGCGCGGATCAACGAGGATAGAACTTCAACCAAACAAGTCGGTCCACCGAGATGCGCCCACCAATCCGAACCAATCCTCACTGCGGCATTGACGCGCACTCCACGTATTACACAGCGGCAATCCCATCGATTGTCGGGAGAGAGCAAGACCCGCCCTCGCGGCGTGTGGGGAACTTTGTCGCGGAGATTGCGCAGGATATGCCAGTCTTTTTTGTTCGACTGTTTGGCCGTTCCGTAGAAGACACCGTAGGTAAAGTCGAGTTCGCGGGCGCCTGCGGTCGATGCCCAGGATGCAGCGTGGCTGATAACCGCGTCGGCGAAGTTCTCGCTCATTTCGTCGTTCAAGCAACGCGGGCCGCTCTTGAGAGTTGCCACGGCGAACGGCGCACTGCCAGGTTTTCATCCGTCGAGGGCGGAATTGGGCGTATGCATTTCGCTTGGCACACATTCCCAGCCGTAAACTGGCAAGGCGACCTCCTCCACCATCCGGCCCGCCGATGTTTCCATTGAGGAGAATTGTTTTGCCGGGAGGATGTCGCGCTCAATCTGATGGACGTGGGAGTAGCCCTTGTGGAAAGCGTGAATGAGCAGGACGAACGGGCTGGTGTTGAACTTCCGAAAATCAGATTCCGCAGGCAGCAAAGACCCAATGTGCGTGGAAATCTTTACACGGAACGCCGTTTCCAACGCCAACACTCGCGCCCTCGCTGCCGGGTCGCGGTCGATGGACTGAAGCGTCGCGAGCAAATCACTCTTCCTCAGAACTGCGGGCTTTGCCTTCGGAATGCCTGATGCGCCTCTTGCCATGATTCATCCCTTCATGCCGACAACCTTCCGCTTTGTCTTAGGCGCGGCATATGTCGGGACCGACTCGTCCTCGCCCCAAACGAAAGTCTCTCCATTCTTGAACCATTGGCGGGTGCGGATGTGAGACTGAACGTAAATCTTCCTCAGGGACTCTCTGCCCCTCGGGTCGGCGCTCCAGTCGCGGGATTCCAACCGGTCGAGGTGTCCGGCAATCAATTCACCGGCGACTTGGGCAAGGCGCACTGGCACGGCATTGCCGACTTGCGCGTATTTCTCGCTAGTTGTTCCGCAGAGCTGCCAGTCGTCGGGGAACTCCTGGATTCGGGCATATTCACGAAGTGATAGAGCCCTCGTCTCGACGGGATGACACAAGGCGGTGCTCGCATGGTTGGGCATCGTCACCAGTGTCGGGCACGGCAAATCAAACGTGAGGCGACGCCACCATCCTGACCGTCCACCTTTGGCAAACCAAGCTGTCCCCATGGACTCCTTCTGAACAGCCTCAGGCAAGCTCCGCCAGTTGGAGCCTTCCGAAACCATTGCCAGATAAGCCTTCTTCCTCGGGCTGAAATCGAGGACTTCGGGATGCTCCTCGGCCAAGTCTCCGATGGCATCCCTGAGTGTCATCCAAGGAAGCAGCTTCGTGGGGACGGCTCCGAAAAGCTCGAGGTGCTGTTCCTCTCCACGTTCAGCAGCGGCGCCGTGCGTTGGTTCTGGGAAATCGACGACGGCATTAAACCGATTCCCGACGAACAGCGCGCGCTCGCGAATCTGTGGTGCCCCGTAATTCACCGCGTTCACCTCGAAGCAATCCATGTGGTAGTTCCCGCCAGCCACGTTCTGCAAATCGTCGCAAAAAAGCCGCACAACTGAACCAGGCAGTTCATCAGGTTCGAGAGCGGAACCGCCGTGCTCGGGGCGCTCGCGGATTGGTCGGTGCCTGAGAGCGGCTGACATAAGGCCGCGCACGTTCTCCATCAGAAAGAACTTTGGCTGAAATTCGGCCACGAAACGGAGATAGTCCCAAAGCAAAGTGCCGCGAGGATCTTCAACGGATGCTCGTTTCCCTGCGGTGCTGAAGGACTGACAGGGAGGACCACCGGCGAGCAAGTCGAGTTCACCTGGCTCCAACCCAAGTTCCTCGCGCAGTAGCCTCGCGTCGACCGTCTTGATGTCGGCCTCGACGATACGAACCTTCTCTCCTAGCCGGCCGGCCTGCTGATTCGCCCGGATGGTCGCACAGAATGAAGGTTCTTTCTCCACGCACCCCAGAAGATCGAACCGCCCGGTCTTCGCGAGTCCAACGTCCAGCCCCATTCCGCCGGAGAACAGCGAAAGAACCGTGTGTGTTTTCTGTGGCTTGGGCATTGGATTGTTGGCGGAACCTATCTGATTCACGCCTTCGCGTAAACTTCCGCACCCTTCTCCACAAACTCTTTCGACTTCTCTTCCATCCCCTTCTTCAACGCCTCTTCCTCGGCGATGCCTTGTTCGGCGGCGTATTTGCGGACGTCTTCGGTGGTTTTCATCGAGCAGAAA
>SXMN01000233.1 GCA_005777315.1 Verrucomicrobiales bacterium
CGGGCAATCCTGCCAACATTTGATCCGCATGCGCGATGGACATGCGCCAATCCAATCAGAGTCCACAGCGGCGCGCCACCAAATTCATTCCATCTCCTTGCCCTCAAACTTCATTCCACCCTCCTTGTCGAGGGCCATGACGAGATCCGAACATTCTGACCGGCTTTCAATGAGGAATAATGTTGAATAACATCGAGAAACCTTTTGACAGCCTGAGGAGCTAGTTGTAAATACACTGTAAATACATTGGATGGGCATTGGATATACAAGAGAAGGCGCTGAATGGAGTTTGATTGGAACAATCCCCCTTTTGAGTGGGACAGTTCTTTGACGCCGCGGGATGTGGAGGAGTCATTTGAGGATCCGTTTGCCATTCGACTCCTTCCCGATTCGCCTCGATTCGCAGCGCAAGCCAGATTCTTCAATCTGGGGAAGTCTGCGAGTGGACTTGGGATTTTTAGTGTGTATCGGACAAATGGTCGCCAGGTCCGGGTGGTTCTCTCCAGAGCGTTCGCGCCTGAGGAACAGTTCTTTTATCAGCGTAAAGTAAATCAAGCACTCTCGGCGCAGACTTGAAGGTAGGCAGTCTTGCTCGCGAGAACGCCAATGTTGGTTGCAGATGAATGCACTAGCAAACTGGGAGGAGGTTCCGCTCTTCGACAGCGAGGAGGCGGAGGCAGCCTTTTGGGCGGAAAGCCGGATTGATGTGCGCCTCATGGAGTCATCAGTTGCTTCATCTGCGGAAGCTTCTGAGTCCGTGACGATCACATTGCGGATTGATCCGAGGATGCTCTCCCGGATCAAGCGGTTGGCTCGGTCCAGGTATTTGAATTATCAAAGCATGATCAAGCAGTGGCTTGGTGAGCGGTTGGAACAAGAACTGCGGGAATATCGATGAACACTCGATGAATCCGGAGCAAACAAATAACACAAGCGCGATGCCTCAGCGGTGCGGCAATCGGTCTTGGGATTCGCGTTTGGTTGGCTTCACACTAATCGAACTGCTGGTCGTTATCAGCATCATCGGAATACTGGCGAGCTTGGTTCTCAGTGTCAGCGGTGCAGTGTCCAGAAAGGCCAGGGAATCGCGGATCCGATCCGAGATGAACCGGTTGGTGACTCTAATCGACAACTATAAGGCGCGACTGGGAACTTACCCGCCTTCAAATGAGCGATTGGTGGTTTCGCCGCCTGCAACTCGCGCCCAACTGGCAGGACTAAATCAGCTCTACTACGAACTTTCAGGGACCGTCTTCAAGGTTGACACCTTTATCCCAATCGGGCGTGAAGCTCAGGCAGGGTTGGGCGCGGCGCAGATCACTTCCATTTTCGGTGTCGATGGCTTTGCAAATTCAGCCCGGAATCCTCGCGACGTGAGGGTCAGTACGGCTTTCAAGCCTTCTGAACGTAAAATGGTCAAGGAAGGTGCCTCTGTCTTTGAGAGTCTCGCAGTGCCACTCGCCGTTGCTTCGGGGGATCGTGTCCCCCCAAGTGTGCTTTTGCTGACAGCAGCGGATGGGACCAAGGTGTATCCGTGGTTCTATGACCCAAGTTCAACCAATCGCTTCAACGCCGAGACCTACGATTTGTGGGCGGAAGTTGTCATCGGCAAGAATATCACACGCATCAGCAATTGGGAGCCAAGGTCTGTTGTGATAGGGAAAGTACCTTAAGTCATTCCATGAAGATTTCGCTGAAGAATATGAAGAGAACGCGTTCAAAGGACTCGCTGATCCACTGCGGATTCACACTGATCGAGCTGTTGGTGGTGATCGCAATCATTGGCATCCTGGCGGGGATGCTCCTGCCGGTTTTGAGCAACGTGAAGAAGAAGGCGCTTGTCATGCGTGCCCGGACCGAGATTGCTGACATCGTCAATGCCATCAACTCCTACCAGGCTGCGTACGGAAAGATGCCAGCATCGGCTGATACTCGCGCGGTACTCTCTGAGAGGGCGCCTGATTTCACGTTTGGCACCCGATATGACAACGTTTGGTGGCCGACGAAGAACCCCGCTTTGCGGATCGCCACTCAAAACCTGGCAAACGACCGCGAGCAAAAGAACAACTCCGAGGTGATCGCTGCGATTCGCGACTTCTCACTCCCGATATTTCGAGATGGAGTCCACCAGAATCCAAACGCAAATCACGCGATGAATCCCAACAAGACTCCATTCCTCTCGGCGAAAGATTCCGACGCTAACAAGGCCAAACGGGGAGCTGAGGCGTTGCGAGTGGGGTTGGTCGGGCCGGATGGGATCTACCGCGATCCTTGGGGGAACCCTTATATCATCTCACTCGACCTGGATTACAGCAATACGTGCCGGGATGGCTTTTACTCGCTGGAGTCCGTCTCCGGTGCTGGTGGTAATCAAGGCCTGAATGGCTTGGCGCGGAGCGATGCGTCAGGCGCATTTGAACTTCGTGGTTCCGTCATGGTTTGGTCGCTCGGGCCGGATGGGGCTGCTGCTGACAACGAGAAGGCGACCCTCGGATTGAACAAGGACAACATACTTAGCTGGAAATAGTGGTCTTATGAGTCTGCTTTTGCTCAATCGTTCGACGGAGTTTGATCTGCCAGTGGCGGGTCGGACTGCGCAACGGCGGCGGGCTCGCGCGTTCACTTTGATTGAGATGCTGGTGGTGATCGGCATTATCGGAGCTCTGGCGGCGATTGCGACGCCCAGTTTGAAAGGTCTCAAACAGGCTAATTTGCTCGCTTCAGCGAATCGCCAACTGCTCGATGATCTGGGGATGGCACGCCTGAAAGCAATGAGTGATCGGACCACCGTCTATATGATATTTGTTCCGACCAATATCGCCCAGATGGCTGGAAACTTTTCCCGACCGGAGGACAGGCGTGTCGCGACCAATCTGGCCAAGGGTGTTTACACCACTTATGCGCTCGTCAGCAGGCGCACAGTTGGCGATCAACCGGGGCGTTTCACTCCAAGATTTCTCACAGGCTGGCAAACCTTGCCGCAGGGAGTTGTGATTCCTGAACTGAAGTTTATCGGCGCTACCAATCGACTTACAGTGGCACCTTTCGACAAAGCGCCTTTTGACGTGAACCAAGTTTTCCCCTTTGATCGCGTCACGGGGTTGCCTTTTCCGACATCGCAGGGCATGCAAGCCGCTGCCAGCCAAATTTCCCTGCCATGCATTGGATTCGACTCGAAAGGACAATTGGTTAACGGGCGGGACGAATTGATCCCTCTGATTCGGGGCGATGTGCTATTCGGGCGCGACGCCGCCGGGCAATCGCGCTATTTTGTGAGGCAGGAGGGATTGGCCAATCGCGTGTTGACGTTCAATGATGTTCAAGCGGTCAGCGTGAACTGGCTGACGGGCCGTGCCAGGGTAATTTCAGCCGAATTCAAGAAATGATGAAATTCTGCCAACAGAGAGCCGGTACCGCCAAGGGGCGTCCAGCAACGCCGGTCGTTGCGTATGGTGCTGTCCTCCGCCGTGGAACCAATCGTGAAAGTGGGTTCACTCTCGTCGAGGTTGCCCTGTCACTGGCGATCGTGGGGTTTGCGGTGGTGGCGATCATTGGCGTGTTACCGTCAGGCATTCAGGTTCAGAAGGAGAACCGGGAGGACACAATCATTCAGCAGGACGGCCTTTACATATTGGAAGCTATCCGCAGCGGTGCCCGAGGGATTGATGAACTTACCAATTTCGTCGAGCGCGTCATCATCACCAACTGGGTTCGTGGAGCAAATCGCCCTCTTCCGACGACCGAATACATCACGGCGTCAGGGGCTGGTTCGGGCAGACGCATTACGAACAGCCAGGAATTGGTGGCACTGCTCAGCACGCCCAAGCTCATCGTGAACAACCGTGGTGAAGTGATGACCAATATCGTGGTGGCTCACGCGCGGGCCATCACGGGTGTTGCCTCTGAAAAAAGCGTCCGCAACGCCAACGTCAAGGAGTTTGCCTTCCGCTATCAAATACGCTCTGAAGTGGTTCCTTTCTTGCCGCTTCCGGAACAGTTGGCCGCGCCCACCAACAGCTTGTTGCATGGGGAACAGGCTCGGTTGGCAGACCTCAGGCGCAACTTGTATGAAGTGAGATTAACCGTTTCCTGGCCGTTGTTTCAGCAAGGTGGCAGGCTGAATATAGGATCAAATCGACGTACCTTCCGGACAATGGTGAGTGGAGCGGTGGATCCGCGCGACGCCCTGCTCGCCCCCAACCAGTACACAACCCGGTTCTGATGCAAACGGCAACTTTACATCAAAATCGACGAACGGGGCGAAACATCGCGATGACGGTCATCGAGTTGTTGGTTTCAGTTTCGGTGATGACGGTCATCGTCTATGGCCTTTACGCGCTATTTAACCACACCCAAAAGGCGCTGCGTGGGAACATCACGCAGGTGGATGTTCTCGAATCAGGCCGCGCGGCGATGGAGATGCTCACCCGCGAGATGGTTGAAATGACGGCATCGCGTCGGAGCAATACCATCAGCCTCCGCGCCACGATGAGTCCCGTTGGTGCCACCGTGTTGCTGGATCTTGATGAAAAGACGCCTCTGCGGACCAATCTGCTGCAAGAAGTTTTCTTTCTGACAGCGCTTAACAACGACTGGAACGGCGTTGGTTACCGCGTCATGGAGCCGATGGGCGGGGTGGGAACGCTTTACCGCTACATGGTGTCCACAAACGCTCTCCATGTTGGGAACAATAACCTCTTGAATCGCTTCGACACGACCGGGATCGATCCCGTGACCAAGCGGGTTTCCGCCAACCTTCATCGTGTGGCGGACGGAGTGATTCATCTGCGGTTCACCGCGTACGACCATGCCGGGCGGATGTTGAATGTGGACGCGGATCGCCGGCCCAATGCTCTTGTGCCTCCAGCATTTCGTAACCGCTTGATTCCTCAAATAAATCCAAACGAAGGACCAAATCGTTTTCCCGGCGCTGAGATTCTGGTGCGCCGGTCCGGTTCAACCAGAGATCCGAGCTACCAGCAGACGGAGTTTTTTTTCCTGAACAACGCCCTCCCGGCCTATGTCGAGGTCGAGCTTGGCATTCTTGAACCAGAAGCTTTCAGACAATTCCAGTCAATCCGGGATTCTGTTGACGCCGCGTTTGTTCAGAACTTTTTGAGAAAACGCGCCAACAAGATTCACCTTTTCCGTCAGCGGGTTCCCATCCGCACAGCCGTCCCATGAAGCGCCAATCTCAAAGCGGAATCGCTCTCGTCATCACCGTGATCATGCTCTCGGTGGTGACCTTCATGGCCGTTGTCTTTCTTGCGGTCAGCCGCCGGGAGAAAGCGTCGGTGACCGTGACATCAGATTACAGCGATGCACGACTGGCTGCGGATGCGGCACTCGCTCGAGCCCAGTCCGAGGTCGTCTCCCGGATTCTCGCGGCGACTAACGCGGGTGCGTTTGACATGCTGGTTTCCACCAACTTGCTAGATCCCCTCGGATTCCGTTCAGGAATCGTGGATCCGTTAAACGTCAACTATGACCGTTTGCGGAGCGGTGGATTGCTGAACAAACAACAGCGCCTCAACAATATCGCGAATCTACAGTATGATGCCCGTCCGCCGGTTTACGTTCGTACAAATGTGGCGCTTTCAGTAAACGACCCCCGGGCTTGGGATTTTCGCTTTTACCTCGATTTGAATCGCAATGGCCTCTTCGAGGGCACCGGGATCACCAACGAACCGGCGGTCAGCGCGGCCAACCCAACAAATCGCTATTTCGTCGCCGGCGATCCTCAATGGATCGGATTGCTCGAACGGCCCGACCGCCCGCACTCTGAGACCAATCGTTTTCTCAGTCGCTACGCCTTCCTCGCGCTCCCTGCGGGCAAGAGCTTGGACGTGAATTTTTCTCACAACCACGCCAAATCGACTAATAATATTAACGTCGACGCATTTTCGCGTAACCAAGGTGTAGGCTCTTGGGAACTGAATTTAGCCGGGTTTTTGGCCGACCTGAACACTAACGTTTGGAACAATGCAGCCTTCAGCGGTCGCTATAGTTATAATCCAAATCCTGCAGCCAATAGTATTGGAAGAGCCTTCTTCGATGCGAATCAGATTTTGAGGTACCGTTACGACAGCACGAATTATCCTGCCTCATTGTCATCGGCTGAACGTTTCTTTGGTCTGGCTCCGGCTCCGAACAATTCACTCTCCCGTGATCGGATCAACTCCTACTCCAGTTCGCCCTTAGCGACGAACGAGGTCGACAACACCACCGTTTCGTGGGCAGGCAGCGACAGCGCAAATTCCATCTTTGACGCTCAGGAACTATACAACACGGGCCTTCCGGCAACGACGGTGGCGCGTCTGCTTGCCGTCTCGAAGGATACGAACAGCCCTGCCAGTCTCTACAATCGCTACACCTTTTATCGGATGCTGTCGCAGTTGGGCGTGGATTCAAGGGCGGCGCTTTCCAACAACATCGTCCAGTCGGATCATCAGACGCATCTTACCAACAAGTTCAACCTGAGCTATCAGCCGGTCGTCACCGATGCCCGCTCCCGAGGCATTGAGTGGAATCCGGAAGTGGATTGGACGTACCTTCGCCCTGGCAACGCCACCAACTTCTTCTATCAGGTTGCCGATCGCGTGCTCAGGGCAAGCCTGACCACTAACATCGTGGTGAATGCCGTGGGTCGTCCCATTGTGACGAATTTCATGCTGGGCGAACTGCCAGTGCGGCACAACTTGTCGATCACCAACATCCAGGTTTATCATCCACCGGTGAAAGGCGCGGCCTTTTGGACGACGAACATCGAATACTCGGCGTCTTTGCACCGGGCGCTTCAAACTGCGGCGAACATCTACGACGCGACGACCACCCGCAGTTTTCGGACGCCACAGGGAACCAATGAAATGCCCACAGTATTCCGCCCGGTGTTCCAGCGCGCGCCGCAAGGAGCGATTTACATCACGGGTTTTCTGGAGGTCACAGATTCCGCGCCGGTGGGCTACCCTTTTCTTGATTTGAATTTCGAGACGGAGCGCCAGCGTATTCTCACCGAAAGGACGACAACCAACGTCAACGTCTATGGCGTGCCGTGGATCATCGGGGCCAAGAAGGGGCTTCCAAACTTCAATGAGTTCTCGCTCGAAACCGCCGTGCAAGTCAGCCGCAAGGTCGAGCTCCGAAAAATCGGCCATCGCACTTTCCTGACAAACCAGATGTATGTGGTGGGAATCTCGAACATTTTTGGCATCGAGGCTTGGAATTCCTACACTCAGGCTTTCCGCCGTCCGGTGGACATCGTGGTTTCAAACCGGTTCAGCTTTGCATTGAGCAATGTGGTGGGCAACACGACCAACCTCCTGTTGAGCCGTCGCGGAGTTGCCGCAAGCCGGATTGTGATGACCAACTGGCTGGGCTCGCAGAATCCCGAGTCGTTCGTCCTGCCGGTCCAGACGAACTTCGTATTCCTTACCAACGCCGCCTACCTCTCAAGGCGCGCACCTTTCCTCTTCGATCCGCTTTTCACGAACAGTTTTGAATCCTCGCTCGAAGCGCCGCAACTGCGCCTCTACATGACCAACCGACTCCAGTACTGGGTGGTGGATCGCGCATCGAGCCGTGTTCTGGATTTCGTCAATCTGGATGCGATGAACAGCTTCCTCGACATCACGCAGGCGTTGGTAGGGGACCAAAGCGGGGGCGGCGGCGGCTTCTTCCGGGATCAAGGGACCGTATCCGAAGGGAACCTGTGGTTGACGAACCGTCTCGGCTTCTCTCCCAACTCTCCAACGCTGGGTTTGATCAATCAACTGGCGGTGGCACAGGGGGACGTGGCCGTGGCCGCGGATGTATGGCGTAGTCACCCGATCAGCCTGAGTCCAAGTCAGCGACAGTTGGAGATCGACCGGTTCAAGAGGTTTCTATCCGGGAACACCACAAACTCCGCCATGCAGGCACCGTTCACGCCGACGCGCAAAATCTATCAACGGCTCTCCTGGCAGGCGAACGATCCGTTGGTTCATTACACCGTGGGCGATCTGTTCGATCCGTACCTGAGCAATCCGAACTGGACCAACAACTATGCGATCCTGCGTCCGGCCATCAATCCGCTGCCGATATCCAATCTGAGGCTGTTGAACGAGCGCTACCAGCCTTGGGGCGGCAATCCTCAGAAACAGGCAACGGGCCTCGCCTATTCTATGGCGGCCAAGGATCCAGGAGTCACCGGCTCGGACTCGTGGGCGTTCCCGACAAACAAGTTCCCAAACGTAGGCTGGCTGGGCCGTGTGCATCGGGGCACGCCGTGGCAGACGATTTACTTGAAGTCTCACATCGATCCGATCACAGGCAGGGCGCTGACCGACAGGGAATGGCTCTTTTGGTCTGGCAGCAATGGCACACATCCCACGAACGATTGGAGGCTTGTGGATCTTTTCACAGTGGCGCCCAACGCCAATGCCGCGCGGGGGCTGCTGTCTGTCAATCAGACGAATAAGGCGGCGTGGTCAGCGGCGTTGAGTGGCGTCCATGTGCTCTCAAACTCGGTAGTCAGCCCAGGGCCGATAGGAGGGCAGCTTTTTGCAGATCGCTTTATCGAGCCTTCGTCCCCGCAGATGAAATATATCGTCGATGGCATCAACGTCATGCGAAGCTACTTCCCGAACGGATTGTTTGAACCCATGGGCAATGTGCTGGCCACCCCTGAGCTGACGGTGCGTTCGCCGTTCTTGAATCTCGTCTCCTTGGCCCAGTTTCAACGCGGGCTCACCGATGAAGCTGTCGAGCGGATTCCGCAGCAGGTCATGTCTCTCCTCAAAGCGGACGAGCCTCGAATCGTCGTTTACGCATTCGGCCAGTCACTCAAGCCTGCGGAGCGCTCCCTGGTAACTTCGGGCAATTTCTACAACATTTGCACGAACTACCAGATCACCGGAGAAGTGGTCGCGAAGGCGGTATTCCGCATCGAGGACGCTCCCTTGCGGCCACGCGTCGTGGTGGAGAGTTACAATATTCTGCCGCCCGATTAGGCATTCGGATGTCGCTCACGCCGGATCTGATTTCAACTCCAGGACCACATTTGACTCAAGGGAGCCACTTACAACACTGCATTGATGTCAGCCGCTGTGACGCGGATCTGGTTCCTTCGGAGTCTGGACTCTGCAATTTGGTTTTCCCCAGCTTCAAAAATTGCTTCCTGACTCGGGCATTTTTTCAAGTTCACGTCTTGAGGTTGGCTGTCGATCTGCTATTTCCCCCTCGCGGACACCCGGATTGCAAATGGCAGTGGCGCACATTTTGGTCGGGCGCAAAGGCTTCGGGTGCCGGTGAAGACGTATGCATTTGAGAACTCGAACATGGTTCTTGTTGAGCGTGCTGCTGTTCGTGGCCGCGATTGGTTTCTGGCTGTACGGCGACAAACGTCAGGCGGCGATGAACGATCGCTCGGTCCCGGCGAGGACCAATGAGGCCGGATCGGCGTCGCCAGCGTCTGGTCCGTTCAATCTGCTTTCATCGGCCATCGCCCAACGCGTGGGGACTGCGGTTCCGAAGACTGCAGTAACTGTGGCAACTTCTGCGTCGGTGGTTATTCCCAAGGATACGAATTTCCCACATCGCCTCCGGAATACCTCCCGGAGCATCGGTGAATTGGTGCGGAGCGAGACGGCTGTGCTGCTGCGCAATGCATTCATCGATACAGCCGAGCCGCAGGGTATGGATGTCCCGGAGAATTTGCGCAGCGATGGCGATCCAGGAAGTTACATTGTCCAGGCTCGCGGTCCCATCACCGAACGATTCCGCGCCATGCTTGCCGCAGTGGGTGCCGAAACGATTTCCTATATTCCCAACAATGCGTATCTGGTGCGTGCTTCCACCGCCGTCGCGCGGCGGCTTTCACAAACTCAGGAGATCCAGTCCATTTTAGCTTACGAGCCGTATTACAAACTGGACCCGGCGCTCCTCGCGATTGCTGTCGAAGGGCAGACGTTGCCGGACGATGGTTTGCTACGAGTGACGTTGTTTCCCCGAGAGAGAGAGGCGGCGATAGCCGGTATTGCGAGTTTGGGAGCGGAATTGCTGGTCGAGGAACCTTCGCCATTTGGCGATCAATTGGTGATTCGTCCTCCCGCTGATGTGCTGGTGACGCTGGCCCGTATGACAGCCGTGCAAGGCATCGAGCGGGTGGTGCGGCGTACGCCCGCCAGCGACCGGAGCCGAGTGCGCGTGGGCATTTCGCCTGATTCAATCGGCACGACCAATTATCTTCAATTAACCGGCAATAGAGTCATTGTCAGTGTGAATGACGAAGGTGTGGACGCCAACCACGTCGCCCTGGCAGGACGGGTGATTTCGCCCGATCCGTTGCTGGCGCGGGACACGGGCGGGCATGGCACTCACGTTGCGTCTATCATTGCTGGAAACGGTGAGGGTTCAATCACGAGCACTCCACCCGGTTCTGAAACCAACGCGAATTTTCGTGGCATGGCGCCGAAAGCGCAAATTCTCTCCCTCTCGATCTCCTACGACCCTCAGCCCAACGGCTGGCTAACTGACACGTTTCTTCAAGAGACTCCCGCAAAGACCAACTACGTCCTGCGGCGGAGCATCAATGCGCCGATGATCTCGAACAACAGTTGGAATTACGCCGGCTTGAACGAATACGATTCGGCGGCGGCGCGTTTTGATGCGACGGTCCGGGATGCGTTGCCGGGGGTGGAAAGATCGCAGCCGATGATCTTCGTTTTTGCCGCAGGCAACTCGGGAGAGGGGAGCGACAATGGGTTGGGCGCCATTCCCAATTCGATTTCTTCACCCGCGACCGCCAAGAACGTGATCACGGTGGGAGCCATTGAGAGCCTCCGATCAGTTACCAACATCGCCGTCATCACCAACATCACAGAGATTCTCGCTCCCGACGGGGGGGTGACCAATCTCATCACGTTGGTTACGAACACGCCGTTCCAAGGCATGACAGACAGTGATTACGAAGTGGCAGCATTCTCGAGCCGCGGCAACGTGGGAATCGGCACCGAAGGAACGTATGGACGCTTCAAGCCCGATGTCATGGCGCCAGGAGCGTTCATCATCGGCGCGCGATCAGGTTATTGGGACGAGGCGCGATCTCTCGATCCAGCTGATGGAAAATCACAGGTGATTCAGGAGGTCAACAAGAGCGTTGCCCCGAATTATCGTTTCGAGTCCGGAACGAGTCAGGCAACTCCCGTGGTGTCCGGGATGCTGGCGCTGATGCAGGAATTCTTCGAACAACGCATCTTTGCCGGTGGACGACGAACCAACAGCCCGGCGATGATGAAGGCGCTTCTGATTAATGGAGCGCGTTCGCTTGGCGGACCCTACGATCTTCAGCTCAATAATTCGATCAATCATCAGGGCTGGGGGCAGGTGAACCTGACGAATTCAATCCCAGCCATGCTTGGGGCCAATCAACCCGAGGCCCAATGGCCGATTCGCATGTTTGATCAATCTCCCGCGAATGCGGTCGCAACAGGCGAAGCGCGTTCGTGGCGGATCGCACTTTCGACTAATGCGCAACAAGTTCCCTTCCGGGCAACGCTCGTGTGGACTGATCCTCCAGGCAATCCAAACGCCGCCGTGAAACTGGTCAACGACCTTGATCTGATCATCTCGAATACTGTCACGCACGTGGCCTACTATGGAAACAACATCCCGGCACAGAGCGACTATTCTGTCGCGACAGAGACAAATTCTGTTTCCCAGACAGACGTGGTGAACAACGTGGAGAATGTTTTTCTGCGCGATCCTGGCGGTTCGAATCTCGTTGTGACCGTGGTGGGGCGCCGCGTAAACGTGAATGCGGTCAGCGAGTTCTATCAGACCACGGCGCGGGTCAATGATGTGGTCCAGGATTATGCCTTGGTCATATCGCTCGGTGACACCACGATTACCAATGGAATGACGATAGCTCTCCCGACCACAAGGCAGGTCGTGCCACCACCGGAGGCCACTACCATCACCAACGGCATTCCAATCTTCAATCAGCGTGTCGGTGCCAACCCGACTTTGATTCCCGGAGTGAACGGACTTGCTGCTCAATGGAATTTTTACACGTTCACCAACACGTTCCTGACGAACTCAGCCTCGACACTGACCAACGGGACCAATGTCGCCTTCATCACTTTTCGGCCGCCGAACATCTCCGTCCCTCGGTCGTCTCTGGAAGCGGACATTGATTTGTATGTATCGAAGGATCCCGGACTTCTTACGCTCAACGCGAACGCCGTCGCGGGTGCCAGGAAATCCATCAAACGCGGCGGCACCGAGTCCATCGTCTATACCGACGCCCAGCTCGGAGAGATTTTTTATGTGGGTGTGAAGTCCGAGGATCAGCAGGGCGGCGAATACGGGCTCGTGGTCATTTCAAGCAACGACCCTTTCGAGGAGAATCAAGGTGGCAGCCGTGTGCTCCGCGGGTTTCCGGCTCGTGCGGTGATTCCGGATGGAGTGGCGAATCTGCCAGGTGCCGTGCAGATATTTGCCGTCGGCATTTCCCCACAACCGATTTACAACGTGATCGCAACCAATCTCCTCACACATCAGGATCTGGGCGACTTGATTGGAATTCTTTCGCACGATTCGAAATCGGTGGCGCTGAACAATCACAACTTGAACAATGGCATCCTCGACGTGTTTGGCGGGCTTTTCGTGTATGATGATAGTTATCTCGGTTCATTGTTCGGCAGATTGGGAAGTGATGGCCCGGGGAAACTGACGGACTTTGCAGGGGAGCGTGGTGATGGCGTCTGGATCTTCAACATGATCGACAGCGCTCCGACGCATACGGGCAGGGTCGAATCCTTGACGCTGCGCGTTGATCCCTTCGCCTTCGGGGATGATCTGGCCGCGGCGGGACTCAAAGGCATTGACTTCAAGCTGGCACCATTTGGTGAATCGTGCGGAGTGCAGGAAGTGCCTCCGGGTGTCACCAACATGATCTTCCGGGCCACGAAGCTTACTGGTCCCGTCGATCTCTATATCCGCAGGGACAGCATGCCAACAGCCGGCGAGTTCGACAAAGTCGTCCGAATCGACGCGCCGGCCGGTGAAGTAAGCCTCGGGATCTACGATCAGCCGCCTTTGGTTCCGGGGCGCTACTTCTACTGCCTGCGCAATCCATCGGAGATTCCCGTGAATGGAAATCTCGCCCTGTTGTTCGAGTTTGATGTGAACCTTGACACCGGGAGAAACCTTTCAATCACCAACGAAGTTTCCCTGCTGGACAGCGGAACGATCAGTTCATCCGTCTTCATGAACGCGGACAAGGAGGTGAACTCGGTCGAAGTCGGAGTTCGCATTCAACATCCGCGACCGTCCGATCTGGTCTTGCACTTGATCAGCCCGCAAGGCACGCGGCTGCTTCTTGCCGAGAACCGTGGCGGCAAGACGGACCAAGGGTACGGTTCAGGAGAATCCACGAACGTCACCTACACCTTGTTCACCGAGGATACGAATCACGCAAATCCTCTCCTGCCGGTCAAGTTCACGATGGCTCCATTCACAAACACATTTGTTGGTACGAATCCTCCGGCGTTCGTCGATGGTTTCGAGAAGGCGGCGCTTGGAGTTTATGGACCTGGCAGCAATGTCTCTGGCTGGAATGTCATCACCAACCAGCTCAAGATTCATGATGATCTGTCCATCGCTGGTGTGGCTCCGGATTCTGGTTTTCAATTCGCGGAGTTGCTCGGATCGATTGAGGAGCCGGCTGGAATTGTGCGTGAGTTCCCGACTCAGCCCAGCGCATACTATTTGATCAACCTGGCAATTCGCCGCTACCAGACCAATGTTTCCGGACCGGAGGCGATTCAGATCACCTACGGCGAGCCTGCGCCTGGCGTGCCCGAGAACCGCTACTTGTATCTCGCCAGCACCAACTGGCAGTCAGAGAGCATCCTGTTCCAGGCAACCGGCACCAATTCATTCCTGAAACTACAGTCGGTTTATCCATCCGGCATTTTTGTCGATTCGGTCCGGGTGCTGGACCTGGGTGTTCCTGCCACCGCTTTTGTGATGCCCGAGGAATCCTTTTCGACATTCAAGGGCGAGCGTGCGATGGGCGAGTGGCGCCTCGAGGTCACGGATACTCGCTTCGGTCCGGTCCCGCGCGGTGACCAACGGTTGGTCAAATGGAGGTTGCATCTGGAGTACGCCGATCCTGTCCAGCGGGCGATCATGTTGACGAATGGCGTGATCTTCAGTGGCTCGCTCACAAACGCGCAGACGAATTACTTCACCGTCGATATCTGTGACCAGACCACGGTTGCAACGGCTTTCCTACGGGGCAATTTTGATTCACTGACGCTCCTGGCTGATCGCGAAGGACTGCCGACCGGTGATACAGGCACGGATGACATCAAGTCCTTCAACAACGACAACCCTTTCGATGAGGAAAGTGGCGACGGCTTCGCAACGCTTTTCCTGAATGCCAGAACGGTCCATCCAGTGCCGCTTAAACAGGGGCGCCGGCTTTTCTTCGCAGTTCACAATGCCCGCTCCGGCGAGACCAATGAGTATTCGTTCCATGTGATTCTCGATGCAGGCGACTGCAATCCCCGACCGATCATCCGGTTGAGAGACAACATTGCCTACACGAATGCCATTCCGCCCTTGGATGGAATCATTGATTACTTTGTGTATCGTGTTTCCCCGATCGCGGAGAAAGTGGACCTGGAGTTGAAGCCCCTAAATGGTGACGTGGGATTGATCCTCAGCCGGGGATTGCCACTGCCCACGCTCACCAACTTTGCGTATCAGGTCGATGCGCCCGGCATCACCAACGAGTTCATCAGTCTCACGACCAAGTCCGCGCCGGTGCCGCTGACGCCGGGCGACTGGCACATCGGTGTTTACAGCCACGCGACGAACACGGTCATTTATTCCATTCTCGCCACTCCGACGCTCAATACGAATATCAACCTGATCCGGCTGACCAACGGGGTGCCCGTCGAGTTCACCGTCGCCGCCGGGATGCAGATTACAAACTTCTTTGTCTTTCCGGTGGAGGAGGAATTGCAAGGGTTGCACTTCGACGTGGACCGCATGAGCACCGGCAGCAATCTGCACATTGCCGTGGACCAGTTGCCGCCGACAACGAACTCACTGGTATTCTCCGGAGCCTCTAATGCGCCCATCTTCACGAGCATCCGTCCGGTTGATGTGCGTGCGACGAGTTACAATGGCGACTGGTTCGCGGCGATTCAGCCTCTGGCGCAAACGGACATCAGTTTCCGCATCACCGCGAGAGCATTGTCGATGACGGAAACAAACCTGGTGGATTTTCGCCGCGAGCAGACCAACAGCCAGAGCTGCGTTTACTACCCATCGGAGAAAGGCAAACAGTATGTCATCCAGGGCAAGCGAGACCCCAATGATGAGAAATGGGTTCAAATTTCTCCCGTCATCACGGCGCTTCAGGACGGCGAATCCTCATTCTGCGTCGATCTGGCGTTGGGTTATGAATTCTTCCAGGTCGCCCGATACAGGCCTGCAACTCCACCGCCCGCGACTGGTGGCGGGTTTGTGGACTCGACCATCGTGGTGGCGAATGAAACGGAAATTTGCGTCGGCTGGACCGCGACCGTGGGCAGCACTTACTACGTGCAGGGCAGTGATGCCATCGAACCTGCGCAATGGGCGAATCTGTCCACCAACAAGGCGGCGCAGGCGAACATGAACGTCTGCTTCCCGAGAACGGGCGCGGCGCGGTTCTTCCGCGTGGCAGTGGTTGGTGGAGGAACTGTCCCACCTCCGGTGACCGGCGGCTTTGTCGATTCTTCTCTTGCGGTCAGCACTGCCGATATTTGCGTCAGTTGGGCGTCGCAGGTTGGAACGACCTACTATGTGCAGGGCACGATGGATATCGAGCCTGCGCAATGGACGAACCTTTCCACCAATACAGCCACGCAGTTGACCACGACCGCCTGCATGCCCAACACCATTCCTCAACGATTCTTCCGCGTGGCAGTGGTTGGCGCTGTTGTGCAACCTCCGCCAGCAGGCGGAACTTTTGTCCTGCCAACACTGACCGTTGGTTCGGAAGTCTGCGTTTCGTGGACAGCGGCTGTCGGGGCAACTTACGAAGTTCAGGGATCGATCGACATTGAACCGGCTAACTGGCTGACCATCTCCACGAACAAGGCGGCGCAAGCGAACGCATCCGCCTGCATCCCGAGGACGACACCTTACCGATTCTTCCGCGTGGGGGTCTCCGGAGCTGCAACAGGAGGAGCATCGATTGGCACGAGTTCACCCGTTCAGCTCTCGAACCCGACGCTGGCGGCTGATGGTGCGCTGCGATTTGAGTGGGCGGCGGTGATCGGACGGAAGTATGAGGTGCAATTCACGGGAGATCTCGGCTCAGGAACTTGGACATCATTGACCAATGTCACGGCGGCCACAGATCAGTTGAGCTTCACCGAATCCGCTCCCCGTCCAGATCTGCCGCGTTTTTACCGAATCATCAGCCGTTAGCCAATCCTGGCAATCCGCGTGGGCTTCCCACAAGGAGGGCCGGATGTATGCGGAAGCGGAAAGGGATCGTGGCATCAATGAAGGATGCGCGGGCGGGAACGGTTGACAAAGTTGGCGTCAGCCTAGTACTCCGTCAGTCATCAAATGAGGGGTAAAGTTTCTTGAGTTTGACGCGGGCATCGTCGGTGGTGAAACGCCAGTTGATTTTGGAAGAGGGCTGATTGCGACGCCGGGTCCAGGCGGCGATCTCTTGGCGCAG
>SXMN01000234.1 GCA_005777315.1 Verrucomicrobiales bacterium
AGCCATCGCCCTTTGGCGTCCACTGCGACGTAGTAGAGTTGCTCGCCAACCGCTTTAAGACCGCCCAGATAATGATGGGCGTTGAGCAGCCGCTGAAACCGTTGTCGATCCTTGCGCTCGGGAAGTAGGAGAACTCGAACCTCATCAAGAAAGGTCTGTTCCGCGGTGCTCGGCTTGTTCCGTGTCGTTTTGCTCATCCACGGAGCGTAAAAAGTTTTCAGATGAATGTCCCGTCAAATCAACTTACCCCATCCTTATCAATTAGTTCCATTCCACTATGCGCGCCCGTTGGCGGAAGCCAGTCGAGATTTCACACTGCCGTCACCCCTGAGCCAGTAGCGATCTGCAGTGGGTGCGTTGAGTGGAGACGGGATTTGCCCGGTGGGTCGGAGATGGGGAGAGTAAACGCTGTGTTGCGGAGTCACAGCAACAGGCCCTCGATCTGCTGGTAAGTCCCGACAATGTGTGTCGCCGCTGCAAGTCGTTCCGCCGGCAGCGTGTTGGTGATGGCGATGACTTGCATTCCCGCGGACCTGGCCGCCTGCACTCCGGCGGCAGAATCTTCGATCACACAGCAGCGCGATGAATTCACTCCGAGCAGCTCCGCAGCGCGGAGGAACACATCCGGTGCCGGTTTTCCGTGGGGGACGTCTTCGACGCTGACTCGGGTCGCGAAGTACTGGCGAAGGCTTTTCATCGCCATCACTTCATCAATCACCACGTGTAACGAGCCTGAAGCCAGCGCCAGCTTATAGTGCCTGGAGAGCTTCTCGATGAGTTCTGGCAAGCTCTCAAAGATGGGCTGCTCCTTCCGCAGAATGTCCAGGAAGCGATCCTGTTTCCAGGTCATCAGCTCGTCGAGAGGTTGTGGCGGTTTGTGCTTTGAGACGAAGTCCAGCCACAAGGTCTTGTCGGATCGTCCGTAGTAGGCGGGAAAATCCATGCCATGCGACGTCCCGTAACCCATCTCCTCGAACACTTCGATGAAAGCGCGTTCGTGGAGCGGCTCGCTGTCCACAATCACGCCGTCCATGTCAAAAATGATTGCTTCAATGACTTTCATGAGAGGCTAAAATAAAGGGTCAACTGCGGAAAACTGAGCCAGCCGGGCGCTCAATCAAGTGGAGCAGATTCCCTTCCCCGTCCTGGAAGAACTGAACACGCCCGCCTCCTCCCGCCGGTTTGACGGGTTCGGAGAAATTCACGCCACGATGGGAAAGTTCTTCTCGCGCCGCTTCGATTGAATCCACTTGCAGTGCCAGGTGACGCCAGCCGGCAAGGCGGTTGTTGCTGGTTTCGGCGATGTCTGTGGCTGAAGGATAAATCTCGATCATCAATCCACCGGCGAGTTCCAGAAAGAATGCCGGTGGCACATCAGCGCTCTCGAAGGCAACCCGGGCATCGAAGCTTCTGACATACCAGTCCTTCAATGCCACCGTGTCACGCGCGGCCAAACCAATATGCTCCACCGTAAATATCATGGCTGCGGATTTAAGCAGCCGTCGCATGGAAGACACGAACAAACTCTTTAAGAAAGGCCCAAAGAGATTACACGCGTCGGCGAAGGCTTTTGTAATTCTTACCAAAGGCAACGCAGCGGGCCACGGGTTGATCAATCCGCCTGCAAATTGGAGCTACTTTCGGTTTCGGATTTTAACCCGGTTGGGGTAACGTGGGTTGTGTCTATGAACCTACTTGAGAACAAAGAAGTGTCTGGACAGGCCTATTCGGGCGAGGTCGTTTACATTTACGCCTTCGACATCGCATACGACATGAGCCGGGAGCCATTGAAGGAGTTGCTGGGGCAACCGGTCGCTCAGTTTTCGGTGGATACCAGCAGGCGCAGCCCGCGGCACCTTTTCTTCTACAAGCCGCAGATGTTGCGGCTGCCTCCATGCGAGAGGATCGGCCCTCGAGGTCCGGTGCGTGTGGAACGCGCGGTGAAGCTGCTGCCCGTTGGCGCGATCAGCATCACGGTCCGAGTGCCTTTTCGCGTGGAGTCGATTCAAGAACTCGTCGAGTTCCACGATTTCAAATTCACCAACGGCTCCCTTCAGGATGAGGTCTGGCGCCTGGCGGCCGATGTCTGCCGCGAGCTTGGACCCAGAATGATCCGGCCGATTCCGAATCTGGAGGAGGAGGAGGCATACACGGTTTTTTGCATCGAATCACCGCTGCGCGACCGGGACGGCTCGGTGATCGCGACGGAACGGTGGTTGGAGCAGAATCGCCGCGAAGTGGCAGCCATCCTCACGCAGGAGCCGGACGAAGGCCGGTTATCCAACCAGGAGGCGACGGAATCCACCAGCCGCTACCTGAGCTATTACGAGGATGATCTGGTGGTGATCGACTGGGATGCGGCGCTGCTCGTGGACGAGCGGAAGGAGTTCGATGAAACGGTTTACATCATGGAGCTGGCGAACCTGCAGCTCGCCGAGCTGGAGGCCTACGATCGCATCCTCGACGTGGCGCTGGAGCGCTCGTATCGCGACCTGCGACGGCGGCCGATCCGGGATAGGCGCGGCGTGATCGCGGAGCTGAGGGAAATCCGCATCGATCTGGCGCGCTTCAGCGATGAACTCTCAAACATCACCAAGTTCTTCGGAGACTGGCATCTCGCGCGTGTTTACGAAACGATCGCCGCCCGCTTCCACCTGGCGGACTGGCACCGCACGATCAACGAGAAGCTCAAGACGCTCGACAACCTTTACGAAATGCTGAAGCACGACCAGATGAACCGCTGGATGCTGATGCTGGAGATCACGATCGTTCTGTTGTTTATCGTTGATCTGATGCTGCTGTTCATGGGTACGAAAAAGTGACCAGGCGCGTGCAACCGAGCTCTCATCTGGTTGATGTCGCGGATTGAATTCAAACCTGACTTCCGGAATGCGCAATCAAGCATTGGAATGAACTCCTGCCGGCTCATCCTATTTCTCAAAGCCCCGAGGCTGGGCTTCGTCAAAAGCCGCCTCGCAGCCTCCATCGGGGAAACTGCAGCCCTTCAAGCTTACCAGACGCTTGTCGATATTCTCATCAAACGCCTCTCCAGGCTCCGGGCAATCGAGCTGCGTTTTACTCCTGATGATGCGATTGCCGAGGTTGGCCACTGGCTTGTTCCCGGCTGGACTTCAGCGCCGCAACTCGATGGTGATCTTGGTTCGCGTCTGAATCGGGCCTTCAATGACGCCTTCCAATCGGACTGTAATCGAGTCGTGGTCATTGGGTCGGATTGTCCAACGGTGACACCCGATGACATCGAGTCCGCCTGGCAGGCTCTCGAAACCCATGAAGTGGTTCTCGGTCCCGCGACCGACGGCGGCTACTGGCTGATCGGATCGAGGCGGCCGCAGCCCGAACTCTTCAGGGGCATCGCCTGGAGCACTCCGCAAGTTTTGGAGCAAACCCTTCGCCGGGCGGAGTCGCTCGGGCTGACCGTTCATCAACTTCAGGAACGTTCCGATGTTGACACGGCATCTGACTGGGAAAGCGTTGCATCATTGCTCTCCGTTTCGAGGGGAACTTTTCAAGATGACTTGTTGACGCCGCTCCGTGGTTTTCGGAGTTCTTCGTAGATCGAGAAGCATGCTGCCTGGTCCGGTGTTGGATAGCAGGATCAACGCAGCGTTTGGTCGAGTTTCTCCAATTGATAAGGAGCCTGGTGACGACGTCGTCCCAGTTCTTCCGGCCGAAGTGGAACCGTGGACTGCGTGTCCATCACGAACTCGCGCTTGTGTAACGCTTCACTGAGAAACGCCAGACGGCTTCCGACGCACCGAAACATACAAATCCGAGAAGGACAAGGATCAGCATTTCCGTCGGTGAATTCAGCTTCTGGAGCACCACTTTTGTGGGCACGTTGGCGACTAGAAGAATTGGCAGGACAAAGGAAAAGAAAACCTTGAAGAACCCGCGGAACGCCGCGTCCGGCATGCGGGCGATGTTGAACAGATTGTAATAGCCCCACACGATTCCCTGGGCCCGTACCGTCCAGAAACTTGTGCTCGCCAGGATCAGCATCAGGGAATAATGCACCAGAATGGAGCAGAGCGTCAGCAGCCCGAAGGACACGATCTGGGCCGCGGTCGGATGCAGTTCCAATCGATTGCCTGCGTAAATCATCACCGCCACAGCGGCGGCGGCATTCACAAATCCGCCAAGATCCACCTGCCGGAACGAAACCAGAAATCGCGTGTTCACCGGCAGAAGCAGCATGAAATCCAGCTTCCCGGTCCGGATCAATTCCGAGAGTTGCGTCATGTTGTTCAGGAAAAACGCCGTGAACAAATGCTGGATCAAATGGCTGGTGGATTGGAGCATGACAACCTCCCACTGTGTCCATGTGCCGATGCTCGATGTATGCTGGTAAATCACCGCCATGAACGCGAGCTGCAACGCGAACCAGAGCAGCTCCACCACAATCCACAGGATGAAGTTCACCTTGAACCCCATCTCCCGCACCACGGAATTGCGCCACAACATTCCGTAGATGGAGAGGTAACGCCTCAGTTCGATGCCCCACGCCGACACGGCTTCAGTTCCGCCCGTCGCGGAAACCGGTCGCTGTTCACTTGATGAATTCTGGCGCCGTTCATTCATATCAGCCCCCGAACGCCGTGTATTTTTTGATGCCCCGGCTCCAGACAAAGCGAGCGACTCCGTAGAGGATTGCCACCCATGTGGCTTGAATGAAAAGTCCTCTCCACATCTCCTCGCCTGCAATCCGCCCCAGATAGACCCCCACCGGGAAAAACAACTGATACGGGAATGGTGTGAGATGGAGGATTTGCGAAAGTGTTGGTGGCAGGATGTCCAACGGGAAAAGATGCCCGCCTGCGATGTATTCAAACGCGAACATGATGAAAATCAACGTGGACACCTCCAGTATCCAAAACGAGAGCAGTGCCATTGTGTAGGACAGGAAAAACTGGAGCAGTGCGGTGAGCAAAAGCGAAATCACAAACACGCCGAACGTCGCCGCGTCGGGTGGCCCCACGAGGTACTGGCGTTGCGCAAGAATGAAGATCGACACCGGAATCAGCGCCACCGCCGTATATGTCAACCGCCCCGCCCCAAACAGGCACAGGCGGTAGGTGAGGTAATCGATTGGCTTGAGGAGGAATTGATTGAGAGTGCCCTCGCGAATGTCCGCCGCGATCTGCCAGTCGTCTTCCGCCACCGCTGTGAGCATGTCCACCAGCGTCACCAGCAGGTAATAAGAAGTCATTCCAGCCAGAGTGTAGCCGGCAATGTCATTCGAGGTGTTGCCAGCGTAGATGGTCCGCCAGAGCGAGAGCGTCGCCATCAACGGAATCAACCCAAACACGGCGCGGAAGAGAAAATTCACCCGGTACACCAGGGTGTTTTGCAGGCCGATGTTGAGGACGTGCCAGTACTTTAACATGAGAGCGTTGCTCCACTGATTCCAGGATGCAATGCCCGGAAGAACTAGATGCCCCCAGCGGGATGGTCAAACCTCAACCCCCGCTTTTCACGAAGTCAGGGAGCGCAAACATGGACACGACAAATGGCCGCTTGGGTTGCAATCCGCTGATGGATGGCGACCCAAACGGCCATTTGATGTTTATGGAAACGGATCACGCCGCGACCTCTCCCCGATCAGCACGGTTCTTGTGAGTGCCGTCGTCGTGCTGAACTGAACGACGAACTGCCTCCGTCCTCTCCTCGACCAGCATGGGGAGGAGGAGCAATGGGAAACCGGTTTTTGCAACCAGCGCTGCCGACTCGCTGACAACGCGCCTGAAGAGAAGATGCAGTTCCGTGTCCGGTGTTTCCTGGAGAAGCCCCCGTAGTAAACGCTCCTGGAGCAGTTCCAGTTCTGTCCTCAAGTTGGCTCGATATGGAGCAGCGGGCTGCGGCGTCACATCGAACCTTGTATCCGGCGCGAATCGCGTCGTTAGTTTGGTTCTATTCGTTGTCATATTCCTGGTCCGGGTTTGATGGCTGTTACACAAACAAAAAACCCACGGTCGCCTTGGCAACCGTGGGTCTCTTGAAATTTGTTTTGTTTCTTAGAAGACGTTCTCCACGGTGCCAATGGCCGGAATGACGGAGCGCCAGTTGGCCTGGTGTACCAGGGCGCACTTGGCGGTCATCAATCTAGTATTTGCAAACATGGTGTTCATCGTCTGACAGCGCGTAAGGAATGGCAAATCACGTGCGATGTCAAAGTTTTTTACCAGGCATTTTTCCATACAGTGCACCCACAAGTTCACCGGCAACTTGTGGATGCACTGGACAGCCTCGCACGCATCCTGGGGTTGATCTCCTCATCGGTATTCCGACGGTCTGCGCCCATCGCCGCGATGGCCACAATGTCGTCAGGAGCAGTGTTCTGAGCACAAATGTCACTTCTCCTCGACGGCCTTCGACTCACCACCATCAATGGCATTGAGCACCTGAGCCGTAACGATTCTTTGGGAGCGCGGAATTGATTCTGCAGGAGTGTGAAATCACCAAGTCCGTCAGGAGTTTCGGTCGCCTTGCCATTCCCAAGTGGGTGTCAATGTTTGGTGACTGAACCAGCGACAAAGCTACCCAGCTGTCCAAGGTGGTCGGGTAACGCTCGAACTCGTCCAGATACATCCGCATTCCGAGCGCGACGTCTCTGAGGATGCTTCTACGATTCCCAGCGCTCTCACAGCGCCCTTAATCGCTCCTCTTCCGTTGTCTTCGAACTGCTAAACAACTAACCAAATGCGCCAACTTTTCCCTCCTTTTTTGAAACAAGCCCAGTTTGCAGAGATGATTCACGCCGGGATGGCGGATTCCCATTCCACAGGAACATTCCGTGTCCCAGCCATCCGGCGGAATCAGAGAGTTTTGAAACCAAAAATACGCAAGGCTGTTCCGCCGAATATCTGAGCCCGGCCGGCCTCCGTGAGATGACCGAGGTAGCTCGCGACGTGCTCTCGGAAGGAACGATACGAATTTCCGTTTGTTTCAGCCCCTTCAAAGCCTCCACCATAGATCATCCGCTCGGGGCCGAATGCGTCTGTTAGCTGGCGAATCACCGGGCGAATGTCCCGATGTGGATAGTCGTGACGCTCTGGAATCACAGCGAGTTTCATCACGACGTTATTAAATCTGGCCCAGCGCACGATGATGGCATGTTCCTCCGGGACGCCTTGGAAAGGGCGGCCAAGATGATCAATGATCGTTGTGACGTGCGGAAATTCGCGAATGAACGGCTCTAATCGTCGTGCGTAACGGGGCTCAAGATGCAGTTGAACGGCCAGTCCGAGGTCGCCCGCGGTTCGCCACAATCTTCGAAGTTGTTCTGGTTTGTTCCATGCCGGAAGACGCTCCGGAGCGTAGGCATGAACCCGGATTGCCACGATCTGGTTTGGCAGCCGGTGAACGAGTTCGGTTAATCGCTTTGGAGTATCTTCGCGATAGGCGAAGAGGAGGCACACACCTTTGAGTTTTCCGCCACCTACCCGGAGGCAATGCTCCAAATAGCGCAGGTCGTCCTGATACGGCTCCGGATGGACAACCACGGCATAATCCACGCCTCCATCGGACATGCACTTGAGGAGGTGTTCCGGCGTTGCTGGAGCTTCGGGTTGATACGGGCCGGCCGAGTGATAGGGAAAGCGGAGATCATTTTTTCCTGCAAAACAATGGAGATGGCTATCCACAACGGGCGGGTGATTCCCAGCCGCTGCAAGGCCCGGCGCACCGACCGTTGCCATCGCGGCATAGGCGCTGATTTGCTTAGTGAACTGACGGCGACTGATGAGTGGGTTCATGGGAAAGGCAAAATAGGCCCAATGTCTGTCGCGGCTAGTACTCCGTCAGTCGTGAGTTGATGGGTCAAACAAATTGAGCTTGTACTTTGGATAAGCGTGTCTAATTGGAGTAGATGCCAATTAAGTATCGCATCCGTTTGTCACCGCCAGAACGCGAACAACTCATGAACATC
>SXMN01000235.1 GCA_005777315.1 Verrucomicrobiales bacterium
CTAACCAATTGAGCTACGCCCCCGCGCAAGGGACTCGGACCGTAGGAAAACTCAGTTTGATAGTCAACGTGTATTTGGAGTTCTGCCCTATGGTTTTCAAAAGGCCACTGATTGCTTTGGGAGGTCGGGACGTAGTCAGTGTCAAGCGGAGAAGGATGGAAAGCTTGGCCTTGAATGGATGAACCATCCGAGCCAACGACGACACGGGACAGGAAGGAAAACGAAGCCTTTTTCATTCTTGGCAACGAGGGAAGCAATCAAAGCCACACGTCCGATGCTTCTTCTGAGGTCCATTCTAATTGAGTTCGGAAAAGTACTCCTGTGATCGGTTCGCAGGGTTGTCTCCATTGTCATTCAAGCTTTACGGGCATTGCGGAATTGACGAGAGTCCGATCAGGTTTCAACCCAAAATTCAATGCCTGTACATGTCCTGACCATTGCCCAGATGCGCGAGTGGGAGCAAGCCACCTGGGCAGCTCACCGTACGGAAGACGATGTGATCCGGCGTGTCGGACACCTTGTGGCGGATCGCGCGGTGCGGATGACGCGCCCGGCTGACCTGGTGATCGTCCTCGCTGGCAAGGGTCACAATGGCGACGACGCCAGGCGTGCGAGCCACAATCTGTTTGATCGTGAGGTCAACCTGATCAATGTCATCGACCCGGAGACTGCGAGGAAGGAACTCGCCACACAATGGTCGCTCCAGCCCTCGTTGATCATCGATGGACTCTTCGGCATCGGTCTTAACAGACCCCTGGACGACGCGTGGATCGAGCTGATACAGGAGGTTAACAATTCCGGGGTGCCAGTCCTTTCGATCGACGTGCCTTCCGGGCTTAACGCGGATTCGGGTGAGCCTTGGGGGAGCAGTGTCCGGGCAAGTGTCACTTTGTGTCTGGGTGCGCCGAAGCGCGGTTTGCTTGAATCTCACGCCTGGCCTTGTGTCGGCCGGTTGGAGGTGGCTCCCGCAATCGGCTTGATCCCCTGCGAGCATCGGACGCCGCTCATCTGGACGTTGCCGGAGGATTTCACCGGGTTCCCGTTGCAGCGGGCTGTTGCCAGCCACAAGGGAACTTTCGGCCACGTGGCGATCATCGCGGGGAGCACCGGTTATTACGGCGCGGCGGTTCTATGCGCCCAGGCCGCGCTCCGGGCGCAACCCGGCCTCGTCTCGGTGTTTACGCCTCCGTCAGCATCTCTGCCCGTGGCATGCCAGTTGCAAGCGGCAATGGTCCATCCGTGGCGTTCCGGAATGAGGTTCCCGGATATTTTCACCTCGGTGGTGATCGGACCCGGATTGGCCGGCCCGGACGTCACGGATGACTTGCGAAGCGAGGCCATCAGAATCTGGGAGAACCTCCCGTTTCCCGTCGTGGCGGATGCGAGCGCCTTGGACTGGCTGCCCCGCGGTGGGACCATCTCGGGGAAGCTTCGCGTCATCACACCTCACCCTGGAGAGGCGGCCCGGATGCTGGCCCGGCGTCCGGATGATCTTCAGAAGAACCGTCCGGAAGCGGTCCGGGAATTGTCCCGGCGGTATGGAGAAGTATGGGTGGTGCTCAAGGGTTACCAAACGTGCATTGGCAAGAGTTCCGGGGAACTTTTTGTGAACTCATCCGGAAATCCATTCCTTGCCCAGGGAGGCGCGGGCGATGTGCTGGCCGGGTATCTGGGCGGCTTGCTGGCCGATCCCGAGGCCAGGAAGGAGCCGCTTCCTTCCATCCTCTACGGTGTCTGGCAACATGGCGCGGCTGCTGACAACCTCAGCGCGCGCCGACGCAACTGGGGAATTTCTGAACTGGTGGACGAGATTGGGAACGTCTCGTGAGTCTTCGCCTATTTGATCGGCGAGTAGTCGGTCGGAAGCATGAAAACGGACTCGACCCCGTTCGGAGCGGTCAGTGAGCCGCCACCTTTTTCCTCGGAAGCTTTCTTGACCTTATCCCATTTCTTATCATTGCGGAACGCATCGAAAGAAGCCTTGGCGGCCTCCTGGCTCCTGTGCGCGAGAATGTAGATCAGCTTGTTGTCCGCATTCTTCTGGTCGGCCATGAGGTTCCAGTAGGCCACATTGGTCATGCCATGCTTCTTAAATAGTTTGCAGGTATTCTTGCGAAAACGTTCGTTGAGATTACCCAGGTTTCCGGCACTGGCCGTGTAGGTGCGGAGTTCGAACACGCGAGGCGCCTTGTTCTCCGGCGACTTCACCTTGGGGGAATAATCCGTCACGTTCATGAAGAAGCTGTCCACCTTGTCCACCAGCTTTCCGTTCACCTCGGACGCCTTCCATGCTTTCTGCCAGTCAGGATCAGCCATGAAGGCTTTCCAGGATTTTTCACGCGCTTCCCGGCTTGGATACGAGAGCACGTAGATCAGCTTGCGGTCAGGGTTTTCCACCGGCATCCAGTAACCCACGTTCGCGATACCATGCTTCTCGAAAAGTTTGATGGTGTGATCGCGAAAGCGGGAGTTGAGTGCGTCGAGCTTTCCCGCCGCCGCGTAGTAAACGCGCGTTTCATACACGCGCGAATCCTTGTTTGAGTACGCCTCCGCGCAGAGTGCGAAACCAAACACGCAGCAAGCGGCCGCCACCAATTGAGTCAGAGAGTTCATGTTAAACTACTTTGTTATTGCGACACGATGAACCGCCAACCATTGGGGTGACGATCAAATCATCGCGGAGTTGGCCGAGTATCAATGCCGGGGAGCGGATTTCAAAGCATTTATTGTTCGAGCTTTTCTTGTTCGAGTGCCCGAAATCAAAAAGGGGGCCGACACCACGACCTGAATCCAGGAATTCTCATGCCCTCGTCCTCCCATTTCTTTACCGTTGTCAAAAGGGCCATCAGTGATAGAACCGAGTCCATGAACACCTCGCCCATGTCGAATTGCACCCCCATTTGCGCCCCCCTCAGCCGTCGCCGTTTTCTCAAAGGCGGCACCGCAGGATTGCTGGGCGCGTCGATGGCCGGCGGCTGGCCGCTCGTCCAACCGGCGCACGCTGCGCCAGGCAAGGCATCCAGGTCAGAGACACTTGTCACCTCCCTCCACAAGACGCTGACGGATCAGCAACGAGCCGCCATCTGCATGCCGTTTGATCATCCGCTGCGCTCGAAGGTGGACAACAACTGGCAGATCACCAAACCCACCATTGGAGAATTCTTCACCAGGGATCAGCAGGCGATGATCCAGGAAATTTTCCTGAAATTGCACAGCCCTGAGTACGCGGAAAAAGTGCTCCATCAGGTGGCCCATGACGCGGGGAAGGAAGGTTTCGGCGCCTGCTCTGTGGCGCTCTTTGGAGAGCCTGGAACGGGCAAGTTCGAGTTTGTCCTCTCAGGCCGCCACGTGACACGGCGTTGTGACGGGGATTCGGTCGAAGGCGCAGCGTTTGGCGGACCTATCTTTTACGGGCATTCCCCCCAGGGTGATAACGAGAAGCCCGATCACCCGGGCAACGCCTACTGGTTCCAGGCTCTTCGAGCGAATGAAGTCTTCAAAGCGCTCGACGGCAGGCAGCGCAACCTGGCGCTGCTGGGAGATTCCCGCGAGGAGGAAGCCACCAAGACCGTGAAGTTGACCGGCAGGACGCGGGACCTGCCAGGGATTCCGCTGACCGAGCTGTCACGCGATCAAAAGGATCTCGTCAGAAAAGTCATGCGCGACCTCCTGGCACCCTTCCGTTCCGAAGACTCCGATGAGGCGATGAAGCTGATCGAGAAGCGAGGCTTTGATCATCTTCACATGGCTTTCTTCAAGAATGAGGACATCGGCAAGGACGGAGTGTGGGATGTGTGGCAGATTGAAGGCCCGGCGATGGTGTGGTACTTCCGCGGCAAACCGCACGTTCACACGTGGGTCCACATTCGGGAAAATGTGGAGGCATGAAATTGAGCGAACTATTTGAACCATCAACACCAAACAGGGTAACATCTTAATCGTAATCTTTCTCTTGCTCTCAATCCCTGGCGTTCCCCGATTACGATCAGGAGTGAGATTCGGATGCCACCCAAAAACAGATCAGCACGTGATCAATTAGAAAGGAAGAGTGACATCCAATGGACCTGCATCATCCGTTCACACGCGAGTTCTCCGAGTACAAGGAAACGATTCAATCATTGCGCATCCGCAACGAGGGGTTTCGAAAGCACTTCGACGAGTATCACAGTCTGGACGACTCGATCTACAGGATTGAAGAGGAGATTGATTTCGCCACGGACCAGGAAATCGACGAGCTGAAAATGCGTCGAGCCAAGCTCAAGGATCATTTGTATGAAACGGTCCGCCGGTCGAGCAGGGAAAACTTGCAGCATGTGAACTCGCCCGTCCGCCCACTCGCCAGGTAGTCGTGCGCTGGCTTCCAGCGGTGGCGCCAAAATCGTGTCCGCGACCGACGCGGAACATTCCTACCGCTCACGGAAGATCTTGCCCAGCTCGCCTGCCAGATCCTCCATGTTGGTTGGTTTGGGGAGAAACGCGGATATTCCAATTTTATTCGCGCGCTCGTTGTCTTGGGGAGAAAGATGGCCGCTTGTCAAAATGATGGGGATCTCCGGGCGGATCAACCGCACGGAGCGCGCCAGGTCCAAACCTGTCATCCCCGACATGGCGTAATCTGTTATGATAGCGTCGAAACGGCGTGGATTCGCCTGAAACTCAGCCAGCGCTTCGGTCGGAGATGAAAATCCGGTGACGCGATACCCGAGACGTTCAAGCAGCCGGCGGGTCAGATTGATCAGCGTGCTTTCGTCATCCACCACCAGCAGATCCTGACCGCGGCCAGGCACCGACTTTTCATGGACGGATTTTGTCGGGTCCGGCTTGGCTTGCACAGCCGGGAGATAAACATGGAAGGTCGTTCCCTTGCCGACTACGCTCTTCACGGTCACAGCACCGCCATGAGTTCGCACGATTCCGTGAACCACGGATAGTCCAAGCCCCGTTCCTTCACCAGGGCCTTTCGTTGTGAAGAAGGGTTCAAAAATTCTTCCCAAAATCTCCGGTCCGATCCCACAGCCGGAATCTGTCACAGTGAGCCGTACCGACGGTCCCTCCTTGAGCTGCGGGATTGCATTCGCGTCAGCAGCGGTGACCAACAGTCCGCAAAGTTCCACCCGGAGGATGCCTCCGTGTTCCTTCATGTCATGGCTGGCATTGGTGCACAGGTTGACGATCAACTGATGGATCTGAGTCGGGTCCGCAAAAACTGGCGAGGCGTTGTGATCGATGTCTGTTTGCATCTCGATCATCGGCGGCAGGGAAGCTCGCAGGAATTTCAGCGCCTCCTTGATGACGGGTTGGATGAGCATTTCCGCCCGGTTTTGCTCCTCCTGGCGGCTGAAGGTGAGGATTTGTTTCACCAGATCGCGCGCCCGCCCACTGGCATCGAGAATCCCTTGGAGGCTCTCCTGCACAGCCGGGTTGTCCGCTGAGTCCTGCGAGGCCAGTTCCGCGAACAGGACGATTCCGGCAAGAATATTGTTAAAATCGTGAGCGATGCCGCCCGCAAGCGTACCGATGGCTTCGAGCTTCTGCGATTGGAACAGCCGTGCCTGAAGCGCGGCCCGATCCTTTTCAGCCTTCAGCCTTTCAAGCTCCGCACCAGCGCGCGAGGCGAAAATGGCGAGCAGCGATCGGGCGTGGGTAGTGTCATCCATCGGTTGGTCATGCAAGACGACCACCAGTCCGACGACTTGTCCGGAGGAGGATGAGATGGGTACGCCCAGGTAACCCTCCACTCCCATCTTCGCCCGGAGGAGATCCTTTGGGAACGCGCTGGCGACACCGGATGGATAAAAACACAACCCCGACTCCATCGCCTTGGCGCAGGGTGTATCGGCGAGATCATACTCGAAATTCTCAACGATCCTGCCGGAATCGCAGGCCGCCACGGTGCGAATCCTTGGCGGGTTTTCTGCCTCTAGCTCGCCGACGAGCGCGTAACGCATCCCAAGGACGTTGGCCAGCTCCGTGACCAGCAACCGAAAGAAATCTTCTCCCACCACATTAGCTGTCGCCTTATGGATCGATTGCAGTGCCTGTTCCGCGCGCCGATGTTCTGAACGCTCCTTGGCCTCCCGAACTTCGCGATCCACTGCGGGCCCCAGCCTGCCAAGCTTGTCCTTCAAGAGATAATCATGAACGCCTGCCTTCATGCCTTCCACGGCGATCTCTTCACCGATCGTCCCGGACACCAAAATAAAAGGAAGATCAAGCCCGGTCTTGTGGAGCAATTCCAGCGCTGCCAGCCCGCTGAACTTGGGCATCGAGTAGTCCGCGATGATGGCGTCCCATTTTTCGGCTGCCAGAGCAGAACGAAAGTCTCCTTCCGTCTTAACTCTCCGCGATGTCACCGTCCGACCTCCCTTGCGGAGTTCACGAAGCACCAGGAGGGCGTCGTCTTCGTTGTCTTCAACCATCAGGATGTTCAACGCGCGGTTCATAATCCCCCGATCACCAGATCGCGGCTTGTGCTCGCACTGGTCGCTGAGATGGCATCTTGCGGATCATCTTCCGTAGGCGTAATCACCCGCCAAATCATTTGCTTCGGTACTGTGACAACTTTCGTGTCCCGATTGAAGCATAATATCTTGCCCCTCATTTTCCGGCTTCAATGACCCGAAGATCGACCTCGCCATCCCCTGGTTTGTTGGTAAGCTCGCTCAAATTCTCGATGTCCCGGTCTCCGCTGCTGAGGAGATACGCATTAACCTATGAAACTGCCTTCCCTCGTTCTCTCTTTGAACCTCTTTCTCGTTGGCGGTGGACGTGCCGCCGAAAAACCGTTCCCCGAACCGCACGGCCTGGCCGGTGGAGCATCTGTGGCAACCAACACCATCCGCGTGGCCTCGTGTCAGGCGAGGAACCGCGTCATCGATTGGCGCCTCACCAATCCCGCTGAAGTGCTCGCGGCGGTGGACAGGAATCTCGCCGAACTTGAAACCATAGTTCACCGCGCCGGCGAATTGAAATGCGACGCGCTCGCTTTTCCCGAGGACACTCCGGGCCTTCTGAACTGGGTGGGCATGAACGAACACCTCGCCAGGGAAGTGCTCCCACAAACGGTGCAACGAATGATCGAGCGTCTTGGCCGCGCCGCCGCAACGCACCGCATGTCTCTCGTTCTGTGCAGCGATCTTGTTGAGACTGATGGCGCGACTTGCAACACCGCCTTCTACCTCGGGCGCGACGGCAAGGAGATCGGTCGCTACCACAAAGTCTGCCCAACATGGTCGGAGTCCGGTTCACGGCACCGTGGCGCTTCATTTCCCGTCTTCGCAACACCTGACAGCGGCACGGTCGGACTGGCGATCTGCTATGACTTGGTGATGCCGGAGACAGCGCGCTGCCTCGCGCTTGCCGGCGCGGACATCATTTTCTTTCCAACGATGGGCATGGCGGCGATCGGTGACGATGACATTGGCCTGCAAGCGCTGCGAGTGCGCGCGGTGGAGAATTTTGTCTGGCTTGTTGTGGCCCATCGCGGGAAGGGCGCGATGATCATTTCGCCGCAGGGCAAAATCATTGCACAAGCGGACGGGCCCGACGGTCTGGCCATCGCGGACATCAATCCTCATGGTGGCCGCGAAGGTGGCGATTCAAGCAACTGGCAGCGCGACATGCGGGCTCGGCTCTTTCGCGAGCGCAATCCTGCCGCCTTCGGTCTTCTGACCGATCCGAATCCTCCCGTGCTAGCCAAGGTGCCTCTAGCCCTGACGCGCGAGGAAGCGGGCCGTGTCATGGCGCGGATGTTGACGGTGGGGGACCAGGAATTCAAAGCGGCTGATGCATTGGCACGCGCCGGCAAGACCAATGATGCCATCGCAGCCTACACACGATTGCGGGAAGAGTACCGCGATTCGTGGATCGATCGCGTGTCACGCGATCGCCTGTTGAAACTTAAAGCATCGACCTCACACGCCGCGACGGCGGAACAACCCAGGCTGAAACCATGAGCCACGAAACAATTCGAGCGGGCGACCTGACCGCCATCATCGGTGACAACGAGGCCTACGACGGCCGTCGCGCGGGTTACAACGGCATTCATCGACTGATCCACCGCACCAAACCCGAAACCTCCGTCTTTGAAATTGCCGGTCTCAACCTGGAGCACATTTTTGACGGCGACAAAGATCTTCTGAACCTGGCAGGTGATCGAAAGACCTTTTTCGAACCGCGCAACCATCCAATGGAACTCAGAAAGATTTCGCCGGTGGAGGCGGAGTTGCACCAGTCTCCAACACCGCACTTCTTCCTGGAAAGTTGGACTCGCTTCAAGCTGGTTCCGCCGCACTCCATTGACTTCTCATTCCGATGTCAGGCGCACCAGCACGCGTTCGCGCATGGTTACATTGGCCTTTTCTGGGCCACCTACATGAATGCTCCCGAAAACAAGAGCATCTACTTCAAGGATCCGAAGGGCTGGGTCCAGTTCTGCACACAGGAGCACAACAACCAAAGCACCGTAAGGCACGTGGACGACACGCTAGCTCTGGAGTTCACGCCGGTCCGTGAGCAGACGCTCTACAAGAACTTCTCGCCGCTCCGGTACGCCTCGCCTTTCTTCTACGGCTACATCGGGTCAACGCACGTTTTCATCCTGATGTTTGATCGTACGGAAGGCATCCGCTTCAGCCACTCGCCTTCCAGTGGCGGGCCGCCTTCTGCTCCCAATCCGGCCTGGGATTTTCAGTTCATCATTCCCAAGTACGAAGTGTCCGACGTGTACGGTTTCCGTGCGCGCGCCGTCTATCGCGAGAGATGTTCACGCGAGGAGATCGAGAAGGAGTTCAATGACTGGCGGGCTTCGTTGTCTCCGTAGCGGTTTGCGCAAAAATAACTTCCGATTTTCGTATGGATATACCCTCACCCCGGCCCTCTCCCATCCGATGGGAGAGGGGGAGACGTCGTGCGTCTGTCGTGGTTTCTACCGGCTCTGACGAAGGTCAGCGCGGTCTTGGTGGATCCCTCTACCGGTGGACGGGAGAGGGGCAGGGTGAGGGTTGTTTCGTTAGAATTACGACTCATCCACGCATATTGTTTCTGCGCGCAACCTTGGTCGTCTAACGCCGGTCAATTCCGCATGAACTGCACTTTCCTCATCATCCTCGTACTTGGCATGTCTGTCGTTCGTTCCGTTGCCGCAGTGGGAGTCGAGCCCGTCGCAGCTCAACCGCTGGCAGCCAACGTCCGGCGGCTGAACGACGCGCTGGATTTCCTTGGCGCTCCACTCCCAAAGCAGGTCCGGGATGCCATTCGCCGGGCTGTAGACAAGCGTGACTCCGAAGCGATGCAGCGATTGCTCGATGCCCATGCGTTGCTCGTGGTCGAGTTGAATCCGGAATCGCGCGTGAAGGTGCGACGAGGCGACGGGCCTGCGGTTTTGCAACAAGGCGGTTATGTGCCCGCCATCATAAAGGTGATCAATCACAGCACCGTCACGAAGGAATTGCTCATCTCCAGTCCGCAGGCGGGACCGGTTTATGCCGGGATGACCGAACTCAGCGCGAAGCGGATGCAACGTGAAGCTCTTCGCGAAACAGCGACAAAGACAGCCGACACAACTCGCTTTCTGGAAGCGGAGATGTACACGAGGCCGCCCATGACGGAGCGGTTGAGCGGACTCGAGGTCGAGTACGCCATCGCGCTTCTCTACAGCAGGGATGCCGGAAAACTGGAGGCAACAATCGCGCTCGACGTAGGTCAGGGAACTCAGGATCTCGGTTTCCGCGCGGAAGTGCCCGTCCTGTTCGATGTGCGGCCCGCCGTTCCCGTCACGCTCCGGGTCCGCGATGCCGATGGCTCACCCACAACGGCGGGACTCACGTTTCGCGACGGCGCCGGACACGTTTTCCCGCCGCAAGCCAAGCGGCTCGCACCGGACTTTTACTTTCAAGCTCAAATTTACCGGCACGACGGCGAACAGGTCCTGTTGCCACCGGGGCGGTTGACTGTCGAGTTCTGGCGAGGTCCGGAGTATCGGCGATTGCAACGCGAAGTGGATATTCCATCAAGGGGCACGTTCAAACTTTCGTTTGACCTGAAGCGTTGGATCGATCCTGCAAGATTCGGATTCTACTCTGGTGATCACCATATTCACGGGGCAGGCTGCGCTCATTATTCGGAACCAACCCAGGGCGTCACGCCGATGGACATGTTCAAACAAGTCGAGGGCGAGGGCTTGAACGTCGGCTGTGTGCTTACGTGGGGACCGTGCTTCACGCATCAGCGAAAGTTCTTCTCGCCGGGCGTCGATGTGTTGAGCCGGGCCTTCACGTTGATGAAATACGATCTTGAAATCAGCGGCTTCGGCTCGGAGGCGCTTGGACATGTCTGCCTGCTGAATCTCAAAGATCAAAACTTCCCTGGCTCCGACGGAACCAAAACCAAAGGCTGGCCTTCATGGACAGTTCCCGTGATGAGGTGGGCAAAGGAGCAAGGCGGTGTCACGGGATACGCACATTCCGGGAGCGGGCTGGAAATCAATTCACGCAGCGCCACACAGAGGTTCTTCGGACGTTATGACACCAAGCGCGATGGCACGCTTACGCCGGAAGAGACGAGGGACGCGCTGCTTCCGTATGTCTTCGCCGATGTCGATTCCGACCACGACGGCGCTTTGACCGAATCCGAACTCGCCGCCGCCCATGATCGTGCGGCGGACGAATTGCCGAATTTCGCCGTGCCCGAAATGAACGGAGTCGGTGCCATGGAAATCTGCGTCAGCGTCGCCGCCGGCGTGTGTGATTTCATCAGCGCGATGGACACGCCGCGCATCGCCGAATGGAACATGTGGTATCACCTTTTGAATTGTGGTTTCCCGCTCAAGGCCAGCGGCGAGACGGATTTTCCATGCATGAGCGGCGAGCGAGTCGGGCAGGGGCGCGTCTATGTTCAGCTCGGACAGTTGAAGCGTCTGGATTTCGGCGACTGGTGCCGGGCTCTTGCTCAGGGCCGCTCGTATGTGAGCGACGGATTTGCCTACGCGCTTCGGTTTCGTGTCAATGATGTCGCTCCCGGATTCGGAGACGTGCGACTGGATTCGCCGGGTGAAGTTGAAGTGATGGCTGAAGTTGCATTTTCCCCGGAGTCACCGGCGCTTGTCGCTCACGGTCTCGTAACCCCTCCGGGCGGAAAACGTTGGACCGGCGACACCGTCACACTCCATGGACCTCGTTCCCGCGAGATTCTTTCAGGCGGCACGCGCACCATCGAAATCGTGATGAATGGCCAATCGGTGGCCACGCGTCAGGTGCCCGCCGACGGACGCACTCATGAGGTCCGACTGCAGGTTCGCGTTGAGCGAAGCAGTTGGGTTGCGCTCCGACAGTTCCCGCAACTGCACACCAACCCGATCAATGTGCTCGTGGACAACCGGCCTGTGCGTGCTTCTCGTGACAGCGCCCGCTGGTGCATCGAGACGATTGAACAACTCTGGCGCGGCCGCTCGAAGTCCATCCGTGAAGAAGAGCGCGCATCCGCTCGCAACGAATACGACCGGGCGATCAGCGCGTTCCGACAAATCGCTGACGAGACACCCGCCGTGCGTTGAGTCTGCGTGGCGAACTCCCGCAAGTCGTAATTATTCAATAGAAATGGGGAGCGCGGTCGTCTCGACCGCTGTTCTCGGCGTCTCGCCGAGAACTCAGCACGGCGTGACCAGTCACCAGATGGTGGGTTTTCGGAGCGGACAGGCTGGTCAGCGGGACGCTGACCAGGGCGTACGAGTCGCGCTCGCTCCCCGATTGCGACTGAATAGCAGCCTCTGAACTCGCTCATTCTCTGCTTCCTCCGCGTCCTCCTGTTCACTTCAACTGCCGGGCTTGAAGTTCAAGCAGCCGGAAACTCCACGATGAAGGTCGCGCCCCTGCCCAGTTCACTTTCGCACCAGACCTTGCCGTTCATCGCTTCCACCATCTTCTTGACGATGGACAAGCCCAGGCCGGTCGAGTGCTCCCCGCCGGTGGGTTTGGCGCTCAAACGCGCAAATTTTCCAAACAACTTCTTCTGATCTTCCATGCTCAGGCCGGGGCCTTCGTCCTGCACCTCGATGCGCGTTCCTTCCGAAGACCGGCGCAGGCGAACGAAAATGTTCTTC
>SXMN01000022.1 GCA_005777315.1 Verrucomicrobiales bacterium
GGTCTGTTCCGCGGTGCTCGGCTTGTTCCGTGTCGTTTTGCTCATCCACGGAGCGTAAAAAGTTTTCAGATGAAAGTCCCGTCAAATCAACTTACCCCATCCTTATCAAATAGTTCCATTCCACTATGCGCGTCCGCTGGCCTGCTCTGCTTCCAGGAAGGCACTTGGCACCGCCACCTCAGCTCACTTAATGATCAACCGCATTGTTGGCCCGCTCCGATGCGAGCTTTTCCGCCAGTTGAATCGCGGCGCGCATGCTCGAGGGATCCGCCTGATCCAGGCCGGCGATGTCGTAGGCCGTCCCGTGATCAGGCGACGTGCGGATGAAGGGAAGGCCAAGGGTCCAGTTGATGCCGCGCTCGAATCCGATCATTTTGAGTGGGACGAGCCCTTGATCGTGGTACATCGCGACCACAGCTTCATAGTCGCCCCGGAATACATAATGGAAAAGAGAGTCCGCCGCGAAAGGGCCGGCGACGTTGAAACCGCGAGATTTCATCGAATCAACTGCTGGACGGATAACATCGATCTCTTCGGTGCCGATCTTGCCGCCTTCGCCAGCGTGGGGATTGAGGCCGCACACAGCGACTCTATTGCGAGCAAGTCCGAGATCCCGGCAAGCCGCAGCCGCCAGCTCGATGGCCAGCTCCACCTTCTCGCGAGTAATGCTCCCGGCGACCTGGCTGATGGGAATATGTGTGGTTGCAAGTGCGACACGCAGCCAGCGATCACGATCATCGGCTCCGAGAAGCATCATTACTGTCCGGCTCGTTCCTGCCAGTTCGGAGAGTAATTCCGTCTGGCCGATGAATTTTTCTCCGGACCGGATGATGGATTCCTTGTTCACGGGAGCCGTGACCATCGCGTCCAACTCGGAACAAAGGCAGAGCGAAGCCGCCTTGCGAAGATATGCGACCGCTGCGCGCGCGGCTGCTGGCGAGCCGGGTGGCTCGTGTCGGCTGAGGGAGTCCGCAGGGAGAGGATCCAATAATGTGACCCTTCCGGCTTGCGAATCCAGGCCTAGATCCAACCGCAATCGATCTTGGAGATCGCGGACCAAAGAGGAACTGCCTATGAGGCAGAAGGAGGAAGTCCCAGACTCCAGTTCGGCGGCAACTGCCTTGAGCGAGACCTCCGGGCCTATGCCTGAGATATCCCCCAGGGTAATTCCGATGCGAGGCATTGAGCTCAGTGGTGGTGGTTCCAGAATTGGCACCCCGGCGGTTCGCTAGCACCGTGACTTTCCCGCAGCAGGAGTTCCTAGAAGTAGCGCACGAAGGATTTTTGTTTGAGGCGCGCGATCCACTTTTCGTGTCGACGCTTCATTTCTTCGTTTTTCAGCGTGTCCTCAATTTCCTCACGGACTTCGGTCACAGGACGGATGTGAGAGGTGCGTTTGTCCTCAGCCAGGAGAATGTAACAGCTTCCACCGAGGTTGATGGGTGCCGAGTGCTCGTCCTTCTTCAAAGCAAAAGCCTTCTCGGACAGTTCCTCTCGAAGAAATTTCCTGTCCACCCAGCCAAGTTCTCCTCCCTTGGCGGCCTGTGGATCTTGTGAATAGAGTTTGGCCATCTCGGGGAACGGAGCGCCTTCCTTCAACTTCGCAATGATCTCTTCAGCAAGTTTCTTTGGGGAGTAAGCAGAGTCGTTTGGACGATTGGTCAGCGAAATCATCCTCAGCTTAACCTGATCCGGCAATTGGAATTTCTCCTTGTTGGCGTTGTAGTAGGCCTCGATGCGATTGGGGGAAACGACCGGATCTCGAGGGACGTTGTGTTCGGACATCGCTTCGATAATGAAGCGTTCGCGTGTCTTGGTCTTGTAATTCTCGAACGTGAGCCCCCTGGCCTGAAGAGTTTTCATCAACGTCATTCGATTGCCGTAGCTTCGGATGTCGTTGTTGATGCGCGATTCGATCACACTATCCGTGAGGTTGTATCCAGCGCGCTTGAACTCATCCAGAACCAGACGACGTTCCACCAGATCCTCGATGCGCTGCTGCATCAACTCCTTCCGCTTCTGTTCGAGCACCTGGGGCTGGAAGGCGAAGCGGCGTTCAAGGAAAGCTTCATCGTCCGCCATCGCCGTGAACACCTCCTTGAACGTGATGATCGTGTCATTTACAATGACGGCGACACCATTGAGCAACTGGGGTTCAGCACGGCTCGTTGGTGCCAGAGCCGTTATGGCGTAGAGGAGAAGGAGCAAGCGTTTCATCTAGCTCATGGACTGTACGGAAGGGCATCCAGTGGGTCAAGCATGCGAACAGCACGCGAACAGATCTTCTCAGTTGAACGGGAGAAGAAGTGCAGTCATTCCTCGCAAGCAGATGGACACTTTGAGATCATTCCCCTACCTTCCGCGGGAAATCCCATGTCTTACGGTGAAAGCAGCGCGACCAATCGCGTTGCACCAGGCGGGGAATCAGCACTCATGAAAATCAATCAAGTCGTCTGCCAGATCCTCCGGGTCGAGAACGTTGCCGCCAAAACTGCAAGCTGCCAGGATGTCGTCCTTGTTCGTGTCCGCTCAGATGACGGTCTCGAAGGAATCGGTGAGGCCGATGCCTCACCGGAGGTGATCAAGTCAATTGTCGATGCGCCCTTCAGCCACAACATTGCCTGCGGTCTCCGGAAGTTGTTGATCGGTGAAAATCCCTTGGAGACCGAGCGTATCTGGCAAAAACTCATCCGCCGGACCCAGTACTTTGGTCGAACTTCGGTCGCGATCGCCGCCATGAGTGCCGTCGATATGGCGTTGTGGGATTTGAAGGGAAAGAAATTCGGCGTGCCCGTGCATACACTGCTCGGAGGCAAGCAGCACAGCCGAATCCTGGCCTACGCCAGCATTCTATTTGGACGGAATGGAACCGAAACGAGCGACCTCGGACGAAAATGGATCGAACGCGGCTATCGCGCGGTCAAGTTCGGATGGGAACCGATGGGGCGATCCGAGACGCTCGACATCGAACTCGTTCGCGGCGCTCGGGAGGGGATAGGCTCCGGCAACACATTGCTGATCGACGCGGGTTGTGTCTGGGACGCTCGGACCGCGCTCCGGCGAGCGCAGCAATTCGCTGAGTTCAATCCCGGCTGGCTTGAAGAGCCGCTGCGGCCATGGGATATCGATGGCTACGTCTGGCTGCGGGATCGTTCGCCCATTCCGATCGCGGCAGGTGAAGCGGAATGCGGACGGGAATCCTTCCGACAGTTCATCGACCGCCGCGCACTCGACATTTACCAGGTGGACCCGTCACGCTGCGGCTTTACTGACAGCGCATTCATCCGGGCGCGCGTTGAGGAGATCAATGCCAGGCTTTGCAACCACTGCTACACCAGCCCCATCACGGTTGCTGCGTCGCTTCACTGGCTCTGCACCTGCCGCGACGCTTTCATCTTCGAGGACTGTGTGGACGACTCGCCCATGCGGCATGAACTCACATTGGAAAAATTTCAGGCGGATGCCGACGGTTACATTACGGTGCCGGACAAACCGGGCCTCGGCTTCACGATGAACGAGGATTTTGTCAAACGTTACCTTGTGGATGAATCGAGCTAGCGGGTGTTGCCTGACGCGCGGCTTTCCCCAAAGCAAAACAAAATGCCCCCTCAGCATCCCTTATCCACGCCGGCTTCCCGGCGATGGCTCGTGCTGGGTTTTCTGATGGCACTTTGCTTCATCAGCCACTTCAACCGTGCGAGCATCACCAGTGCGGGTGATGAGCGGATCATGCGGGAATTCGCCATTTCACCCGAACGCATGGGCGTCATCTACACGGCCTTTCTGGTCGTCTATACGATCTTCATGATTCCCGGAGGATGGCTGATCGACAAGCGTGGACCAGGATTCGCGCTCACCTGCATGGGCATAGGGTCCGCTTTGTTCTGCGCGATTACCGGCGGAATCGGATTCGGCTGGATCGCTTCCGCGCAAATCTGGTTCACGCTGTTGATCGTCCGCTCGATGATGGGACTCACTAGCGCGCCTCTTCATCCTGGCGCTGCTCGTAGCGTCGGCAATTGGTTCCCTTCTGAACAAAGGCCTCTCGCGAACGGCATTATCACCGGAGCTTCCATTCTCGCATACGCGGTTGTGCATCCGGTGTTCGGCTTGCTGATAGACCGCTTCGACTGGCCTAAGGCATTCGTCATCACCGGTTCCACAACGGCCCTGCTGGCGGTGGCTTGGAGGATCTTTATTACGGACCGACCGGAACACCTGTCTGCTCCGAAATCAGACTCAGAATCGAACTCTCATGATCCAACGACGTCCACTGCTTCATCGGGAGTTGTGTTTCGCGATCGAAACTTGTGGTTGCTGACATTGAGCTACGCGGCGGTCGGTTACTTCCAATACCTGTTCTTCTATTGGCTCCATTACTACTTCGATTCAGTCCTCAAGATGGACAAGATGGAGAGCCGGGTCCTTGCGGGGATCCCCAACCTGGCGATGGCGCTCTGCATGCCGCTGGGTGGGTGGCTGACTGATCGTGCGCGTCGCTGGTTGGGTTGGCAGTCCGGCCAGACGCTGGTGCCCAAGGTAGGGATGATCATCAGCTCACTCTTCCTCCTCTGTGGTGTGTTTTCCGTGGACAAATTCTGGATCGTCATCTGGTTTACGCTCGCGCTCGGCACACTTGGTTTGTGCGAGGCATCCTTTTGGACCGTGGCCGTTGATATGGGCCGGAACCGAGGTGGCACAACTGCGGCGATTATGAATACCGGCGGCAACGGCATTGGTCTGCTCGCGCCAATGATCACGCCATGGATCGGGACCAATCTTGGCTGGGGCTGGGGAATTGGTGTTGGCGCAGTCGTTGGTCTGTTTGGGGCGGCATGTTGGTTTGGGATTTCGGTTGGTGCGAATGAGACGGAAACCGTGAAAGCCGGCAGGTGATTGATCACTCGGAAACTCGTCGCGGTGTTCGAAGAGCAGCATCACGTCATGTGTATTGAGGAGGACAACGTCCGGTGGAGCAAATCATCGAATGGATGGAATTGCTGGATTGCAAACCTGGAGGCATGTGGTTAGATCCACGCATGTCAGGAACGCGGGTGTGGTTCAATGGTAGAATGTGGGCTTCCCAAGCCTGAGACGAGGGTTCGA